>NZ_AP024882.1:0-302717 GCF_024347675.1 Vibrio ishigakensis | reverse complement strand
GTGAAGAAGTCTTGGCCTGTACTTGTGTTCGGCTTTGGTTCTCGCTCAAGCATGGCAGCTATTCCACTGAACGTTGAAACTCAAAACCGTAGCCTAGGTGTTGATGAAGAAACTGCGAACATGTCTGCGACTTTCGGTACGAGTATTGGTCAGAACGGTTGTGCGGGTATCTATCCAGCGATGCTAGCTATCATGGCGGCACAAGTTATGGGTATTCCAGTTGACCTTGGCTTCATTCTTCAGTTGATTGCGGTAATTGCGATTGCATCTTTCGGTATCGCTGGTGTTGGTGGCGGTGCAACATTTGCCGCAGTAGCGGTACTAACCATCATGGGGTTGGATATTACTGTCGTGGCTATCCTGGTGTCTATCGAAGCATTGATTGATATGGCCCGTACAGCCCTTAACATTTCTGGCTCCATGCTATCGGGTGTTATGACAGCGAAGAGTAACGGCACGCTAGATAAAGAGCGTTACGACTCTGAACATATCCCAGAGTCTCGCGACCCAGAACAAGCGGTTGCTTAACCATTAAGAAGTAATTTTTAAGAGGGCTTCGGCCCTCTTTGTTAGTTAAGGTTTTAGAAATGAGAATTGTGGTAGTTGGCGGTAACGCAGCTGGAATGAGCTTTGCAGCAAAATATAAGCGTAACCAGCCGAGTGATGACGTGGTAGTTATTGAAAAGCGAGAGTACATCTCTTTCGGTGGCTGTGGTCTGCCTTACTTTGTTGGCGGTATGTTTGATGATACTGAGCGCATGATTTCACGTACTCCAGAGCAGGCAATCAAGTCTGGGCTGGATCTGCGCGTGAACAGCGAAGTTGTAGCAATCAATAACGCAGACAAAACCGTTGAGGTAGTGAAAAACGGCAATCGAGAAAGCGTGCAATATGACAAGCTCATTATCAGCACCGGCGCTCGCCCAATCGTGCCTAACTTTGGTGAGTGCAATCCTGAAGGTGTGTTCACTCTGACCTCTCAAGAAGATGGGCTAGCGCTCAAAGAAGCCTTTGCTAAGCCAAGCAACAAGCGTATCTGCGTGATTGGCGCAGGTTTTATCGGTCTTGAGGTTTTTGATGCGGCAGAGCACTTAGGCAAACAAGTGACAATTGTGGAGCGTGCCCCTCGTGTAATGAGTCGCCAATTTGGCGAAGATATGATTTCTGTTGTTGAAAGTGCAATTACGGAATCTGGCGCAGAGCTTAAAACCAATTGCAGTGTTGAACAGATCAGAGATGCTGAGAATGGCGGCTATGAGATAGTGACAGACCAAGGCTCATTGGAAGCAGATCTAATTGTATTGTCACTTGGCTTTAAGCCGAATACTGAGATGTTTGATCTAGAGAAGCATGCAACGGGTGCAATTAAGGTCAATGAGTTCGGCCAGACAAATGAACCCCACATTTATGCTGTAGGAGATTGTGCAGTAGCACATCATCTTTCTCTAGGAGAATCCGTTTATCTGCCATTAGCGACTACCGCTAACAAGCAAGCACGCATGATGGCTGACCATCTAGCTGGTAAAGATGTATTTTTAGAGGGCTTCTTAGGCTCTTCGTGCTTAAAGGTATTGGATTACGAGTTGGCTTGCACTGGAGTCACTGAATCTATGGCGATTGAGCACGGGATTGAGTATAAGACTTCAGTTATCTCTGATAAAAACCAAACTGATTACTACCCTGGTCAGGAAGACATCAAGATAAAGCTTATCTATCACCCTCACACGAAAGTGATTCTTGGTGGAGAGATAGTTGGTAAGAAGGGGGCTGTCAGTCGTGTTAACGCACTGGCCGTTGCTATTACCGCTAGGATGACAACTCAGCAACTGGGTTATCTAGATTTCTGCTATGCGCCACCATTTGCCCGCACTTGGGACGCGCTAAATGTTGCTGGGAATGTAGCTAAGTAGGGCTTCTGTTCGCTTATGCGATAAAAGGGATTAGCTGAGGCTAATCCCTTTTTTGCGCTCGTTATTTAGATGACCAAAGCACTGTTTTTCCATTGGCTAGTTTAGCCAGCATGGAACGAGCGGGAGTAGTGTTATCGCCCAAAGTAAATGCTTCTGCGGTAAAGTTGGCCGTGATAGTGCTGCCGTCGCTGAAACTGGTTTGCTGCACCTCACCGATTTTATCTAGCCATTTAAAACCAACTAGCTGTTTGTTCCAGAGCTGTTGGTGTATTGGTAGGTACCCATCTTGGTAATGCACTAGTGCCGCAATGCGTTTGCTCTTTGGTGAGCTTGCTTCATCAGTGGTGAGATGCACCATCGCTGGGATGTTGTAGAGCATTCCAATTAGGTCTCGCTCCACCTGCACATTACTAAACTTGAGGCTATCGCTGTGCCAGTGATGACTGTTGATCACCTCATCGTGAAAAACAGCTTGGTAGAGTGGAACGCGATACTTGGGATCAAACAGCAGATCTTTATAGGGCTGTTTTACCTTTGCCGGTTTAAAGAAGAAATCCGGCTTTTCATCGGGATACCAGCGTCCTAGGTAATAAGGTGAGTTTGGATTGGACTTCATATCCTTATCTGTCCAACCAAAGCCAACGGTCTCTAGTCCATGAGCAAACGAAATACCTGCGGTAGTTAAACTGTTACCATCTTCCGAGCCTACAATCAGGTGGTTGTCTTCGGCTATCCAACTTAGTCTTTGGTTATAGGCGTCGAGAACACTCTGCTCATTACTATCATCGCGATAGTCTTCGCGGGCCATACCTGTTGAATCCACGTCGATGAATAGGCTATTGAAATGGCCATATTGAACAATATCTTGGATTCGTTTTTGAACGTAGTCGAGATGGCAGTTTGGATTGAGATAGAAGCCATTTCCTCGAAAGCCTTTCTTCTTAGTCCCGTCAGCTTGCTCTATATAACAGTTGTCTCGCATAGCTTTTGGAAGTTGCGCGGTCAGCCAGGTATCGTTTTTTCCTCGTTCAATGGCTGTGTTGTATGAGTCGTAGGTAGCGACTAGATAACCTGCATTTTTTGCCATATCGACGGCTTCTGGTTGGTAGAATGCAGGCATCCAGTTATCAAAGCCTAGCCACAGTTTTTTTAGTCCTGCTTGCTGGAGGGTGTGAATCATCTGGGTTGAGATGGCTTGTCCCCACTGATTTGAAGGGCGCAGATATTTGCCTGCATGGGTTTCGAGCCATTGTTTTTGTTTCTGAGCAGAGTCGTATTGAGCCTTGATGGTGTTATCGGCAAGGCTTGGTGTTTGAGTTGGATACTTTTGCTTGAGAGAGCGATTAATCTCAGAAACCAATAGTCTCTTGTGATACTGAGCTAGCCAGTCTTTACCCTTTTTCAGGGGTTTAAGCTCCTTAGTCGCTTCGGCTGAAAGCTTGAGCCCAGACCCCTTGGTGTACCAAGTATTGAGTCCCCACCAATCAGCAACATCCATCGTACTTATCAAGCCAGTGCCAAACAGATAAACCTGACTCGCGCCTACCATCTTAGCCACTTCTGGGTTGAGCTTTTGTTTTTGCTCTAGGCTATGTGACTGTTTATGTTCGACTCGCCACTGGCGATAGGACCTAGCCCCACTGAGAGAATCCTTACCCAAGGTGATTTTGACCATAAAGGTTTGGCTTTGATTGAGAGATGTAAATTGGTGGTCTGCCCTCATATCTATTTTTTGTGAGGCAAAGTCAAAGCCGAGTTCATTGTTGGTGGGCGTAACCAATTGATAGTTAACAAATCTACCTCCTTGTTGTGCGCTCCAAAATGGCATCTTTAGGTCTTGAGTAGTATTCGAGCCTGAATACTCCTGCGGTAAGAATTGCCCCCATTGTTGGCTGTTAGTGGGTACTCGCATTCCTTCACTAAATGGCAGAAGTAGGGTTTGAGTTTTGTTCTCTGCAAGGTCGAACCAACTTAAGGTAACTGGTTGATTTCGCGTTATCTTTGCGTGACTAGAGGCATCGAAAGAGAGCAGCAGTTGGTCTTGATCTAAGCGTGCGACCGCTGATATCTGACTTGGAGATAGTACCCAACTTGCGGTTTTGTTGTTGGCTCTCAAGTTAGTAACTTTCTGTGGTTCGCCATTTACCCGCAAATTACCGCTATTGATCGCTAGTTTGTTCCATTCCACCTTTAGGCTTGCGGGAGAAATTCGAAGCGTATTTCCCTTGGAGGCAAGTGTGATGACGCTGGCATTGGCACATGAAGAGACTAAAGCTAAGACTAACAATGATTTAGATGGAGACAGGTGCATTGATTTGAGACATTTCATTAGGATTTGTCGCACCATACTGGAATTATCTACATGCCTAAATGAGTTCAATGTTAGGTTTTTATTTTGAAACTAACATCAGGGTTTCTACCAATGCTACCCCTGTTGCCATTAGTGCAAGTATCTTCCAGAACAACACCGGATTGCGTTTAATCAAAGGGCTTTCATCTTTTTCCTTTTGCAATACAGGATTGGGGATATAGAGATCGGCGATGAAGTCTCCCAATACTTGATAGCGCCTGTTGGGCAGATGATGAGTGGCTTTTCTAAATACCAGATCAACCCAAGTTGGGATGTCATCTCGGTAATCGGAGAGTGACCGATAAACCCACTTTGTATGCCTAGCAGCGTTGAGATTCTGGCTAGTGCTGGGTTTGTAAGGTAGCTCTCCGGTTAGCATTTCATAACCAATCACGGCCACAGAGAAAAGGTCTGATACTAGGTTAGCTTTGCCCGTGTTTAGGTATTCTGGCGCTATGTAGTTGACCGCTCCTAGTGGAACCGTATCTTGAGATTCAGGGCTTATTTCCTCGAGCCCTTTCACCTTAACCGCACCAAAGTCGATGATTTTCACTTCGCCGCTTGGGGTAATCATGATGTTTTCAGGCTTTAGGTCTCGGTGAACCATATCTGCACGCTGGAAAACTCGCAGAGCTTTTACGGTCTCATCTAAGATAGAACGAGCTTGTTGTAGGCTAGGTTTAGGGTTGTCGTACATCCATTGGCGAAGGGTCATGCCTTCGATGTGCTCGCAGATCTGGTAGACAAACTTGCTCTCTACAGGTGTCGGGTAGACCTTCATAACCCGTTTGTTCTTGAGTTGAGTGCCAACCCATTGCTCGTTGGCAAATCCTTTTAGGAATTCCAATTCATCTCGATATTGCTCCGACGGCGTTTTTAAGACGCGAATCTCACCACTAGTTTCATCAAGTACCTGATATACATGGCTTCTAGCACCTGCATGTAGGATCTTCAGAACCTTAAAATGATCCAACTTATGCCCTTCATCCAGTGCTGGAGGGATAGAACGAGAGAGCACTGAAAGCTGATGCTCAGGAAGCGATTGTGCTGGCAGTTCTAAGATATCTAAAACCAGTGCACTGAGGTTGTCTTCACTGCCTTTTTCAAGGGCACTTTGGCAAAGTTGGTCACTGAGTTGTTGCGAAGTTAGACTTGCGGAGGAAACCTGTGATGATACATCTAAGGTGTCGTGAACACCGTCTGTGGTGAGGATAAATCTATCGCCTTTTTTTAGGCTCAGCTGTTGATAATCCACATCCAGATTTGAATCCATGCCAAGGGCTCGGGTGAGATAAGCTTGCTTGGCAAGATTGACCCTTTGATGGTCCTTGGTGAGTAGTTCTAGCTCACCATCTCGCATTAGGTAGATTCGGGTATCGCCAACATGGAAGATATGGGCGGTGTTGGATTTAATGATCACACAGCTAAAGGTGGTGACTAGGCTGTTATGGGTAAGTGCTTGCTTACTCCCTTCTTCATAAAGCCAACTATTGATAGCGGTTAGTATCTTGCTGGCGGAGTGTTTGATGCTCCAACTGCTTGGGGTAGCGAAGTAGTCATTTACAAACTGCACCACAGCGGTGTGACTGGCTCTCTGGCTCTGGTCGCTGCAACTAACACCATCGGCAATACAGGCCACTATGCCTTTATGCGTGAGTTCTTGGTTGTTGTCCGGAACCTTAACCAAAATAGCGTCTTGGTTTTGCGCTCGTTTACCAGTGAGAGAAGCACCGCCGTGTTCTATTTTGAGAGTTGCGATTGGCATATTCACAGTAATACCTATAAACGAATGGAAGCCGAGCTAGCTCGGCTTCCAATACCTTTAGTTAGATACGTCAATCAAGGTAACGCTACCATCTTCATTAACCTCGGCAATCTTGCCGTTTGGTTCTTCCATGAATAGCAGGGTAGCAAAGCCAAGTACGGCGGTTGCTGCAATCACATAGAAGAAGGTTTGATAGTCAACGAAAGATAGAATAGTTAGGTAAGTTACCGCACCCACGTTACCGTAAGCACCTGTCATACCTGCAATCTGACCTGTCATACGGCGCTTGATAAGAGGTACTGTGGCAAATACTGCACCCTCACCAGCCTGCACGAAGAATGAACACACCATAGCGGCTACAACAGCTAGCCAGATTGGCCATTGGCTATCTACCTGACCCATTAGGAAGTAACCTACAGCAAGACCTGCAGTTAGAATTAGCAGGGTAGGCTTACGGCCAAACTTATCCGAGATCCAACCGCCACCTGGACGAGACATCAGGTTCATGAAGGCGTAGGCAGAAGCCACCATACCAGCTAGAACCGGCGTCAGCTCAAAGGTCTCAGAGAAGAACAGAGGCAACATCGAAACAACAGCAAGCTCAGAACCGAAAGTGGCGAAGTAAAGGACGTTAAGAACTGCAACTTGCTTGAATTTATACTGATGGATCTCCTCAACAGGCTCTTTGAAAATGTTCTTGTTTACCTTCCATACTTGGCTAGCTTCAAGAAGATATAGAGCCACTAGGCCGCCATAGATAGAGTTAACTACTAAGTCAGACAGCATACCGATACCGCTTGATGACAGTTTCCATGCCAGTAGACCCAATACCGCATACATAGGGATCTTCATCAGTAGCAGGAAGTAAAAATCACCCTTTGAGGTTACTTCCATCGCAGAAAGGTGCTTAGGTCTGAAATAGGTTGAGCCCTTTGGTGTATCGGATACGTTCTTGTAGAAGACGAACGAGAACAGCAAGCTAATAAGACCGGTAGAAGCGATAGCGTAACGCCAGCCCTCGTCACCACCAAATAGCAGAGCCACTGTTGGTAGAGTAAAGGCTGCAGCTGCCGAACCAAAGTTACCCCAGCCGCCATAGATACCTTCAGCGGTACCTAGCTCGTTGTGCGGGAACCACTCAGATACCAGACGGATACCCACTACGAAGCCCGCGCCAATGAAACCTAGCATGAAGCGCGCAATAGCGGCCTGCATGAAGGAGTCGGCAAAGGCAAACATAAAGCAGGGAATGGAGCAGACAGCGAGCAGTGCTGAGTAGACCAATCTAGGCCCGAATCTGTCGGTAAGCATACCTATGATGACGCGCGCAGGTATGGTAAGCGCCACGTTCAGGATCAAAAGGGTTTTTACTTCTTGAGTGGAGAGGCCTAGGGTCTCTTTTACCATCTGTAGTAGCGGTGCAAAGTTAAACCAAACCACAAAGGTAATAAAAAAAGCAATCCAGCTTAGGTGCAAGATTTTCATCTTGCCGGTAAATGACATTAGTGAGAACTTCGTATTTTCCATGGTGTTAATCCTTTTACTTTAGTTCTAAATTCTTAAATCGACACCTGTATCTCGCCCTCATGGGCGCGCACAGGGTAGGTCTTAATTTGTTGTTTGGGCTCCTCTAAACAGGCTCCGGTTTGCAGATGAAAATGCTGCTTATAAAGAGGGGAGGCCACATAGGGTTCACCCTCGATAGAGCCGATAATTCCTCGGGAGAGCACATTGGCTTTGCCGATTGGGTCAAAATTGGCCACGGCGTATAGGCTGTCAGTACGGGCGCAGTTGAAGATGGCAACTTGCTGGTCTTCAACGAGGGCGCATACGCCTATGTTCGGAGTTAGGTCGGTTACCCGACAAACGGTTTGCCAGTTGGTCATGGGCTTCTCCTTAGCTATTCGTCATTTGACGTAAGTTCCAATACTGGGATTCTTTCTTCAGCGCTTGGCTCGAATGATTTCGGGATCTTCTGTTCACGCATCGAGATAAACTTGAGCTTCTCGTCCCTTTGGTCACTGTTGATGAAGTGGCTGAATCGCTTGAGTTTTTCCGGAGACTCTATGGTGGTCTTCCATTCGCATTGGTATTTGGCGATGTTGCTCGCCATCTCTTTCTCAAGCTCTTCACACACACCTAGCTTGTCTTCAATCACTACCTGTTTGAGGTAGTCCAACCCACCCTCTAGGTTTTCCATCCAAACCGAGGTGCGTTGTAAGCGATCGGCAGTGCGGATGTAGAACATCAAGATGCGGTCGATGTATTTGATGAGTGTGATGTCGTCTAGGTCGGTGGCGAACAAGTCTGCATGGCGTGGGCGCATACCACCGTTACCACAGACATAAAGGTTCCAACCGTTTTCGGTGGCGATGACGCCAATATCTTTTGACTGGGCTTCCGCACATTCTCGGGTACAGCCAGATACGGCAAACTTCAGTTTGTGTGGAGCGCGAAGGCCCTTGTAGCGGTTCTCGATATCGATAGCGAAGCTGACACTGTCACCCACACCATAACGACACCATGTGCTACCCACGCAGGACTTCACAGTACGCACTGATTTGCCGTAGGCGTGTCCGGTCTCAAAGCCTGCATCCACCAGTTTTTTCCAGATGATTGGCAGGTCATTGAGTTGGGCGCCGAATAGGTCGATACGTTGACCTCCGGTGATCTTGGTGTAGAGATCGTATTCTTTGGCTATCTCACCCAAGACAATCAATTTTTCAGGTGTGATTTCACCGCCAGCGACGCGTGGCACGACCGAGTAGGTGCCGTCCTTTTGCATGTTGCCAAGGTAGATATCGTTGGTGTCCTGAAGCTCCATATGCTCGTCTTGCAAGATGTAGTCGTTCCAGAACGAGGCGAGTATCGAACCTACCGCAGGTTTACATACAGTGCAGCCAAGGCCGGTGCCATATTTCTCTAATAGCTCGTCGAAGGTTTTGATCTGGTTGATACGAACAATGTCACTCAGCTCTTGGCGCGAATAAGCAAAATGCTCACAAAGGTTGTTGTTTACCTCAACGCCTAGGCTAAGGAGTTCGCTATCTAGCACTTGCTTGGCAAGAGCTGAGCAGCCTCCACAACCAGTTGAGGCGTTGGTGGTCTCTTTAAGCTCAGCCATTGTGGTACAGCCAGAAGCGACTGCTTGTTTGATATCGCCTTTCGAGACATCAAAGCATGAGCAGATCACGGCACTATCTGGCAGGGCGTCCACACCCATAGCGGAAGACTCGTCGTCCGCCACATTAGGCAGGATTAAAACCGATGGGTTCTCTGGAAGTGGCATGTCATTCTGCTTGAGTTGAAGTAGCGTGCCATAAGCATCAGCATCACCCACCAATACAGCACCGACTATCTTTTTGCCATCTTCTGAAACGATAAGGCGTTTGTAGACCTGCTCAATTTCATCGCTGTAGGTGTAGGATTGCGCACCCTCAGTTCGGCCATGCACCTCTCCAATACTGGCGACATCTACGCCAAGAAGTTTCAGCTTGGTGCTCATATCTGGGCGAGTGAACTGGATAGGGGTTTCATCTTGTAGAAGATGACTCGCCGCTACTTTTGCCATCTGATAGCCTGGTGCTACAAGGCCAAAGATTTGTCCTTCCCATAGGGCACATTCACCAATAGCGTACACATCCTCTAGGCTGGTTTGGCAGTGGTCATTGACTGCGATACCGCCGCGCTCTCCAAGCTTGATCTCGGTTTCCCGCGCCAGTTCATCTTGAGGTCTGATACCAGCAGAAAAGACGATCATGTCGGTCTCTAGATGGGTGCCGTCGGCAAAGTTCATGCGATAGCGAGCGCTTTCACCCTCTACGATCTCTGTGGTCGCTTTCTCGGTATGCACGGATACGCCCATCGCCTCAATCTTGCGTCTTAGCAGTGCGCCGCCACCCTCTTCAAGCTGTACTGCCATTAGTCGAGGCGCAAACTCCACCACATGAGTCTCGAGGCCGAGGTTCTTAATCGCGTTTGCCGCTTCCAAGCCCAGTAGGCCGCCACCTACAACCACGCCACTCTTGCTCTGTTTGCTCGAAGCTTGGATAGCATCTAGGTCTTCTAGAGTTCGATAAACAAAGCAGTGCTCTTGATCGTTGCCAGGGATAGGCGGCACGAAAGGATAGGAGCCAGTAGCAAGCACCAGCTTGTCATACGCCTCCACTCGGCCGCTTTCGGTAACTACCGTTTTGGCAGTTGTATCTAGACTTGTAACCTTGTCGCTCAGAATATAATTAATGCCATTCTCTTCGTAATAAGGTGCACTGGTTAGCGACAAGTCATCAGCAGTTTTACCCGTGAAGTAGGAGGTCAATTGCACCCTGTCATAGGCAAGGCGAGGCTCTTCAGAGAAGGTGATGATCTCAAGATCATCTCGCTTACTAGCAATGAGGGTATCGATAAATTTGTGGCCAACCATTCCGTTTCCGACCACTAGGATTCGTTGTTTACTCATGTCTCTATTCCTTGATTTATGCCGTTAACTTAAATGTGCTGTCTGCGGTATGTCGCTCTGAAAGTTGCTCCAGCCACTGCATTTGGTTAGCTATGGTGACGACCTCGCCTACCACGATAAGAGCGGGTGATTTGATCTGGTTGTGCTGTTTAAGAGCGGTGAGTTCGTGCAGTTGCCCTGTGAAGATGCGTTGCTCTGGAGTGCAGCCATTTTCAATGATGGCGACTGGCGTTGCGGCATCCATACCTGCCTGACTAAGTTCGCTAGTGATAAGTTCTGTCTTGGTTAAGCCCATATAGATCACTAGCGTCTGGTTGAGTTCTGCCAGTGCTTTCCAGTTGATTGAGAGTGCTTTATCGCTGTGGGCGGTAATGAAGGTACAGCCCTGAGCCACACCACGATGGGTAAGGGGAAGGTTGGCGTAACTGGTACAGCCTGAAGCAGCGGTGATGCCTGGAATCACATCCACAGATATGTTTTTCTGAGCCATCAGCAACATCTCTTCACCACCACGTCCAAATACAAATGAGTCGCCGCCTTTTACGCGGCACACATTGGTGCCAGAGAGTGCTAAATCTAGAAGAAGTTGGTTGATTTCATCTTGGGTTGAGCTGTGCGCACCTTTGGATTTACCAACGAAGAGGCAGCGTGCTTTTTCAGGGAAAAGCGCTCTGATTTCTTGGCTAACTAGGTTATCGAAAACGATGCACTCTGCCTGTTCAATCGCTCTTAGTGCTTTAACAGTCAGAAGGTCTGGATCGCCAGGTCCTGCACCTACCAGTGTTACCCTTCCTGGGCTCTTTTTTGAGAATCTTATCTTCATACCTGAATCCCGTACTTTTGAACTCGTACATGGATTCACCCCAGCAATATGAATGCCACTTTTTTATTTTTCTAAGAAATTAATTTTAAAATTCCATTAAAAACAATGGTTTAGTTGTGGGGTTTAAGATGTAGTGTTTTGGATTAGTACAGTTTCAAAACTGATTTTTGCTTAAAAATGAACCTTGGTGGTGCAATTGGGCTCACATTAGTGCAAATGGGGTTGTTTAGGGGGTTGTTTGGGTATAAATCTGCATACCACTTTAGGGTTAGTCTTGTTTTTAAGTGTTTGTTTTTTATTAATTTAAAAATGATTATTTATTGCTAGTGGTATTTGGTGCGAACTTTGCAATGTATCGCTTATAAGTTAGAAATGGAGCGATACTATGGTGCAGGACAACCAAGGTTGGATCAAGACAACATGTGCATATTGTGGAGTGGGCTGTGGAGTGGAGGCTAGACCCAAATCAAGCGGTGAGCTCGAGGTTCGAGGAGACAAAGATCACCCTTCAAACTTCGGTAAGCTTTGCACCAAAGGTATAGCGCTGGGCGATACGGTAATCCATGACGGTCGCCTATTGGCGCCCACTAAGAAGCAACAAGGCAAAGCTGAAACTGTCAGTTGGGACGAAGCACTTAACTTAACCGCAAACAAGTTCTCGGAAGCGATCGAAAAATATGGACCTGACTCTGTGGCGTTTTATGTCTCAGGACAACTGCTGACGGAAGACTATTATGTGGCGAACAAACTTATCAAAGGTTTTATGGGAACCAGCAATATAGACAGCAATTCTCGCCTTTGCATGGCCTCGTCTGTGGTTGGTCATAAGCGCGCTTTTGGCACGGATACCGTACCGGTTTGCTATGAAGATATAGAGCAGGCTGAGCTGGTGATTTTAGTCGGCTCTAACCTTGCTTGGTGTCACCCTGTGCTGTTTCAGCGTCTACGGGCAGCCAAACAAGATAATCCAGATCTCAAGGTAGTGGTTATAGACCCAAGGGTTACCGAGACATGCTCTATTGCTGATGAACATCTGGCTATCAACTCTGGCTCCGATGTCGCTCTGTTTAATGGTCTATTGGCCAATCTGACTACCAATGGATACCTAGATGCCGAGTATATAGAAGCAAACACCAATGGCTTTGAAGATGCGCTGCAGTCGGCTTTGCTTGAGTCCGAGGTCGAGCATAAAACCGGTTTGACGGCATCTCAGCTTGCTCGCTTTTACTCTGACTTCGCAACCACGGATAAAGTGGTCACTGTCTATTCCCAAGGTGTGAACCAATCCAGCCAGGGCTCGGACAAGGTTAATAGCATCCTCAACTGTCACTTGGCGACCGGTAAGATAGGCAAGGTGGGATGTGGTCCTTTCTCAGTAACGGGCCAGCCTAACGCCATGGGTGGCAGAGAGGTAGGCGCATTGGCCAATACACTTACCGCTCACATGGAATATGACAACCCACAACACTTGCGGGCTATCAGTGACTTTTGGGGCACCGAAAACCTTGCCAGCAAGCCGGGACTGAAGGCCATAGATATGTTCGATGCCATGCTTGAGGGGAAGATCAAAGCCGTGTGGATAATGGCCACCAACCCTATGGTGAGCTTGCCAGACAGCGCCAAGATTGAAGCCGCTCTCAAGGCTTGCCCTTTTGTGGTGGTATCTGATTGTATTGCCGATACCGCAACCACGAGAATGGCGGATTTACTGTTGCCTGCGCAAGGCTGGAGCGAGAAATCTGGCACCGTCACCAATTCAGAGCGTCGTATTTCGAGACAGCGACGCGTTCTGCCAAGCCCAGGAATGGCAAAACCGGACTGGTGGATAGTGTCTCAGGTAGGGCAACGAATGGGGTTTGGTGAGGCATTTGATTACCTGCATGAGGGGGAGATATTCCGTGAGTACGCCAAGCTCACCACCCTTGAAAACAGCAATGGCGAGCGAGACCTCAACCTGATTGGTCTCACCAAGTTAGACGATCAAGGCTATAGCAAACTCAGCCCTCAACAGTGGCCTGTCTTAGAGGTACAAAAAGAACTGACTCATCAGCGATTCTTCTCTGATGGTCGCTTTTTCACTCAAGACAAAAAAGCGAACTTCATTGCGGTAACCCATAGCGAGCCACTTAGCCAAGTGTCTGAAGCGTTTCCTCTACTGCTAAACAGTGGGCGCACCCGCGATCACTGGCACACCATGACCCGTACCGGCCTCTCGGCTAGGCTCGCAGAACATCAAGCTGAACCCTTTGTGCTAATCCATCCGCAAACCGCCAAAGAATATGGTGTTAAATTCAACCAGATAGTCGCTGTAAGTAACCAGCAGGGCAAGTGCTTGGTGAGAGCACAGATAAGCTTAGAGATGATGCCAAAACAGCTGTTTATTCCTATCCATTGGAATGAGTCTACAGCCAAACAAAGCAAGCCATGCTCTCTTATTATTCCCAACAGTGATGAGTTTTCTGGGCAACCAGAATTCAAACATACACCAGTCACTCTTGAGCCTGTAATGCATCAAAGCTCAGCTCTTTTCTTTACTCGCATACCGATAGAGCTTGATGAGTGTGATTATTGGGCAAGACAGAAGATTGAAAAGGGGTATCTGTATCGTATTGAATCGAAGCTCGCTCCCTATGAGTTGTCGCAAGTGCTGAAGAGTAAGTTGTCTGAGAAGGGGCTGATAGTGAGTTATGAGGGAGATGAGGAGTATCGATATCAAAACGTTGTGGACGAGAGAATTAATCAAGCTGTATATGTGCAAACACTAAATAGAGAGTTTGATGTTGAGAGCATGAAGTCTGAATTTAATAAATATCTAGTGGCCACTGAATCTGTTTAGGCGTATTTATTGCGACTCAGTTGAATATTTATCTGAATAATCTTTCTCAATTACTTCATAACTTAATTTAGGTAAAATACTCTAATTACTGAATATAGATATTAGAGAAATAAGATGGAAGGAACAGTAGTCGAGTGGAATGATGAGAGAGGTTATGGGTTTATCTCCTCACCAATAAGTCATCAAAGACTGTTCTTTCATATCTCATCAGTAAATGGCGGTAGACGCCCCAGTGTGAACGATGAGGTAGAGTTTGCAATTGGCCAGGACAGGCGCGGTGATGCGTGCGCTGTGGATGTAAGGTTGGCTGAAGTTCTAACTGTGAGCTTTTCTTTTCCTCTGGTGTTTGCTCTTACTTTCCTTGTCGGTCTTGCCAGTTCCTACTTCATTTTTGATGTAGATGTATTGTTTGTGGCAGCTTATTTCGGAATGAGCTTTTTTACCTTCATGTTATATGCAATAGACAAGAATGCAGCTGAAAATAATGAGTGGCGAACTCCAGAATCAACGTTGCATTTATTCGCTCTTATTTGTGGTTGGCCTGGTGCATTAATTGCTCAACAGATACTAAGGCACAAATCAGTAAAGCAGCCTTTTAAAGCGATACTTTGGCTAACCATTATTTTGAATAGCGCGGTTTTCTTATCACTACTTACCCCGCAGGGTTTGAGTTGTTTCGACCACTTTGTTTACAAGTTAGGTCTTTTAGTGGATGCAATTAGGAGCACTATTTAGACCTTCTAAGTCGGCTAAGATCAATATGAAAACATAAAGATGAGTGATGGATTGCTGTTTGTTTTATTTATTGAATTTATGCAATCACTGATTACATTTCACCCAAAATTTTAGCGTACGGTACGCTTATAAACATTCTTCATTGAGCATAATATTCCACAAGAGAATATCGCTAAGGGTTTATAGGCGTACAAATGAAAAAGATTTTAACTACCATTACCGCAAGTGTATTGATGGCAACCACAGGTTGTGCATCGATTGTTAGTGATAGCCAATACACTATGGCAATCACCAGTTCTCCTGACGATGCTATCTTCACTATCACCAATGAAAATGGTCAGGTAGTGAGTAAAGGTCATACACCATCGACTATCTCTTTGGATGCAAGCAACGGTTTTTTTGATGGAGCAGACTACACCATTAAATACCACAAAGGTGGTTATGAAGATTCTATCGTGACAGTCTCTTCATCTGTTGATGGATGGTATGTAGGTAACATTTTATTCGGTGGCTTCATCGGCCTGCTGATCGTCGACCCAGCCACAGGTGCTATGTGGAAACTACCAAAAACTGCGAGCCAGTCACTGCTGAAGAACCAAAATGCAGACCAAGAAGGCAAGCAGCTAACTTTGATGTCATTGGATAAAGTGCCTGGTGGTATGAAACCGCAACTGCAAAAGGTGAGCGGCTAACAAATAAAAATAGCGCTGAAATGGCGCTATTTTTACGTAAGGGCTAGCTAGAAAACGTAATTTGCGTTGGCTAGGGTGCTCAATAAAGATGTCGGCCTCGAGCCGGGACCTTTAGTGTTCAGAGCTCACTTCAGTACGACAACTCTACTTCTTCAAAACCAAAGAAACATTCACCCCAACACTAGACGAAATAGCAATATCCCCAACCGTCTTGGACACTGCAGCTAGACTCTCCTTCGGAATACCAAAGCTAATACCATCAATGACTACTGGTTTCACACTAGAGACCGAAATCACATTACCCGCGCGTACGATATTTAGCATAAAGTCTAAGGTCTGAGCCTTACCATACAAGGTCACCTGTGCAGGAACTTTAGCCTGTGTAACCACCATATCACCCTTCATCAACTCAGCAGGCACGGTAGCCATCACTTCAACATTTGGATGGGTTGCGACCTTAAAGAAAAGCTCACCAAGGCGGTCGTTTCGGATAGATACTCCAGTATCAAGGTTCTGCAGTGGCACCATTACCTTTAGATTACCTGAATCGTCTAGGCTACCAGTCAATCCAGTAATAACAGCAGGTTCAACTATGTACTGTTTCTTGATTGTCGCAAAGCTTACCGTCGAAACCTTGGAATCAACCTCATAGTGGCCCGCAGCAAGTACTTGAATAGGCATAGCTAGTACAGTTACCACTAGCGCAAAGATAGTCAGTAGATGTCGCATGTCATTTTCCTTGTTATCCATTGCAGTGGATAGAGTATTGTTCAAAAAGTAGACTTCGCAAAGCTTGGCTAGAGTGACTTTCTTTATGGGATATAGCCGGCAACAGTCTGCATTGGTTAATGAGAATTATTATGATATATTTGCGGATTAGGTACGCATTAATAGAATGAGTGGTCAATGGCACGTATATCAAGAGCGCAATATGAAGCAAATAAGCAGAAGTTGGACGATCACATCTGGGAGCTTTTTAAGACCGAAGGCTGGGAAGCGGTTACATATTCTCGTTTGGCCAAATTCATGGGTACTCGTAAAAGTACCATTCAAGGGTATTATCCAAGCAGTGCCCATTTTTTAGAGGGTATTGAGGGGCGGGGTTTTCCAGAAATGCTACCTCTTTTAGACATGAGTTCGCCGGAAGCATTTCTAGACTCTTTCGCGGAGGGGATAAAATTACCTCTGTTTAGGAACGTCTTTGAGCTTTTTGTGCTGGATGGCGTACAGGGAATTTCTGGCACCCATGCGAAGAAGATTTTAGCCAACATGAAAAAGATGGGTAAGCATTACTTTGGCATGGATGAACAAGAGGCTGAACATATGTATAAGATGATCATTGGCACCGCACTCGCTTCCATCATTGAATCCGATAGTATTTAACCACCTCATATTCTGGCGTTTACTCGTTCGATCTTCTTTACTCTGAGATGAGTTTATATCTTGGAGCAGAGGGAAGGGTGTTATGAGTAAACCAGTCATCGCAGATAACAAGCCGATCAAAGTTGAACTCACCAAGGGGCAGGAGTATTACTTTTGTACCTGCGGGCTCTCCAAGAACCAACCCTTTTGTGATGGCTCCCACGCCAGCACTGACTTTAAGCCAAAGAGCTTTGTGGCAGAGCAGGACGGTGACAACTATCTATGTCGCTGTAAGCACTCGAATAATCTGCCTTTCTGCGATGGTTCACATAAGCAGTTTAGCGATGATCAAGTTGGCCAAGAAGGGCCTGGCGTACAGATCCAGAACGTAGAGGTTATACCTACTGCGACTCCAACCAAAGAAGAACCGACGGTGGAGTTTATTCATCAACTGGCCCGAGAAGGTCTCTCGAAAATGGGGCATCACGGCCCTATGACCTCTATGGGCGTTCCGCGTCACTTACTTCCTCACTGGGATGATATTCAGGTGATGGTGGCGCAGATGGCGACTAAGCCTTTGATGGAAGATGTTCCCGTTTCGACTGAATTAGTCATAGGCCCGCAGGCTCGAAAACCCCTTAAACTCAAGATCCCTTTGTTTGTCTCAGACATGAGCTTTGGAGCACTCTCTGAAGAGGCAAAGGTCTCTCTAGCCAAGGGTGCAGAACTCGCCGGTACTGGGATTTGCTCTGGCGAAGGGGGAATGCTCCCCGAGGAGCAAGCAGCCAATTCACGTTACTTTTATGAGCTTGCCAGTGCTGGGTTTGGCTATGAAGAGTCAAAGCTTAAGACTGTGCAGGCGTTTCATTTTAAAGGTGGTCAGGGGGCTAAAACTGGTACCGGTGGCCATCTGCCAGGTGTGAAAAATATTGGTAAAATCGCAGAAGTGCGTGGAATTAAAGCGGGTACAGCTGCCATCTCTCCACCTACCTTTAAGGACTTACATACGGTAGAAGACTTTAGGAAGTTTGCCGACCGAGTTCGAGAGGTGACAGGTGGTATTCCTGTTGGTTTCAAACTCAGTGCTAACCATATTGAAGAGGATATTCAGTTTGCTCTGGATGCCAGCGCAGACTACATCATATTAGACGGTCGCGGCGGTGGTACTGGTGCGGCGCCACAGATGTTTAGGGATCATATTAGTGTGCCAACCATTCCCGCGCTTGCAAGGGCTAGAGCCTATTTGGATTCGGTAGGAGCCAGTGGTCGAGTGACCTTGATTATCACCGGTGGGCTTCGCGTGCCGATGGATTTTGTTAAAGCCATGGCGTTGGGAGCTGATGGTGTGGCTATTTCCAACAGTGCGATGCAGTCTATTGGCTGTGTAGCTGCACGAATGTGTAATACCAATAACTGTCCTGCGGGCATAGCTACTCAGAAAAAGGATCTGCGTCAGAGGCTCAATGTTGATAAGGCTTCTAACCAGCTTAAGAACTTTTTCGAAGCATCGACAGAACTTATGCAGGTAATGGCCAGAGCATGTGGACACAATGACTTGGGGCAGTTTAATCAAAAAGACTTAGCTACTTGGAATAGGGATATGGCGCATTTGTCTGGTATTCGATTTTCAGGAATGGGTTTAGATAAATAAAAAAGAATGGCCTTCTGTGCGAGAAGACCATTCATCTTAGGTCACAGTATTATACGCTACCCCAGCAGAGCGATTTAGTTTGCTGAGTTACCATAGGAAACTAAAGGATAACGCCACCATTTTTAGTATCTACCACACTATTTCCTGCAGGGGTGATAGGTGATTTAATAGTGTTCGTTTTGTCGGCTTTTACTTGTTTAGGCTTAGATGGAATCCGCTTTTTTTTACGGATTATATCGTGTTTTTTTACTGAACCTTTGCCGGATATTTTAGCGTAAGACAATTTGGGCAATACCCTAGTGATCTTTAATTCACTTGTTTTGGTTTCCTCTTGCCCAAGTGACTCCCCAGTGTAGGGATCAAATATCTCTTCTGACAGAGAGTAAACTTCGTATACATCGCCTACTCTCATAGTGTCACCTCCAGAAGCAACGATAACCTCATTACCACTAACTTTAGCTATTCGATGAGGAAAAATTTGTTCATGAATAGCGTTATACAGTTTTTCAACAGTAATATTTTTTAATAGAGGTAAGTTATTTCTGCTAGACGTTGTTTTGATGTTGTCCTGAACTAAAACTTGACCGGTAGCTGTTCTATAGACTTTGAAGTCTACGCTTATTAAAGATTTGTAGTTGTTTTTAATATTTGAAGTCACATTGCCGGTTAGTGGGTCTGTTTTTGTAGATCCAGATGTAAACTTTTTGGTTCGTGCAGCTTTAACGCGGAGCTCAACTGAATAATCTAGCCCTGGTATATTTTCTTCAACAACAGCGAACTTTCTAGCTTGAACAAACTTAGCTTGTAGTCCAGTTTGTAACTCCATAGCCCCTTCACCTACAGGGTTGGTGAATAGAATTGTTTTACGAGTGAGCAGCTTCTCTTTTTCTATCTGAGATTCATCTTTCTCAAACCTAAGTAAAAGAGTGGCAGTACAAGTTTCCTGACAGTCCACCTGTATAATATCGTAATTAGAGATTCTGCCTTTGAAGCCTTCAGTTGAACCATTCTCGAGTGATAGTTCCGCTTTGTCAGTCAGTCCTCCCGTTTCAACAGTCATTTTTTGGATTTGGACCGAAGATAATTCAGAGCCAAAAAATTGTCTCACTCCTTCCAGTTTTGCATTGTAAATGGCTTCTTCTCTATCTTTACCGTAACCGGTAACTTCCTTTTCATAAGTTGCTCCGTTACCAGTTAAAGGTATAAATAAGAAAATGATCAGTATTAAACGTTTCATTAGAAATCTGCCGAAATTGTTGTTATTGATTCAGTGGAGGATTGGTCACTAGCGTTCGTGCTCACAGATAGCCTACGAGAGTTTTTTGTCAGTGCATTTTTTTTATCCTGTTGTATCTCGTATATCTCTTTCTCCATGGTCGGAGACCAGTAGGAGAAGCCCAACCATGTTTCTTGATCTGGTAAATATGGGTTTGTGTACGGGATAACATCTCGCTGAGTGCCAATACTCGTTCCTTGAGTTTTGAGCGTGACAACAGAGGTAATATTGTTAGACAAGAGTGGTGTATTTATGCTTGGTATGGCCTGACCTGTAGCTGAACAGTCTGTGTAGTCTTGTACGAGTTCTTCAATATAAGCGTTTTTATCGTTGATAGTAGTTTCTGTAGTAACTACTAAATTCGAAAGGTATTGCATCTGGATATTGGCAATACTCTTGGCCCTTTTTTGGGCTGCTTTTGTGTAAGCGGACATTCGACTGGCATTGTTCGTTGTTTCTGCTGAGCTATAGCCAATTGCAACAAAAGTCAGTTGACCGTTAGCATCAATCACAAGTTGGGCTCCAAAAGGGGCCCTAGAAGCGTCTTGAGAAACATACTTTATATAGTCTCGAATTGTGTAGAGGCCTAAGTTATTGCCATTTTCATCGGTCATTTCATCTATTTTTGGAAAAGCTTTTGGTATTTCATAGTCTTTGGGGTTGAAATCTCCTCGGGAGCCTTTAGCTTGACGAATTAATGCCGTTGTTAAGCTATGTTCGATCAAAATAACGCCCTGAATAGCAACGCCTTGATCCGTCACGCTTGAAAATGAACGAAGAACAAAGAGACCATCTACCTCTACCGGTTTTTGGGTACCCTCATTGATGGCTCTTTGTATACTATCTTCTAGGCTAGTTCTTGCGACACTATGTTGAATTGGACTCAAATCTCTTTCAATTTGCTGATCGCTAGCGTCGGTGTTTTTTTTGATTGCTTGCGATATTGCTGTAGTGGCTAGGTTCATAGATTTTCTAGCGATAAGATCTGATTGCTCAAGATCTTGATCTAAAGAGCAAATGTCTTTTGCAAACTGAGGATCTTCAATTATTAAGCTTTTTACCATCTCACCAGTCACGTTTAGGAACTGTGATTCAGCTGCTTTTTCAAGAGCATTAACCATGGCGGCATCGAATGCTGATTGCATATGTTGCATAGAAACACCAGGGGTAGGGCTACTAGCTACTCCCGTATAGATGTTGATTTTTCGAAGCGCCATTTGTTGTTTAAATGGGCGTCCCTCTGGAGAGTCTAGCCAGTCTTCAATTCTACTCTCGACCAATTGCTCAGCACCATTGTGACTTATCGTTGCATATGTTGAATTTTTTCTCTTAGAGTCGGTAATGCCTTCAGACACATTAGCGTTAGGATCATGAGTCGCCTGTTGCTCAATATGAGTTTGTGTATTTGTCGAACTCCTCTCTTCTGAGAAGCCAAAGTCTAGAGCGATTGCGTTTTGGTTGAAGAGAAGGGTGCCAACTAACGCGGCACTTTTAACAATATGATTATTCATTACTTATCTCATCCGGAGTGGATTTTTAAGCTCATCTGGGGGGAGGAGATTCCTCCCCTGCAGAGTTACCAACTAACAGTGGATCCGTCCGCCACTTTTCCTATAACCGTTTCCGATTCGAAATATGCTAGTCCGTTGTCTAAATTAGTGAGCGTTAATTGGAAGTAGTACTCTATTTTCTGGTCACCGTTATCAAGGGAGTTGACTCGTTGGATTATTGTTCCTGAAAGAGAGAAATCAGGCATAATTATGTTATTACCTTTCATAGTTTTTTTATCTACGATTGATGACTCTTGCATTTTGCGAGATTCAATTACAAGTGCATCCTGGTTAGCACCAATAGCACTTGTAGCTAAGAATTTTCCAGACTGAAGTAAACCAACGCGTATTTTCTTAGCTATTTGCTCTGTTGAAATACGTTGCATAGTGTCATTAGTAATATCACTCACTGCTATAACGTAGCGACCGCCAGCTTGTGCTTTAGGGTGTACCAGAAGCGGGGACGCTATCATTTCTTCCAAGGCCTCTTGAGCAGCTTTCTCGAAGTCAGCGTTGGATAATCCGGCTGTTATATTAGTAGTTTGATCTCTACTATCGATATATTGTGTTGTTGTTTGGCAGCCTGCGGACAGAAGAGTGACGGCAAAGAGCGCAAGGATATAAGGTGTTTTCATGGAGAGTGCCTACTTTTAGGGTTACTGAATGTTGATAACTGAAACTGTTGGCTCGATTACTGAGTTCATGGTTCGCACGTAGACGATTGAGTATTTGGCGTCAGGGTCTGTGGTTACCGGGATTTCAAATGCTCCCGCTTTCATTACAAATGAGTCTTCTTTAGGCATTCGAACAGCGTTCACGGTATTAGGTAACAAAACGTTTGTTCGGATATCGGCACTGGTGGAGCCTAAGCTGTACAGCATCGTACCTAGTTGTAACAATGCTCCGGCACCGGTGTCGTCATTTTTGGCTGCTTCAGCAGCTGCTGCTTGCATAATAACTTTAGAAATACTTGATGCTGCAGCACGAGCTTTGATTGCTGGTAGCTCTTCTTTGAACTCGGATTTGATAACTTTACTAACGTCCGCGATTTCAGTTGTTTTGTAATTGTTGACGTTGACGGATTTAATTGCTGATTTACCGGAATCCATTTTGGGAATAGCGTAAGAGGCAATTTGTGGTTGTCCGGTTAATAGGAAAACCGGTAGATCAACTCGAAATTCTGACTTTTGAGGAGCCAAACCATCTTCATGAATAATCCAGACAGTAGGGTTCATTTCATTGTCTGAATGACCACTAGCGAAAGCTTGTGCCATTTGTAGGTCTGTTTTTACCGATGCGTTTTGGCTTATCCCGTAAACTCGCTTGAAGCCATCTACGGCTTTGTCATAGTCTGATTTAGATCGTCCCTCTAACATGAAGAAAAGTGATGAGGCATATGTTACGGCGGGGTTGATATAACCTTCGTATGGTGCCCATTCAGAGCCAGTCATATTGATGCCTGATGATTGCATTTTAGAATCAATGTCACTCATCATTTTGCCGTAGTTTACTTGTTGAGCTTCCTCTGTACTTGCTAGGGATTTTTGCTCGTTAATTATGTTAGCGAAAGTCTCTGCTGCGCGACGTTGGCGCTCTTCTGCACGATTGAATTCGACACGTGCGATAGAAGTATCACCCTTGTGCCAGAATGACATAGCTTTGTAGTGATTGGCGTAAACCATGTCATATTGTGTGGGTTCATAATCTAGAATTGCATCGTTTACCAGAACTGCTCCTGCAGTTTCGCTTGTATTCTTTACCATACCCTCCGAGTTTTCATCTTTGAACGAGCGTTCCGCAGAGTCAAAGTACATGATTGTTTTCTGGTCATTGCCTGACGCATGGTTTAGCGTTCCAGCTTGCAATGCCCACAATAGATCATCTGCTTGGCCATCTACAGGGTCTATGTCTCCAGCTAGTTTTTCTGTATTCATCAGAGCGGTAACTAAATCTCCTTTTTGCAAGGGCTCATTTAGTTTGTTGTAATCATTTCGTTGGCTCAGGCTAGAGCAACCAGAAGAAACCGTCACAGCTAGTACAATAGATGTGATTCTTAGCGAGTTCATTAAATTACCTTCAATTTCAATAGGATAAGTTATTCCATAATGTGTATCAGCTAAGGCTCGTTACTTTCCTGTCCTATGAGCCAAATTTTTTCGCATTATAAGGTACCTAATACGTTTTTCAACTGAAAAATTAGGATTATTTCTAATTTCAATTTTTGAAGGGAAAGTTTGTATTTTCTCTTGCAATGGTACTTAGTACGCATTAGTATTCGGCGACGAAGAGTAAACGTCTAGAGAACTAATTATGAAAAATACTATTATCGCGTTATCGACACTATTGCTTTCGTTAAATGTTTTAGCATTTGGTTTACCAAAAGCTGAAGTAGCTAGTATCAATAAAGACACTCAAAATATGGTTGCTGCATTACAAGTGATTCAGGACGGAGGGATCAAGTGTTCAACAATAACTGATTTTAAAGTAGCACCCAACGTAAAAGGCTACCAAGTAGAGTGTGATAGTAATAAAAAATATACTCTACTCGACACTGAAGATGGTCTAGTTCTTCAAGTCAAATAAACTGCTTCCTTGGACGCAAGCAATATAAAGTTGCTAGATCGTCATCTCCGATTGGATTGGAATATGCGCAAAGCATATGGTTTATTGAGACTATTTAATTGTTTGAAACCATATTGCATTTGACACTATTTGTTTGGATACGAGGTTTAAGTTAATCATACATTCTCTATCCTCACACAAGTTTTGCCTTTACCAATATAGCGTACCAGGTATCTTTATTGTGTTTGGTTATCTGTTAAAAAAGCATCAATTTAATAAAAATTACTTAAACGAGAAAAATGAAAAAATTATTACTAGCTTCAGCAGTAGCTTTGAGTTCAATCGCTACAGTCTACGCAGAAGAGAACAAGATTTACGTACAAGCAGGTTCTTCTGATATCGAAGATGTTCAGTTCTTATCTTTGGCTATCGGATTAGAAAATCAGATTTCACAAAATGCGTTTGTAGCTATCGGTGGTGAATTTCTGAATAACCTAGATTTGCCAAGTGATAACTCTGAAATGGCATTTGGTCTTGATACTCGAATTGGTTTTTATTTTGGCAACGATGACTTTGCGGTTAAACCATATGTTGGAGCGGGGCTCGGTGCATTCATTTATGACTACAAAATGTGTGGTTATTCCTATTGTATGGAAGCCTCGGGCTCAGAGCTATATACAAAACTCAATGTAGGTGTTGAAGCTGAGATAAAGAAAACGGTATCTCTATATGCACAAACCGGTATGTTCTTGTTCCCTTCTTTAAGTGGCAGCGATATGTCGCAAACAGAGTTTGGTTTGAGAGTTAAATTCTAATGATTAAGCAAACCGTGGTCCTTGCGTTTTCGGTGGCGCTGGTAGGTTGTGCACAATCTTTGGTGGGTGCTGCATCATTTGCGGCATCTGACCTGTCATACTCTGAATTTAATTTTCTGCGTCACATAAATTACGTTGCAGGTGAAGTGGCGGAATGTAATCGAAATGGAGAGTTAAATCATAACTTAGATATGGCCCTATATCGCATTAATATGGATTCTGATACTACAATTCTTCAAGACTCCTTATTGGCACAAGCTTTTAGTATGGGGACTTGCCAAGAATGGTCAAATAAGCTTCTTTTATGGGAACAAACTGGTGAGTTGGGGCTTATCGGAGGCAGTGCTGTTGATCCTAAATGGATTGAGTTTCGAGAATTGATTCCCGATTCAAATACAAATTGAGTCTGCTTGTTTTTTGGAAGCCTTTATCTAGGCTTTTCTGCACCTAATTTGGCATAACTTAGCAAATGTAATTTTGAATGAACGTGTAATAAGTCTTTGTTGGAGTTTTAATCATTGCCACGCATGGGGTGTTTTGATGGTGAGATCTTGCACTTTCACACCCCAGAAATAAGCTAACTCTTTACTAAAACTGCCCTAATTACAGTTATCAAAGATACCTAGCTTTTTGTGTGGAACATCGGTTGGTCACGCTTGTCTTTATCAGACCAGAAGTTAATGTTGAACTGAGCATCATCACTCATCTCGATACGATGCCAGTATTGTGGTGGGCTGGTGGCGAACTGGCCGGCATCGATTACTACTTTTAGCTCTGGCTCAGTCGCATTCTCATCAGCAAAACCAAAGTAGGTTACGCTACCTTCCATCACACACAGCTGGCCAAATACACCTGCTGCCGTATTGTGGTGGGTAAGCAGAGCCTGAGGCACGGTTTCTTTGGTGAAAAATGGTGTGGAGCGCTGGATAGTCCAGCCTTTAGGGATTCTTAAATGGCTCATAATAGTCTCCTAGTTTGTGGCGTTTGCAGTGTCGGATTTTGAAACTCTGACTTTGAAGGCGTCATGCCAGATATTCTTGAGCAGCGATAGCAGTACCGATTCTCGAGTTTCTCTGTGATGGCGGAAAGAACCACAACGAAACTCTTCAACATAAGCCTCATCGGTTCGATTCTCTAAAAACATCTGCTGCATGGAGCCCTCACTTGCAATTTGTTGTTGGTTACTGTTGTTTTATAGATAGCAAGCGTCGTGCCAAAACTTAAAAGTTTATACTTTTCAATGGTTTGATGACTTCAAGGATAATTGGTTTGTCTAATTGACAATAGTGGCATATTGTTAAAAATACAAATTATTATCATTTAGATAAAGAGCCTATTTGTATGGGGCGTCTTACTTCCAACTGTTTACTTGAGATGGACTCTAGGTCTGGCTCAATTAGGGAATAAACATGGAAGAGAGAGTAAAAGATAGGGAGCTTGCTCAAATGGGCTCGGCCAGTGTTGCTATGGTTACCCATAAAGAGAGCGTCTGTATCCGTAAGAATAATGCCAGCCTTGTTGAAAGGAATTTCTATAAGGTTGTCGCTCCAAAGCTAGTGGCGCGAGGGTGGGTATTCCTAAGTTAATAGACATGACCGAACAGTCACTATTTATCGAATACATTCCCAACAAGGTATCACTGGCGGAGTTGTCCAGTTCTCGCGATGCTTTTGCCGCACTTTCGGCCATTCATCGATTCCCGCACAAACACATTGAGCCACTGAAACAGCATAGTTGGACAGATAGAGATACAAACCGAGCCCTTTCAAGGTTGTCTCTGCCCGAAATGAGCCGGGCGACGCTATGCGATATGCAAAAGCAGGCTCAGCACTTGTTTACCGCTGATACTTTGATTTCAGGAGACAGCAATAACGGAAACTGGGGACGGCGAGGCAATGGAGAACTAGTTTTGTTTGATTGGGAGCGCTTTGGTTATGGGCACCCAGCTATTGATCTTGCACCTCTGGTTAAAGGGATGGGAACTGATTCTGAGTACCTAGCCATCGCAGAGCGTTATGTGCAAATCAATCCACAAACTGACCGTCAAGATTTGATTAGAAGTCTAATCCTTGCAAAAGCATGGATAGCTTTAGAGGTAGTAAATATCTTGTTCGAGCGTCAGAACTCAATGAGGAACAAGTATTTAGATTGGTATAACAGCACTCTACCCGCTTGGTTTAAGCAGATAGAGCGTTATTTATAATCTAATCTTGATTGTTATTTGCTCGCTTCTACAAGGGCTAGACTATAGCCATGTAGCTTAATTTAAGTAGTAAGATGAATGTATCTTTAAATATGATTTAGAAGACCCTTATCTGAAACATGAATATGCCATTCGCCTGAATTTTCCTTATTTATTGAATACCTATGAGGTGCTGGTGTTTGGTACATTTTTTCTACTATCCGGCTTGCTAGTTTCTTATTTTCAGTAAATTGAGTCAGCTTTCGAATCAGTTTGTTGTATAGCTTCTCATGTGGATGACAGTGCTTCATATCTTTGCCTATCTCACCTCGATAAGGACGATGGATCGCTATCTCTCCTTTCTGATAGAGAACCGGATTATTACCGGAAAGAAAGGGATACAAGCACGCTGAATTGCAGTAGGTCTCAACACGAGTATGTAGGCTATGTTCATGAATATACTCACCAATTTCTAGCGCTGGCGAGATATAACCTCCGTTCGATTGCAACAAAATGATGTCGATAGGCAGCGTTTGATTGTCAATGAACTGTTTGAACTTTGAATATTCATCCTTCTCTATTTTTCCATTTACAGTGACTATATGTTTATGGTCTGCCGGTCGGTTAAAACTGTGATATGTCGCGGCGAAAACCCCCATAGAATAAATAATAAATACTGGAATGAAAACTTTTTGGAGCATTTTATATTTCATCGCTCCACCTAATAATTAGTTATTTTACAACGCGCAAAATATAATTATGTGTGAGCTTACTATCTTTGATCTAAATCATTAGTTTAATTATTTGTAATACATATATATAAAGCTACTGTACAGTATAAAATTAATGAAACCTGTTTTTATTTAACTCTATATATTAAGAGTAAAACTAAAGCAAGGTAACCTAATATTCATTTTATATAGTGAGATATTCGGTATTGAAACTAGGGCGCTTTAAGTATTGGTCTTTGGGCGATTCTACTGGCGTAACGGGACAATCTTTCCTACCTTTCTAGATGTTCATAAAAACTTAACTTTATCTAAATTGTTGTTTTATATGTGAATTATCTCTGTCGAGTTGATTTTTATCTAGGTTACCAAAAGTTAACTAATTGCAAATAGGTTTCAGGTAACCATAATAAACCACATCGAAAGGCAAACGCCTTATCTGACTAACAATGTTGAAACCATCTGAAGGATTAACATCATGAGTAATGTTCTAATCATTAATGCACACGAACCATCACCTTACTCAGAAGGCAAACTAAACGCCGCTCTAGTAGAAAAGGCGCGCACTAAGCTTGAATCTAAAGGCCACGAGGTTCGTGTTGTGACTATGCAGGACGAGATTGTAGCTGATGAGCAACTGGCTCATTTCGAGTGGGCGGATCGCGTGATCCTTCAATCGCCAGTGAACTGGATGACAATCCCTTGGTCTTTCAAAAAGTACATGGATGATGTTTTCACTGCTGGTATGGGCGGCGCGCTGTGTAACTTTGATGGCCGAAGCTCTGAAGAACCAACTAAAAACTATGGTACTGGTGGTACTCAGACCGATACTAAGTACATGCTTTCGTTTACTTTCAATGCGCCAAAAGAGTCGTTTGATGACAAAGACGAGTACCTATTTGAAGGCCGTGGTGTGGATGACCTAATGTTCCACATGCACGCAAATTTTCGTTTCTTCGGTATGTCAGCGCTGCCAACTTTTGCGTGTTATGACGTAATGAAGAATGCTGATATTGAAAATGACTTCAAACGTTTTGAAGCTCACTTGGACGCAAACTTCTAACAGGAGTTAGAGATGACTAAGTTTACCTATTACAACAAAGAAACCGCTCCAGAAGAATCAAAGCCACTGGTAGAACAATCGCAAAAAGCGTTTGGCATGCTACCAAACTTGCACGCTGTACTTGCAGAAGCACCGGCCACGTACGAGGCGTACAACACTACCTTTGATCTCTTTATGAAAAACACCACCTTCAGCCCACTAGAGCAACAGGTTGTGTTTATGACAGCGAACTTTGAGAACAATTGCCACTACTGCGTACCAGGCCACACCTATATGATGAAGGCCGGTAAAATGCCAGAAGAGGTGATTGAAGCGCTTCGCGAGGGAACGGTGATTCCAGATCCTAAGCTACAAGCCTTGCACGATTTTGCTAAAGAGCTTCTGGATAACCGTGGTCATATCGGCGATGTGCGCTTGCAGGCATTCTTGGATGCTGGCTATACCAAGCGACAAGCACTAGAGGTATTGACTGGTCTCTCAGCTAAGCTAATTTCTAACTTCACTAACGCTCTGGCACATACAGCGCCTGATAAGCCGTTTGAGAAGTTCGCTTGGACACACCCTAGCGAGAGATAAGATTTTAGGTCCTAAAAGGGCGCGGTGCTGGTCACTGCGCCTTTTTTGTTTGAATGGTCTGAATTTTGAAATCAGAGCAGTTGTTAAACTTGGCAAACGCGATCAATTCTTGTTGAAGTGCCTCGATAAATGCGTCTTTCTGTTTCAGTTTTGGCTCGATAAAGAGGTTCAACACTTCGAGCACAGACCTTTTCTTATTAGCCTTACAGTCGGCCATCGCCACCAAGTCACCATCCCATAGAATCGGCAGACAAAAGTAGCCATACTTTCGCTTCGCCTGTGGTACGTAACACTCCAGTAGATAGTCAAAATCAAACAGCTGCTGTGCTCGCTTTCTTTGGATCAGCAGATTATCAAAAGGAGAGAGGATCTTAGCTTGGCGTCGATTGAGTCTTTGATTAAGTAGATCCAGCGAATGAGGCAGCGAAAAGTATGAATTACCTGCAATCTCAATCGGGGTGATCAGCTTATCTTCGGCCAGCTCTTCAAGCGCAAGCTTCACATTCGACTTAACCCCTTTTAACAGATAACTTATCTGTGAAAGTGTGCCTATACCGTTTGCCTCAAGGTAGTTGGCTACTAAGAATCTGGCATGTTCTTCGGCTGAGGGAGTGGATATATCAATACCTTGGGGGAGAACGCACTCGGTTAGGTCATACACTTTATGGAAATTGTTTCGCTCAGAGATCATGAGATCCCCTTGCATGTACAAACACTCTAGCGCTTGCTTGGTGGGCTTGCTGCCCCAGACCTCATTTGGATTGCGTTTAGACTCAAAATCCTTAGCCATCAATGGACCCTCTGCCTTGATGCGCGCTAGCACTTCGGACATCAACTTAGGATTCTTAGTAAACCAATGCTTTTGTTCACCTGATTTGATGGCCTGCTTGCGACGAAGGGTAAACCGGTAATCTCGCATGGGAAGATAGGAAGCGGCGTGTGACCAGTATTCAAACACCTTCTTCTGTGAAACCAGTTCATCTAAATGCTCTGGCCGATAGCCTGGACTTCGGCTCCATAGCACGTGGTGATGGGCTCGCTGTACCACTGAAATGGTATCTATCTGCACATAGCCCATGCGCTCGAATGCCTCTAACGCAGAGGAAGTGCGTTTGGGTGGTAAGCCTTGAGAGAGCAAGGCCAGTTTCTTGGCTTGGGCAATAGAGAGCATCTTATTGACTCAGGTTTTCGTGCATCTTGCTGGAGATTGCCTTGAACTGTTTCAGTTCATCTTCGGAAATGTCGGAACACATCTGCTCAAATATCTCTGCGTCGATCTCTTGGATCTGCTCAAGTATCTCTGCGCCTTTGCTAGTAATTGAGAGTAGCTGGCTACGTTTGTCTTCAGGGTTTGGCATCTTCTCAATAAGCTCTAGGCTGATAAGAGAGCTTAGCAGTCTTGTTACCTGAGCTTTATCGCGATTAAGAAACTGAGAAATATCGTTGGCCGTGCACGGTGACTTGCGATGGATGATCTTGATGACGCGCACGTGCATAGGCGTGATGCCAAGGTCGAGTTTCTCTACCTTCTCATGCATTTTACGCTTTAGCATGATGACCAGATGAAAAAGGCTGTCGAAGGATTGTGTTTTAGACATAGGGATCTCTTTGTATGAATTTAGTTGACAATATCAATTAATATTTTTATAGTAGACATTATCAACTATACAGCAGGTTAGTTGAAAAGTCTCAAAGTTCTAATCAGGAGAAGCTATGAAACGTCTAAGCAGAAAAGATAATGTATATCGCATCACTATCGAAGAAGTTGGCACCGATACTCAAGATTCCCCACAGCGTCTAGAGTTTGAGGTTCAAGATAGAGAAGATATGTTCAAGGTTGTTGAAAAACTTCAGCAAGGCAGTGGTCTAGAAGCGGATACCGCGACCCGAGTAGGTGTAGCGCTGCGTTTATTAGGCCCTGTGATGATGCTCAATCGAAAACATGACTTGTTTGCGGACTTCATGCCGCACTTCAAAACCTTTATGCAGAATTTAAAGAGCACCGTAAAGCGTGCAACCGCATAAAATATTTGCCTGACATGGAAGTTCAGCTAAGACAAATCCCTTAAACCGAAGCCTAGCTTCGGTTTTTTATATGGTCGATGAAGTTTCATAGAAATCAGTAACATATCGTCACGTCACATTATTATATTGTCTTATTTTTGCTTGAGTTATGTGTGATCTGTCTCTCGGTTTGTCCTTGAGGGTGGGCGTATATTCGCCTCCGAAAAACAGAGTCGCATAGACGCGACCACGGGCAACATAGTCCGACAACGTAGTTGGCTGCTACATTCAAAGGTAATGATCGGGAGAGGGCGAAATGCCCGGGGGCGATCATTACCTTTTTTCATTTCTAAGGAGCCAAAATGTTCGCAGTTATCTTCAAAGCCGAGGTGGGTGAGCAAGATCAAGAATATTTGGATATGGCCGAGAAGTTACGCCAGTTGGCATTCGACAAGTACAACTGCCAAGACTTTGTGGCTGTGACAGAGGGAGCGCAGGAGATTGCCATCTCTTATTGGCAAAGCGAACAAGATATTCAGGCTTGGCACAAAGACAGCACTCATCTTATCGCCCAAAAGCTTGGGCGAGAGAAATGGTACCGCTCTTATTCAGTGCAGGTGGTAGAGATCAAAAGAGAATACGGAGGCTAATGAGCCTCCTTTTTACTTAGCCGTTAGGCTTTGTGGCAAGTCTTCGAACATGGTTGGATTCTGCTGAATATCTGGGCCACCGTTTGGTTTTTGCCAGTTGAGTAGCATGATGGCGAGTACGTTTCTGTGTTCGCCCCATGAGAAGCTGAAGCTACCTGTATCGGACGGCACCATCTCCTTATCTTGGTCCACAGAGCTGTAGATGCGCTTTTCTATTTTCTTCAGTGCAGGCTCATCATACAGGCCAGCCAGTTTAAAGCTGAGGCCTATCTCTGCGATGATGTCCTCTTTGGCATAAGCCAAGATATCGTCGATGTTGTCCCTAAAGTATGTGTAGATCCAAGGGTGGTCAGACTCTTTGACATTGTGTTGGTAGTAGCCAGAGTCGGCGATGATCACATGGGTCATGCCATACAGTTTATTACCGAACTGCTGTTGTGACAGTAGGTAGTCTTTTCTGTCAGGGTAGGTCTTTTTTAGGGTCTCTACGAACAGGTCTGTGTAATCCCCTTCACCAATCTGCTTTAGCCAATAAGCTTGGTTTGCTAATTGGGCGGCCCACGCCTCAGTCATAGTCTTGTTGGAGAACAAGGCCTTAAAATCATAACCTCGTAGTAGCTTTCTAAAATAAGCGTCGTGTTGGTGCTTCAGGCCATAGTCATCCAAACGTGCCATATGATGCAGTAGGTCTAGCGCTATATAGAAATACTCAGGGTGTTTTTGGGTTGCTTCAAATCGCCTTACACTGCGCTCGTCTTTTCCTTTTTTATAGCTAGCTAATCTGTCTTCTACATAGCCATCTAGTTCTGCTTTGTTATGCATCTGATGGTAGAGCTTGTCTAAACGCAGCGACATATCTGCCACATCGGCGCGAATAGTGGTGGTGTATTTAGGGTCTAGGGTTTGGCGATACATACGAAGGCCAAAGTGACTCTGCTTGTAAATAGAGAGCGTAAACAGCCCATGTTCGTAATGAGTTTTGATCTTGTTTGAGGTTTGTACATGAACCTCTTCGGGGAGAGGTTTTTGAAACCAATAAATAGCGAATGCACCGGAAAGGGCAACAATCAGGAATATTAGAACTTTAATTTTGGTATTTGAGGCTTTCATGGAATGCATCTTTATTCCTAGGGTAGGTAAAGATTAGCAAATTTATTCAGATTTTTATTAGGGGATTGTGAGGATTAATTTCTAGAAAACTTTGAATAAGCGCACAGTTTAATATCAACAGTTGCTCCGCCATCCGTGGCGGATTAGGTATTTTAAAATACACCTAAACGGCGACGAACCGCTAATTCGCACAGGTCGATTTCTTCTACTGATTTAGGGATGATCAGTACAGTATCGTTACCACCTACAGTCCCAAGAATGGATGGGTCAGGGTCGAAGTCGATGAGACGCGCAACCAATTGAGCGCTACCCGCGTGAGTTTTGACGATAACCATAGATTGGTTATGTGTGATCAGTTCAATCTGTGAAGCGATAGAAGAGTTGAAGTGAACCGCAGTATTTTCTGGTTGCAGGCAATATACCTTTTTACCCAAAGAATTAGGCACTTTCACCACCCCGAGTTGGCATAGCAGGCGAGATACCGTCGACTGACTGATCCCTTCAAAGCCTCTCTCTTCTAGCGTCGCTCTGAGCTGATTTTGGTTGTGGAAGCTTTGCTCTTGAAGCAGTTGTTTGCATACATGAGCGAGCTTTTTCTCTTCGTTTTTAGTCGTTCTATCCGCGATTAAAGTGTCCATAGAATCACCTTATAAGATTATTATTGTTGTTTTATGCAACTGGTTAAATAAGATTTACAAGTCTTTAGCTCGGTTATCAGATAAAAATCCAGTTTAGTAAATTTTAGATGGGTATTTTATCAGCGTAATATGCTGAATAATATGAAGGGGATCACCGAATTGGCTTAATTTAGCAGTGATGCAACAGCGAAAACGTAAGATTTAAATAATTATATTAAATACATCTCATATTAACGCTGTTGTCAGTTTTATATTTATTTAGATAATTACTGCATTAAATGTTATGCAACATATTTAATATTTTTTCTCCGTTATTATCTCGCGAGAGAATACTTTTTCGCAGTAGTGACACTTCAGTCGCACCTTTTCAGTTTTTTGAATCACTTTGAAGCGGCTTTCTACCGGTTCACCGTGAGAAATGCAGTTGCTGTTTGGACACTGAAACACACTCTCGATTGTGGATGGTAGCGCTAGGGTGATCTTGTTCACCACCTGATAGTCATCTATTTGATTTACGGTGGCGTGTGGAGCATACAGTGCAATCTGGCTTGCTTGCTCTTTGCTTAGGAATAGATTCTCAATCTTGATCAGGTCCTTACCGCCAAGAGCTGAAGAGGGCAGATTAAGACCGATAGTGACTCGCTCTTCAGTCTTGTTCAGCTTTAGCAGTTTAAGGATTTTTATGCCGATATTGGCAGGGATATGATCGATCACGCTACCGGTGCGGATCGCTTCTACTTGCAGTTGGGTTTTAGTGGTCATGTCTTTCTCCTTAAACCTTGTCGCTCAATACCAATGCCAACAGTGCTTCACGAGCGTAGACCCCGTTTTCTGCCTGCTCGAAGTAATAGGCGTGCTCTGTTTTATCTACATCTACGGTGATTTCATCTACGCGAGGAAGTGGATGCAGAACTCGAAGGTTTGGTCGTGCTGGCTTCAGGGTTTGCGAAGTAAGAATAAAGGCGGACTTCATATGCGCATATTCTGATGCGTCGAAGCGCTCTTTTTGCACGCGAGTCATATAGAGGATGTCCAGCTCACCTACAACGTCTTCGATATTGTCGTGCAGGCTGTACTGGATACCTGCTTCATCCAATTCGTCGCAGATGTAACCCGGCATAGCTAGTACTTCTGGAGCGATAAAGAAGAAGCGGTTGTTGCTGAATTTAGCTAGGGCTTGAGTTAGGGAATGGACTGTGCGCCCATATTTGAGGTCACCCACTAGTGCAATATTTAGGTTATCTAAACTGCCCTGGGTCTCATAGATTGAGAACAGATCCAGTAGTGTTTGAGTTGGATGCTGGTTGGCACCATCGCCGCCGTTAATCACGGGCACGCCATTTGAGAATTCAGAGGCAAGGCGAGCCGCGCCTTCTTGTGGGTGTCGCATTACAAAGGCATCCACATAAGAAGAGATTACTTGTACTGAGTCAGCCAGTGTTTCGCCTTTTTTAGCTAGCGAAGTGTTGCCGCCGTTATCGAAGCCGATAACCGTACCACCCAGTCTCTGGATAGCGGTTTCAAATGATAGTCTGGTGCGGGTAGATGGTTCGAAGAAGCAGCTAGCGACCACCTTGTTCTTTAGGATTTCTGGATTGGGTTCAGCCTTGAGTCGGCCTGCGGTTTGCACGATAAGCTCTAGTTCGTCACGACTCATCTCAGGAATAGAGATGATGTGCTTTTGATGCAGTGAATGCGTCATTAAAGGAATCCTCTAGGTATAAAAAAGCCCTCCGTCAAAGACGGAAGGCAACAGCAATACGGAGAGAGCTTCTCCGATTCGCGAGAGAAGGCGGCGACAGTAAAGTCGGGAAGGGACGCAAATGAGGGAGATACGTCGTATCCCCTAGAAATTAAGGCAGGACTAATGAGCACCTTGATTTCGTCTGTCGCCATAACTGGTTTAGCTGGAAATTTTAGGAAAGTGGTAAAGGTGACATACGGGTAGCATGTCACCAGTTCCAACTAGCTACCTAGGGTAGCTACCATTACAGCTTTGATGGTGTGCATACGGTTTTCTGCTTCATCGAACACGATAGAGTGCTCCGATTCAAGAACCTCGTCTGTCACCTCACAGCCGTCTTTCAACACTGGGTATTCAGCGGCAAGCTGTTTGCCCACTGTTGTGTCTTCACCATGGAAAGCCGGTAGGCAGTGCATGAATTTCACCTGCGGATTGCCGGTTGCTTTGATCATGTCCATGTTTACTTGGTAAGGAAGCATCAGGTTGATGCGCTCGTCCCATGCCTCTTTCGCTTCACCCATAGATACCCAAACATCTGTGTATAGGAAGTCACAACCTTGAACGCCTTCAGTAACGTCGTCAGTTAGGGTGATTTTAGCGCCAGTGTTTTCCGCGATAGCGCGGCACTCAGCTACTAGGCTCTCTTCTGGCCAGAATTGCTTAGGAGCCACTAGGTTGATTTCCATGCCCATCTTAGCCGCGCCAACCATAAGTGAGTTACCCATGTTGTTGCGTGCATCGCCTAGATAAGCAAACTTCATTTCGCTCAGTTGCTTAGTAGGGCAGTGCTCCATCATGGTTAGGAAGTCAGCCAAGATTTGAGTCGGGTGGAACTCATCAGTAAGACCATTCCACACTGGCACGCCAGCGTATGCGCCTAACTCTTCCACGATCTCTTGACCAAAGCCGCGATACTCGATTCCGTCATACATGCGACCAAGAACGCGAGCGGTGTCTTTCATTGATTCCTTGTGACCGATTTGAGAGCCAGATGGGCCAAGGTAAGAAACCTGAGCGCCTTGGTCGAATGCCGCTACTTCAAATGCACAGCGAGTACGAGTAGAGGTTTTCTCAAAGATAAGTGCGATGTTTTTGCCTTTCAGACGCGGCTGCTCGTAACCATTGTACTTCGCCTTTTTCAGCTCCATAGATAGCTCTAGTAGGTGCTGGATCTCGCGAGGGGTGAAGTCTAATAGTTTTAGGAAGTTACGATTGCGTAGGTTAAAAGCCATGATATTTGTTCCTTTTTATTAGGGTTCTTTATTATTGTTTTTTGATAGCTGATAGCTGATAGCTGATAGCTGATAGCTGATAGCTGATAGCTGATAGCTGATAGCTGTTACTTAAAGGTCACGAGTAATATTGGTACCAGCGGTGCCTTTTAGGATCTCTAAGCCGTCTTGCAGTGCGCCTATGCCCACTACCTTGCCGCCCGTTTTGATGAACTCGCAGGAAGCGTCGATCTTAGGTCCCATGGAGCCTGCATCGAACTCAACCTTGGCCAGCTCGCTCGGGGTAGCGTTGCGAATCACGTGCTGAGTCGCTGTTCCCCAATCCAGGTAAACGCCATCAGCATCGGTTAGGATAAGTAGTGCATCTGCGCCTAGTTGACGGGCTAGGAATGCCGCCGACATATCTTTGTCGATTACTGCTTCCACTCCTTCAAGCTTGCCGTTAACGCGCTTAACTGGAATACCGCCACCGCCAGTACAGATGACCAAGTGACCTTCGTGGATTAGTTTCTCGATAGCGTCGTGCTCAACGATGCCAGTTGGTTGAGGGCTTGGTACCACGCGGCGGAAGTACTCACCGTCTGGCTTGATGGTCCAGTGGTATTTCTCTGCCATCTCGCGCGCTTCGGCTTCTTTGTACACAGGGCCGATTGGCTTAGTTGGGTCAGCGAATGCTGGGTCTTCAGGGTTAACCGTCATCTGGGTCAGCATGCAGGTCACATTGACATTCGGCATCTGATTCTTGAACTCTTGCATAAGCATGTAGCCGATCATGCCTTGAGTTTCGCTACCTAGAACGTCTAGCGGATACGGGTTTACCTTCTTGTATTCCAATCCTTGTAGAGCCAATAGGCCAACTTGAGGACCATTACCGTGCACTAAAACCACGTTGTACTCTTCGGCAATCTTAGAGATGGTCTCTACAGCGATTTGGATATTTTTACGTTGAACTTCTGCTTCCAATGGCTCGCCACGGCGAAGCAGAGCATTACCACCTAGGGCAACCACAACAGTTTGCTTTGTCATATTCTTTACTCTTTGATAGGAGTGGAGCAGGGCTCCACTCAGCCACTGAAATTAGATACCGTCACGCTCGATTGGGCAGCTCATGCAGCGTGCACCGCCACGACCACGACCTAGCTCATCACCTGGGATAGGCAGTACAGTGATGCCCGCTTTGTCGTATTTCTCATTGGTGTAGGTGTTGCGCTCATAGCCGATAACTACGCCCGGGCGTACGGTTAGTACGTTGTTGGCATCGTTCCACTGCTCACGCTCTGCTTCGAAGCTGTCACCACCTGTAGTGATAAGGTTTAGCTTGTCTACGTGCAGGGCTTTCTCAATGGTGTGGATATAAGAGTCTTGCTGTTTGGCAACTACGCGGCCTGATTCATCACCAGTTAGACTCCAGGTTTTCACATCATCTGGAATCACATTTGGATAGACAGAGAAGGTGTCTTCACGCATGTGAGTCATTACCGTATCTAGGTGCATGCAAGAGCGCTCTTTTGGAAGCTCTAATGCAATAACCTGCTTAGCTTGACCATGCTTGAATAGGTTAGAAGCTAGCTGCTCAACACCTTGTGGTGTGGTGCGCTCGGACATACCAATCAGTACTGCGCCCTTACCGATAACCAATACATCGCCACCCTCGATAGTTGAGTGATCGTAGTTTTGTTGCTCATCGCCAAAGTACTTCACAAAGTCTTGACCAGCGAAGGTTGGGTGCCAGCGATAGATAGCGCGAACATGGTTAGTTTCTCGTTGACGAGCTACCTTAGCCATTGGGTTAATGGAGACACCACCGTAGATCCAGCAAGAGGTATCGCGGGTAAATAGGTGGTTAGGTAGTGGGTCGATAATAAAGTCAGTCGGTTTAGACATCGCATTTAGAATCGCTGAAGACTGCATTGGCATCTGACCGAATGCTAAACCGCCGGTTAGGATCTTAGCCAGTTGTAGGTTAGGCAGGTCGCCTAGATAGCAGCGCACATCGTTAGCAAATGTTGGACCTAAGCGCATGTCTGAGATTTGAGTGCGCAGTAGCCAGTCTTTCGCTTCTGGCACTTCTAGGGTTTCAGCCAATAGGTTAGTTAAAAGCAGAACCTCAACGCCTTGGTCACGCAGAGTCTGTGCAAATGCGTCATGCTCTTCGCCAGCTCGCTCTACAGCAAGTACATCATCAAATAGCAAGTCATGACAGTTAGAAGGGGTTAGGTGAGTCAGGGAACGCTTTGGACGGTGAAGAAGCACTCTTCTTAGTTGTCCAACTTCTGAGCCTACATAGAATTTGCTCATGTTATATCTCTCTTATTATTTTTCTGTTTCACGTTATTTGTTTTTATGTGGGTTTAATTTAATTAAATCCCCGTTCTTTTCTGTAGTTAATATTACTCTTAGATTGGGATTAAACTAAGACCGCTATCACACAATTATTTAAATATAGTAATACTTAACTGTTATCTTTATTAGCAATTTGTATTCATTTAGTGTGTTTTTATTTGCTATTTTTCTATGCATTAAAACTGACTTTGTAGGCATTTGCGTTGCTTTGATGCCTTGTGTGGCTTGGTTTTTGTGCGTTTGTATTGGTGTTGTATCTATGCACTAGTACACATAAGGATGTAAAAAAATGCATAACTTGGCAGTTAAATGTATTAATTAACAAACGGGCAACTTAAAACAGAAGGGATGTTTGATTAAGGTCAATTTAGACTAATTATTTAGAGGTGTTAATTAATAAGTTGATATCATTAATATAAGTCTGGATGATAATTAATAAAACTAATGTGGGAATAAAATATATTAGTTATTCGGGGTGGGGATATATTTATTCTGGGAGAGTTTAAGGTTTAAAAAGTAGTTGAGAGGGAGAAGAGGAGCTGTCAGCTGCAAGCTTTCAGCTATCAGTTTTGAGCGTTTAAACTCGAATTAGGAGGGCTTTATGCGTTGGCTGTTAGCGCATATATGACGTTTTTGGGTGTCTGTAGGGTCGGTTCTAGCTGTGTATGTTGGAGGATACCGGATAAGCCCTTTAGGGCTTTCCGGCATGACGGTCTTACTCTAGAGGCTCGGTAAACTTCAGAAGGGAAGCAGTTTCCAGTTAGCCCACTCCACGTCATCCCGGAATTTGCATCGCAAATATCCGGGATCTGTTTTGAGTGCTCTAGGTAGGTTTGTACACCGGAAGACCCCGGCTAAAAGCCTACCGGTATGACGGTCTGGACGGACGATTATGCGTTGACGGTTTGGAGCGGAGCCCTACACTCACCCTGATAGCTGATAGCTGATAGCTGATAGCTGATAGCTGATAGCTGATAGCTGATAGCTGATAGCTGATAGCTGATAGCTGATAGCTGATAGCTGATAGCTGATAGCTGATAGCTGATAGCTCGCTCCGTATCTTTTTACTTCCGAACGCAAAAAAGCCACCCGTAGGTGGCTTCTTCGAAAAGGTATCAGTCTCTAGGCTAGATCAGAGCACCGATGCTCAGCACTACCATACAGAATACAGTCAGAATACCTATTAATGGCATTACCCACTTAACCCAGCGCACATATGGTACGCGAGCGATTGCTAGGCCGCCCATTACTACCGCAGAGGTTGGGGTGATTAGGTTTACTAGACCCGCCGCAGATTGATATGCGGTGATCACTAGATCACGACCAACGCCAGCGAAGTCAGCCAGAGGTGCCATGATAGGCATGGTTAGCACTGCTAGGCCTGAGGTTGATGGGACTAGGAATGACAGTAGGACCTCGATAAAGAACATCACGTTGATGAACACTACAGACGACAAGCCAGTGATCATCTGTTCGGCGTTGAACAAGATGGTGTCGGTGATCATGCCGTTGTCCATGACTACTACGATGCCGCGAGCGATACCGATAATTAGCGCTACACCTAGTAGGTCTCGAGCACCGTCGATAAAGCTGGTGGTGAAGTCTTCTTCGCTCATGCGAGCGACTAGGCCAACGATGATAGAAGCGGCTAGGAACATTGCAGAGATCTCTGCCATCCACCAACCGACTACAGCTACGCCATAGATCATTACGCCAAACGAGGCTACGAAGATGCCAAGGATAAGTTTGCGAGTGCCAGTGAATTCTAGTTGGCCCTCTTCTTTGTCTCCTAGGAAGTGTGCCTTGTTCTCTTCGTATTTATCGTAAACCACTGACTTAGTTGCATCTTCACGAACCATGCGAGCGTAGCGCATCACATAAGCTACACAGATAAACCAGCCAACCACTAGCATGACCACGCGAAGTAGCATGCCTTCTGTAAATGGAATCGCTGACGCGTTAGCTGCGATTACGGTAGCAAACGGGTTGATGGTTGAACCCAATACGCCGATACCAGCACCCAGCAGAATAGTGGCTGCCGCTACCATAGGGTCAAAACGTGCTGCCATCATCACAGGTACTAGTAGTGCATAGAAAGGTAGAGATTCCTCTGCCATACCATAGACGGTGCCCCCTGCTGCAAACAGTGCCATGAGTATGGGGATCATCATCTCTTCTCGCCCTTTAAGACGAGCTGTGACGCGCTCTATACCGGCATCTATTGCACCTGTTTTGGTTACTAGGCCAAGGAAGCCACCGATAATAAGGATAAATAGTGAAACGTCGATTGCGGCAGCTTCGTAGCTGTTGTGGTCATAGAAGCCATCGATAGGCGCAAGCAGTACGTCAACCACCCCTTGCGGGTTGGCATCCACAGAATGATAGGTACCCGTTACAGGTACTTCACGGCCAAGGTCTTCATTCATTGCACGCTCATATTGACCTGCTGGAATAATCCAGGTCATAAGGGCAACGATAGCGATCAAGGCAAACAAGATCGTATAGGCGGAAGGGAATTTAAAGTTGGCAAAGAAGCCACCCTTTTTCTCTTCAGTAGGTAGTGTATGCGTTGTCATTGCTTATCTCCTGATAACAACTTGAATCAAAAAATCCATGTAACTTCATTGAGTTACGAGTTGCTTAGAAAAGAACGGAAGATTTAAGCATTAAACGGAACAGGGACAGTCTAGCGCTGTTTTGAAACAGTAAAACCCAGTTTGATCACACTCTTTTATGCCTGATTTTTACCCAGAACTATGCATAGAGTCTGGCATTGGATAATTAAGGATTGGGGCGCACTTTCATTCAGTACGATGCCTTTAACCCTAGATTTTTGAAAATCATTATTCACTTTTTGGGATATCTTGGCCTGTTCAAGAATTGTGCGGAATTTTGAAACTGTTCACAGAAGCTGGTGGATTTGTGAGCCCAAAGATAAAAATAGGCGCATATTGTGCTGTTTTGTATATAAAACAATCAGTTAAGTGGGTTTAGGCATAACAACTCGTAAAAATACCTGATCTGCATCAAGTAAGAGTTTTTTAAGGGTGTTGCTCCTTGAGTCGCACAAAATTTACTCCAAAGGTGCAATGACACCATTTGCATACCAGTTAATAAATCATACAAATGAAATGGTTGATTTATATGCAATTTTCTATGCATGCATTTTCTGATTTGTGTACAAAACAGCATCTTTCACATTCATCTCATCTATTGATTCCATAAAACAGCAGAGCCGATCTCAAAAATGAAATGATTGATGTCGATATTTGCCGTTTAGATCACAGAAATTTAGGAGTAACTTTATTCGTACCGAAGCGATAGTAAATAAGTTTTATATACCTTCGCTTCATTGGGGAATATAAACAGAAAACAAAGCACCTTATGAGTTATTCATAATCTTCTCTGCTCACTGTTTATATGTTCTTAGCCACTAAGATACGAGGTTTATTATGAAGCTGGAAGGTGTCAGCACGAGCATTATCGTTGCTGCCAAGAGAGTTTTTCTCTGCCAGATAGTATTAGCCGTCGGTGTTGTTTTATACGAAGTGGTATTCGGGAATAAGCTAGATATTGAATCTGCAATGTTAGGTTGTGCAATTGCAATGTTACCAGCATTAATTGGCTTCTTTTATTCCAGCTTAAAAGTTCAAAGAAACCCAAATTATAGTCTTCGCGATTTAATGCAAATGAGTAGAGTCGTGAAATTAATATATACCTTTGTCGCTTTTATCGTTGCATTTAGATTCTTCATGCTCGATAACCCAGTTATCTTAGAGGCATATATTGTGACTATGGTTGGCTATTTCTTGACTCCGTTTATCGCGGACTCACAGTCGGAGTATGCGTAACAATGGAACAAGTCACAACTGCTCATGAATATATTGAGCACCACCTGACCTTCGCAACGTTAGGTGATGGTTTTTGGGCAATCAACATTGACTCAATGATCATGGTTTGGTTGACCGGATTGCTGTTTATCGGTGCATTTAGATACGTAGTAACCAAAGGCACTAGCGGCGTTCCGGGACGTTTCCAATGTCTTATCGAAGTGACTTTTGAGTTTGTAAACAACCTAGTTGAAGAGATCTTCCAGGCCAAAGACAAATTAATTGGGCCATTAGCACTGACTACATTCGTGTGGGTATTGCTAATGAATGCAATCGACTTAATCCCAGTTGATTTTATTCCTAGATTTCTCGGCGCACTAGGCGTTACACACTTTAGGGAACTTCCAACAGCAGACGTAAATATTCCAATGTCTATGGCATTAGGCGTATTTATTCTACTGATGATTTACACGCTGAAGAACAAAGGTATTAAAGGATTTATTAAAGAACTGACAACTCAACCATTTGAGAATCCACTTCTTTATCCAGTAAACCTTGTTTTAGAGCTTGTAACGTTAATTTCTAAACCAATTTCTTTAGGTCTACGACTATTTGGCAACATGTACGCAGGTGAAATGATATTTATCCTGATTGCATTAATGCCATGGTGGATGCAATGGGCACTAAGTGTTCCATGGGCATTATTCCACATCCTAATCGTGTTCCTACAGGCATTTATTTTCATGGTTCTTACCATCGTCTATTTAGGCATGGCAGTAGAAGAACATCACTAAGTTTTATTTAATCGAATTAATTAACAAATTAAAGATAATTGGAGACATTCAATGGATATCGTAAGCGCAGTTCTATATGTAGCGGGTGCATTGCTAATCGGTCTAGGTGCTGCTGGTGCGGCTTCAGGTATCGGTAACCTTGCTGGTAAATACCTAGAAGGTGTTGCTCGTCAGCCTGACCTAACTCCTATGCTACGTACTCAATTCTTCATCATGATGGGTCTTGTGGATGCTGTACCAATGATTGGTGTTGGTATCGGTCTATACATCATCTTCGCTGTAGCGTAACGCAAGGCAAGAACCGATTTAGTAGTAATCAAGATTTAGTGAGGAAGCTATGAACTTAAATGCAAGCATGCTTGGCCAAGCAATCTCCTTCGTGATTTTTGTTTGGCTGTGTATGAAATATGTATGGCCACCTCTCACTGCGATGCTAGATGAGCGCCAAAAGATGATTGCTGACGGTCTTCGCCATTCAGAAAACGCTGCAAAAGAGCTAGATATTGCAAAAGCAAATGCAGCGGACCTAGTTGACGAAGCGAAACGTAACGTGTCCGAGCTCCTTGAGCAAGGCAACAAACGTCGCAACGAAATCATCACCCAAGCTCAGCAAGATGCTGAAAAAGAAAAAGCACGCATCCTTGAGCAGGGTAGAGCGGAATTGGAAGGCGAACGCCAGAAGATTCGCCAAGAACTTCAAGCACAGATGGCAGACGCCGTAATCGAAAGTGCTCAGAAGTTGATTAACAAGAACCTGGATTCAGACGCGAACCGAGCTCTGGTTGATCAGTTAATCAAAGAAATCTAGTAGGGGGGCAATATGTCTGAGTACGCAAGTATTGCTCATCCATACGCTAAAGCATCGTTCGACTTTGCTTTAAGTGAGAACAAGTTACAAGAATGGCAATCGATGTTGGAAATTCTTGTGACCGTGACAGAAGAAGAGAGCATCGCATATGCCATCTCTTCTGCAGAGGGAGCAGGCTCCCAGCAAGCGGAACAAATCGCTGACGCCATCATCGAAATCTGCCAAGGCATGATCGATGAGCCAGTACAAAACCTGATTAAGGTGATGTCTGAGAATGGCCGTTTGTCACTCTTCGGCGATGTATATCAACTGTTCTGCGAGCTAAAGGACGAATACGAACGCGTAGTTCCTGTCACCGTCACAGCATCAGAGCCACTTTCAGAGCAGCAGGTAACGTCATTGACCGCTGCACTAGAGAAGAAATTAGAGCGCAAGGTTGAACTAGAGCAAGAGCTCGACACCACACTGGTAGGCGGCATCGTCATCAAAGCGGGTGAGACCATTATCGATGGCTCGTTGAACACTTCCATCGAACGACTAGCTAGTCAACTTCGCGCGAGATAGGTAACGAATATGCAACTAAATTCCAATGAAATCAGCGATCTAATCAAAGAGAGAATCGCGCGATTTAATGTGAGCACTGAGGCTCGCAATGAAGGTACCATCGTTTCAGTACGTGACGGTATCATCACAATCAACGGCCTAGCTGATGTAATGCAAGGTGAGATGATTGAACTGCCAGGCGGCCGCTACGCACTCGCTCTTAACCTTGAGCAATACTCTGTAGGTGCGGTTGTTATGGGTCCTTACACCGACCTTTCTGAAGGTATGAAGGTGAAAGGCACTGGCCGTATCCTTGAGGTTCCAGTAGGTGAAGGTCTTCTTGGCCGCGTAGTAAACACCCTTGGTGAGCCAATCGACGGTAAAGGCGCAGTTAAGTCTGAGCAGCTAAACCCAATCGAAATTATCGCCCCTGGTGTAATCGAACGTAAGTCGGTAGATCAGCCAATCCAGACTGGTTATAAAGCGGTTGATACCATGGTGCCAATCGGCCGTGGTCAGCGTGAGCTAATCATCGGTGACCGTCAGACTGGTAAAACAGCAATGGCAATCGATGCCATCATCAACCAAAAAGATTCTGGCGTTAAATGTATCTATGTGGCAATCGGTCAGAAAGCTTCAACTATCGCTAACGTAGTACGTAAGCTTGAAGAGCACGGCGCTCTTGAAAACACTATCGTTGTGGTAGCGTCAGCATCAGAATCAGCAGCACTTCAATACCTAGCGCCATACGCAGGTTGTACCATGGGCGAATACTTCCGTGACCGTGGTGAAGATGCACTAATCATCTACGATGACCTATCAAAACAAGCGGTAGCTTATCGTCAAATCTCGCTTCTACTAAAACGCCCACCAGGCCGTGAAGCGTTCCCAGGTGACGTTTTCTATCTTCACTCACGCCTTCTAGAGCGCGCAGCTCGAGTAAACGAAGAGTATGTAGAGAAGTTCACTAACGGTGAAGTAAAAGGTAAGACAGGTTCTCTAACCGCTCTGCCTATCATCGAGACCCAAGCAGGTGACGTATCAGCGTTCGTACCGACCAACGTTATCTCTATCACTGACGGTCAGATCTTCCTTCAGACTCAGCTATTTAACTCAGGCCTACGTCCAGCGGTTGACCCAGGCATCTCGGTTTCTCGTGTAGGTGGTGCAGCTCAGAGCAAGATCATCAAGAAGCTATCTGGTGGTATCCGTACCGCACTGGCTCAGTATCGTGAACTTGCAGCGTTTGCTCAGTTCTCTTCTGACCTTGATGAAGCAACTCGTAAGCAGCTTGACCACGGTGAGCGCGTTACAGAGCTAATGAAGCAGAAGCAATACGCTCCTATGTCTGTAGCGGAACAAGCAACGGTTATCTTCGCAGCTGAAAAAGGTTACCTAACCGACGTTGAGCTAAACAAGATTGCTCGCTTTGAAGAAGAACTGCTTTCTTACGCTAAAGCTCAAAACCCAGAGTTGTTCGACAAGATCAACGCAACGGGTGACTACAACGACGACATCGAATCTGCTCTTACAGAGATTCTGGATAGTTTCGTAGCGCTTAAGCCTTGGTAATCGCTCCGGTTTGTTGACTGGAAATCCAAAACAAATAGGAGCAGATAATGGCTAATACAAAAGAGATTCGCACCAAGATCGGCAGTGTGTCTAACACACAAAAGATCACCAGTGCTATGGAAATGGTTGCGGCAAGTAAGATGCGTAAGGTTCAGGATCGTATGGAGCTTACACGCCCATACGCCGAGAGCATGCGCCAAGTTATCGCTCATGTCGCTTCGGGTACATTGGAGTACCAACACCCGTACCTTCAACAACGCGAACCTAAGCGTGTTGCTTACATCATTATCTCCTCAGACCGTGGTCTGTGTGGCGGCTTGAACAACAACCTGTTCAAGAAAGTGCTGGAAGAGATGTCTGAGTGGCAAGCAAAAGGCGTGGAAGTAGATACAACCCTTATCGGTTCTAAAGCTATCAACTTCTTCCAACGCATGGGTAACGTTGTTGCACAGACCTCAGGTTTAGGTGACGCACCAAAACTGGAAGAGATTCTGGGTACGGTTAACGCAATGCTTAGTCACTACGATGAAGGCAAGATTGACAGTTTGTTTTTGGTTTACAACAAGTTTGTGAACACCATGGTGCAAGAGCCAACGACAGCACAACTGCTGCCACATCCTTCAGATGTAGACACGCCGAAAGAAGAAAAGCGTTGGGACTACATCTATGAGCAAGCACCACGTGACATCCTTTCAGACCTGCTACACAGATACATCGAATCTCAAGTGTATCAAGGCATTGTAGAAAGCATCGCGTGTGAGCAAGCAGCCCGAATGGTAGCCATGAAAGCGGCCACCGACAACGCCGGCCAACTGATCGACAACCTTCAGTTGGTGTACAACAAAGCGCGTCAGGCTGCCATTACCCAAGAGCTGAGCGAAATCGTTTCAGGCGCTCAAGCGGTTTAAGGGTTACGAGAAGAATTTGAGGATATAGACATGAGTCTTGGAAAAATAGTTAAAGTGATCGGTGCGGTGGTTGACGTTGAATTCAGCCACAACAATGGTCCTCGCGTATATGACGCGCTGAAAGTTCTAGGTGACAACGTAGGTAGCCTAGTACTAGAAGTTCAACAACAAATGGGTGGCGGTATCGTTCGTTGTATCGCAATGGGTTCTTCAGACGGTCTGCGTCGTGGCCTGCAAGTGGAAAACACTGGCGCGCCAATCACAGTGCCTGTAGGTGAAGAAACTCTTGGTCGTATCATGAACGTACTTGGCGAGCCAATCGATGAGTGCGGCGAAATCGGCCAGAAAGAGAACTACGAGATCCACCGTGAAGCGCCTTCTTATGAAGATCAAGCAAACAGCACTGAGCTACTAGAGACAGGTGTTAAGGTTATCGACCTTATCTGTCCATTCGCTAAGGGTGGTAAAATCGGTCTGTTCGGCGGTGCGGGTGTAGGTAAGACCGTTAACATGATGGAGCTTATCAACAACATCGCAAAAGCACACTCAGGTCTTTCAGTATTTACCGGTGTAGGTGAGCGTACTCGTGAGGGTAACGACTTCTACTACGAGATGAAAGAAGCGGGCGTACTAGACAAAGTTGCCATGGTTTACGGCCAGATGAACGAGCCACCGGGTAACCGTCTACGTGTAGCACTAACGGGTCTAACTATGGCTGAGCGTTTCCGTGATGAAGGCCGTGACGTACTGCTGTTCGTGGATAATATTTATCGTTACACCCTTGCGGGTACTGAGGTTTCGGCTCTACTAGGTCGTATGCCATCAGCGGTAGGTTATCAGCCAACACTGGCAGAAGAGATGGGTGTTCTTCAAGAGCGTATCACCTCAACTAAGACTGGCTCAATCACTTCTATCCAGGCGGTATACGTACCTGCGGATGACTTGACTGACCCATCACCAGCGACCACCTTCGCTCACTTGGATGCAACGGTTGTACTGTCTCGTAACATCGCAGCCCTAGGTCTATACCCTGCAATCGACCCACTAGATTCGACTTCTCGTCAGCTAGATCCTCAGGTTGTTGGTCAAGAGCACTACGACGTAGCGCAAGGCGTTCAAACTACGCTACAACGCTATAAAGAGCTTAAAGACATCATCGCAATCCTAGGTATGGATGAGCTATCTCAAGAAGATAAGCAAACTGTATCTCGTGCTCGTAAGATTGAACGTTTCCTAACTCAGCCTTACCACGTAGCGGAAGTATTTACTGGTCAGAAAGGTGTATTCGTATCACTGCGTGACACCATCACAGGCTTTAAAGGTCTGCTAGAAGGTCAATACGACGATATCCCAGAGCAAGCATTCTTGTACTGCGGTTCTATCGACGAAGTGCTTGAAAAAGCAAAAACCATGTAAGGGTAGGGTGCATTATGGCTATCGGAGTTACAGAGAATACATTTCAACTTAACATCGTAAGTGCGGAAGGTACGCTGTTTTCAGGGCCAGCACACGCTCTAGCGGTTTCAGGCGCAGATGGTGAGCTGGGCATCCGCCCAGGTCACTCACCTCTACTAAGTAAGATCAAACCGGGTGTAACTGTGTTTGTGACCGATCTGAAAGCAGACGAGCAAGTGCTGTATGTATCAGGCGGTCTGGTGGAGGTTCAACCTGACTCAGTAACGGTTCTTGCTGATACCGCGCTTCACGGCACAGATATCGACAAAGCTCGTGCCGAAGAAGCGAAGCGTGCTGCGCTTGAAAACATCAATAAAGGAGCAGGGGACGCTAACTTTGCTCAAGCACAACTAGAGTTGGCCAAAGCGATTGCTCAACTGCGAGCTGTGGAGCTTACCGCTTCATCTACGCGACGACACTAGTGAGAGCTTAAAAATACTCAAAGTAATTGGAGCTACAGCTAGACAACAAACGATTGAGACCCCTGAGCATAGACAAACTATGTGATGGGGCGAAAGAGAGCAGTTAACGACGCTGTAGCTTCAATTAAGAAGAGTAAAATTAGAGTGAACATGGTTTGGAAAACCGTATGTCCAGATCCTCGGATTCAAAACCATATTTACTCTCAGAATTGATTCGCTATCCAAGTTTGGGTAGCCACTTGAAAAGCAGACAAGCGTAAGACTTTTCAGGCTCTAAACCATTTCTTTTAGCAGAGAAACTCAGAACCGTTTTCGTTCTGAATCCTTTTGCCCTACGTGACTCACCCTCTCTGTAGGGCTTTTTTTGTCTGTTGATCTTTCTTTAAAACCACTCGGAAAATTATTCTGTCGAAACTCGCTTTCAAAATTTGGCAAATTTTTATATTTATTGAACAAGTTCAAACCCAAATCTTGCGAAGATTATTACTTACTCACCGCTCAGTTTTGTTGAGTTTGAAACTGTACTGTAGGATAGTAACTCTAAGTACTTAGCTAGCTTTGAATGAGGTAATGATGAGAACGGCCTTGCTGATGATGTTTATTTCGATGCCAACGTTTGCGGATATATTGGTATCACCAAACTTTGAGGTTAAAAAGGGAAGTTGCATCATTACTGATGTAGAGGATGGCAATATAAGCTCAATTGGTGAAGGGATGAATCCAGTAAGATTTTTTATTGAGGGGAGTAAGCCTTCAATTGTCATTGAGCATATGGATATTCAGTCTGCTACTAAGTTGGAAAATAGTGATTTAACGTTTTCTTTTAACTTAGGCCCAGACAAAAGTTTCGATGAAATGTTGACTGCGGGTGTTGATTTAGATCTGAAAGAAGACAAGGAGAATGAAGTCCTCATTCAATCAAAGCAAACGGGTGGCAACGGTATAGCCGAAATCTATTTTGATGTGACATGTGATTAGAGATTAGTCCGCGGTATACAGGTAAATCAGTCGTAAGCTAATTTGCTGAAGACTCTTTTGGCCTGAGTAAAAAGCCATCTACTGAGAGATGGCCTATGTTTCATTTCGATTAGTTTTGCTATGCCTTCGCTAAGGCGTGGTATTACAAGTAAACTCGACGGTAGTCTCGATAGAATGTGTGCCGGAACCTAATTCAGCGCGCGACATACCTGCGTAAACCGACAGTCTAAACTCTTCTTCATTTTCCAGGCCCAAAACCTTAAAGTTTTGGTCAATTGGTTCTCTAATGAAACTACCATGTGCGTAAGACTCATAGTAAGCGACTGCGGGATCTATGTTGCCTTGATAGTTGGTTGCTTTAGCTATTGTGAAGTCAACTTGACCGCCTGAAATCCCTGTTACAACTCTACCGTAGAACGAAGAGCCATACTGGTCAGTTAGGTGAATCCGTGCATTGTTACCACCGAACTCAACACCACATGGTTGGTCATCGTCTTCCAATGTTACTGAAAATGTCACGTTTTCAGATGCTTGAATCGAAGCACAGGCTAACGTAAGTGCTAAGCTACTCAGAATCTTTTTCATTCTCAGAGCCTTATTTACCAGAAGTATCACAAAGGAGTTCAACGGTAGATGTGATCTCGTGTGTACCTACACCCAAATCTGCACGAGATTGATTAAGGGTTGCCTCGATACTAAAGCTATCACCATTTTTCATGTTGCCCACTTCGTGTGAAGTTGTCATTGAAATCTCTTTCCATGTTTCACCAGCCCCAACGCTAAAGTGTCCCTTAGTAAGATCGATCGTCGCTGAATCAGTGTCAGTTGAGTGGATATATAGACGAACGTTGGTGTCATTTAGACCTGTAGTAATATCACCGTAAACTGATTCCCAATCCTGGCTATCATAAAGGCGGATACCACCATTCGTGCTATGAAAAGTAACACCACAACCAATAGTGTCGTCAATTGTTGTTGAAAATGAAACGTTTTCAGCATGTGTCAAAGAAGATGCCATCAGAGCAACTACAGCTAGAGATTTTTTCATGGGTAATGCCTTTGTGGAAAAACAGGAGGTTGCAAAGAGGCTAATGAAATAGCCTCTGAAAAGTATTTTAATGATTACTGACAGTTGAATTCGATAGTTGCAGAAATTGACGCAATACCTGCTGGAACTTCTGCGTAGGTACCGTTGTAGTTGGCACCAATATCGTAGATATCAGCACCTACTTTAGTTTCCATAGCAGGTTTAACTATTTTACCATCAACAGAGTAAGTGATTTTGTTCTCGTCCAGAGTGGTATTTTCAGTGTTAACAATTAGGCCAACCATTGCTGTAGGCGCATTGCTGTATGTTATAACTTGTGCAGATCTTTCTGAACTAACGTCAATCTCACCAAGGAAGTGAATAGAACCAGTGTTCTTCTGTGTTATTTCTGCACCACATACTACAGGGACGTCTTCTTGGAACAACAGAGTGTCGCCTTTAATTGGAGCAGGAATACCATCTTCAGGGACTGGGACGCCACGTCCAGCTTTCTGAGAAATGAACTCTTTCTTTTCCTTACCAGTTTTGCTATTCCATTCATTAAAACGTTGCTTTGCTACATCACCACCAAGAAGAAACGAATTGATCAGTTGGTCAAGGACTGAGTCGTATCCTTCTTCTTTTGGTGTCAGTGGGTTATCGTTGAATACAGAGATGTTGTTTAGTGCAACAAATGCAGCTGCTTTATCACGATTGTTCATTTCTGAAACGTTCTCTTGTACACCCTTGATAAGATCAGACATAGCATCGGTTTTTCGATTTGCGTAATCGTCATCGCTTTCGTTTTCGCCTTGCTTGAATTCGTTTTGACCTTCCATAATGTCGTGAAAGTTTTGAACTAATTCTGTGTTGCCAGAAAGTTCCTCAAGTTGTTCATATGCTGCTTTGTCTGCTGGACTCAGAACTGGTTTAAGGACGAGCTCTGATGCAGAAGCGCCAAAAGTAAGTGCGTTAGTAGCCATTGCCAAAGCTAGAAGAGTCTTCTTCATTTTGTACCTTCCTATCTAGGGATATGTAGCGCACATAAAATACTAAGTACGCATTTAATTTAAATAAAAGTTATTTGATTCGAGATGATTGGAATTGACCAATCGATACATCGCCACATTCGATTTCAAGAGTGCCCGATACGTAGTGCGTACCAGATGGCATATCCGTAATCGACTTGTTTACTTTTACTACGGCTTCGTACTCTCCGTTGCCTAGAGTGACACCGCCGTAGGTATGGTTGAACTGCTTTCGTTCACCATTGTTTCCACGTACCAACATTAAATAGTCATCGCCAATGGCTTGAGACGTTTCAACATTAGTAAATCTTACATTTGCTCGTTCAGAGGACGTATTTGCCATTACTTCAAACTTGGCAGTGTCGTCGTAAATAATACGACTGCCATTTTCAAAAATAATGTCACCGGTTGCGTCATGAACTTGAATACCGCATGAGTCTTCAATTTTTGTGCTGAATGAGACACCATTAGAACTAAAGTCCATTGAAGCATTTGCCCCAAATGAAGCCAGAATTGAGATGGATAAAACTAACTTCTTCATATGGCTTACCATTGAACGTTTGAAAGCGACGCTGCGGATTCAAGCATTTCCACTTTCTTCTCAAGCTCTTTTACTTTTGCTTCTTTAGTGCGAAGTTCCAATGCATATAACTTGTCGCAATCAAGGCGTTTTGGAGCTCCGAATTTCCAGGTGAATTCAATGCCTACACGGTTATCGTTGCCATCATAGCCATTGTAATAATCATTTGATCCGTTTTGGTCGTACTCGTTCGCACCAGACTCAGCATAGGTACGAACTTCGTACGGAGAGTCGTCAGAGTCGAATGAGCACGAAATACCATCTGAGGTACGGATTGTATCGCTCAAGGCTGGAGTTGCGAAGAGAGCAATCGCTACTGCAAGAGTTAATTTTTTCATTTAAATGACCTTAAAATGTATCTTTCTTCCAGTACAACTTCGCCAATGTACAAATCTTTGATCTGAACATATCTCCATCGTTTGCTACTGAAATCGAACAAACTTTGTAAGTTACAGGCTTGTTCCAATCGCCTTGATCCAGTTGAACGGTAATTGGTAACTTACGAAAATCATTTGGGTAAACAATCGATGTTTGGCCGGCTACTTTGGTTGATAGAACCTCTACTTCACCTGTTTTTTTGTCGATATTTACTTTTTCAACAACCACATCGTATTGTTGGGGGTATTTGTTTAGGTTAGTGATGGTGATCGGAACCTGTTGGATACCATTGATGGTTAGAGCTTCATTGATAAAGTCATCATCTGTAGCATTGCCACCAAATTCTGTTGGAGCATGTGAATGCGCCATTACATGACCCGACATTAATATCGCTAATAGAAGTAGTTTCTTCACCAAGATACCCCTTTCAAAAACCTCTTAAACATAAAATTATCTGTTTTATGCTCGACCAAATCATTTGCGATGCCACGTACGTTTTGCTTGTATGCGTACTGTGTATGCTTAAGTGGTGTGCATCTTATCAGAACAATAATTGCCGTCAATAGGTCTTTTGGTTATTCTTATATATTATTTTATAATAATCCAAATAAACTTATTTATATCAATGGCTTATGAATTAAAATAAATTCGTATAAGGTATCTATAAGTTCTGTGTGATGGTGTTGAACCGCCACTTTTCAAACGAGATACATCAAACTGATATAGAGTAAATCTCGTTTAGGGGGCTTACTGAGCAATTGAGATGAAAACACTAAGGATCGCTTAAAACTGGTGACCGGAAACTACAGTTTTGTGTGAGGGTTGAGCAATTTATAAAAAAAGGGAGGCCAGTGGCCCCCTAAAATCGCTAATAGTCTTTGCCTGTTTGGGTTTGAAAGAAGGCTGTTGAGCTTATGGGGGAGTCCAAAGCTCGACTTAAGCGAGTCAGTTGCATGCTCGTTAAGCCTGATGGTTACCTTATCCAAGACCCAAATCGGCGTAGATAAAAAATATAACTCATGAAAAAGCTAATGATGAATTTTACACTGTTTCCTGTGGTCGTTCATCGTGTACTACTATGCATTTAATCTAGGTAAAAGTCTAGTTGCTATTGGCGATTTTAGGCAGATTTTATATTTATTTAACTCGTTTTAGGCAATTAAACCAATAGTGAGTTATTAGAGCAAGTCTTTAATTTATATAGGATTTTATTTGGTAAACCGATCTAGGATTTACGCCACAAAGTATCGTAAATCCGTAAGTAAGATTGGGCTGGAAGCTAGGTATTGTGGGGAATGTTCCCAACCTAGGTGCGTTGGGAACAGCAGGCAATTAGAAACAGAAATAACAGTGAAGTGGACTTTGAAATATATTTCTCGAGCCTAGAGTACTAAGCTCGATTATTTGCTGTTATCTGTTTTGCCATATTATCCATAATTGGATCAGTATGGCGGAATATATGCTGATACGACTCACACAAGTAATTGTGCAGGAACTCATCATCAGTCTTTACAATGCGTTGTTTAGGACAGCCGCCATAGCATCGTTCTAGATAAGGGCACTGTTTACACTTCTCGGTCAGAGTCTCGTATTTGTGATTGCCAAACGCGACTTGCTTGTCACTGGTGGCTAGGACATCCAGTGGTGTGTCTTGGATATTGCCGATTTTGTTTTCTGGATAGACGAAGTGATCGCAGGAATAGACATCTTCGTTTGCTTCTATTATGAGGTTGTCACCGCAGGTCTTACTGAAGATACACAGGCCCGATGGATAGCCAAGCTTTTGCGCCAGTAGCATCTCGAATGACTGCACATAGATTCGACCTAGGTCATGCCTTACCCACTCATCAAAGATATCGGCAATAAAGGTCCCATAGCCCGCTTTAGGTACTGAGAAAGGGGTTACCTTTTCGGTGGCTCCCGGCTCGAAACGCTCATCGTGCACATGGTCTTGCTCTACCACTGGAATAAACTGCATATGCATGGAGCCAAGCTCTTTTAGGGTCTGATAGACCTGTTTACCCTTGTTCCAGTTTGCATCGTTGACCACGGTGAGGGTATTGAACTGAACACCGTGCTCTTTTAGTAGCCCGATAACGTGGCGTACACGCTCAAAGGTGGGCTTACCATTGGTAGAGATGCGGTACTTGTCGTGGATAGTTGCATCACCATCAACCGAAATACCTATCAGAAAATTATGCTCAGCAAAGAAGCTTGCCCATTGCTTATTGATAGCAATACCGTTGGTTTGGAAGCTGTTGGTGATGGTTTTGCCGTTGGCGTATTGCTGCTGGAATTTCACTGCAGCTTTGTAGAAATCGAGTCCAGCTAAGGTAGGTTCTCCCCCTTGCCAAGCAAAGTCCACATGCGCTTGTTTTGACCCTTGGATGTAGTTCTTCACATAGTTCTCTAGGGCATCCATGCTCATCTTGTCTTGATCGGGATAATAGGCCTCTTTTTCAAGATAGAAGCAATAGTCGCATTTGAGATTACACAGGTGGCTAACGGGCTTAGCCATCATATGGAAGGGTTTTTGCTGCATGTTTAACTCATTATTTTTATGTTTCCGCCCCGGTTTCCCGAGGCGGTCATCACGCTTAAGCGCTCTTTTTCACTAGGTTCTTTGCATTGAACTCTAGGGTGAGATTGTTCTTCTGCATATACTCTTGCATGCGCTTCTCGGCGAAGGCTGAGATTTCCTCGTATCCAGGAGTATTGAACAGGTTCTCGGTCTCTTTTGAATCTTTCTCTAGGTCGATAAGGATCTTGTAGTGCTTATCGTAAACCAAGCTCTCTACATATTTGAAGTTCTCAAAGCGGAACATACGAGAGAAGTAGTTTTCACAGAACACCTCTTCATGGGTGAAGGCATCGCTCTCAACACAGCTCTGTTTGAAGCTCTTGCCATCGATGCCATCTGGGATCTCGATATTACATAGGTCGAGTAGGGTAGGCATGATGTCTACGGTAGAAACCATGTTGCGGTTATCTACCTCGCCACCCTTGATTGATTCAGGGTAACGGATAATCATCGGCGTCTTGGCAGACTCTTCGTAGAACACCGTCTTAGCGATCAGACGATGGCTACCCATCATTTCACCGTGGTCTGAGGTAAATACGATGATAGTGTTATCGTCGATGCCTTGTTTTTTAAGTTGATCCAGTACCAAAGCAACTAGCCAGTCAGTCTTTTCAATCAACAGGCCATAGGTGGAGATAAACTGCTTCCAGTAGTTTTCATCAAGGTCTTCAAGCTCTTTGTACATGTAGTCTTCGTGCTTGATCATGCCCTCAATGTACTTGTCAGAGAAGTTCTCAGGAAGGCCCTTACGCTCTTCATTACGCAGGAATTTCTCGTCATCGTTACGGCAGAAGAAGATGGCATCTGAGATGTTCTTACCGCCAACAGGGCCGCCTAGGGTCTTACAGATATCGTGCGGGTTGATGAATGACAGTGTCAGATAGAACGGATTCTCACGATCTTTCTTGATGAAATCGATAGCGTCTTTAGCAAAGATGGTGTCGTAAACAGAGCCTTCTGCTAGATAACCACCACCTGTGTAGCTCAGGCTACCTTGCTCATCGATACCGCGCCAGCCGTAACCTGCCGCGTGCTCTTTACCGAAGAAACCCGTGTCGTAACCTGCTTCTTTAAAGGCTTCGCCCATGGTCTTGGCATCGGCTAGGAAGTTGTCTGGAGTCGGGAATTCGCCAGTTTGATGCTCGATGATCTCTTCGTTATCGATAAGGCCGTGGTTGTGAGGCATTAGGCCGGTGAACATACTGGCACGCGCTGGGCAGCAAAGTGGGTATGAGCTGTAGCTTTGCTCAAAACGTTTGCCTTCTTCGGCTAGGGTATCTAGGCCAGGGGTCTGCACAAAATCGTTCTTACCAGAGCCATCTGCCATTGCTGTGGACCATTGGTCAGCAACAATAAAAATCACGTTAGGTTGCTTGTTTTGCATTGTCTTTCTCGTTAGTAGTATCTTGTGTACTACTGTAAATCAAAAGAAAGATGGTCACCATAATTCAGGTAGTGAAATGCGACATAGATTTTATGGCGACGATCATAAGCAGATTGGCTACTACAAAATCTCCGTGATCGGGTTAAAGTTTTGTAGTGAGTAGAGTACCTCGAAAACAAAAACAGCCCACTAAGAAGTGGGCTGTTTGGTCAGGGTAAATACCCCAGTCTTAAAGCTGCTTGATGGTTTTACTCGGGTCGATATTTTTGTAATGGAATTCTTCAGTTGGTGCGTATTGGCGTACCAGTACGTTCCATTCCTGACCGTCTTTCAGACCTTCAAGAGGAATGTTATTCGCTCCGTATTTCTCTTCATCACACCCAAAGTAGATGGTGTAGGTGCCATCAGCATTTGGTTTAGCCACGCCGCTGTTTGAGCTTGCGTCGTCGTTAAACATAAAGCCATCTTCGTTATACACAGTAAATGACCAGAAGCCTTCGTTTTTCGGGTCTTCGAATGTGGTTGAATGACACTCGTTAGACGCAAAGTTTGGTGAGTACTGATATACGTTGTCTTTGTAGGTCGCGCCACCCCAACCGTAAGCCGCACCTTGGATACGCTTCTCTGGAGTGGTGTATTCACCTAGACCAAACATCTGAGCTGAATCAGGAACATTCTCTGCTGCGATCTCTTGCAGTACTTCTTTCTTCACAGGCTCTAACTTGGTAGCAAGAGTCATAAGATCGTAACCACCGTAGATAGGGTAGTCATCTTTAGATGCAGCAGTGATCACTAGTTGGTCTTGTAGCTTGTTAAGCTCTTTGATCTCTGCCGTGTCGTTCAAATCAGGTAGGTAAGCACGCACTACTACAAATTGGAACTTAGTGGTTTCTGGAACCTGAATGGTCTCGTTGCCCTTAGTGTAAATAAGGTCTTGGGTTACATGCTTTTCATCGGTGAACTGCACCATTACAAAACGGTCGCCGAAATCAGGCAGTGTGATGGTTGCGCCCTTTTCAGTGTCGATTACCGCAGTAGAGTAGATGGTATCGCGGTTCATACGAACGATAGGCTGAACCTCGGTCTTAGGTGGAGTTCGGAAATGACGCCAGCTGTTAACACCGTCGGTTGCTTTTGCTTCGGTTACCGCAAAATATTTTGAGGTTTCTGCCTCGATATAGTTATCACGGTTAATCTCTTGAGCAGCCCAAGCAGTTGAAGCCGTCATTGAGGTCAGTATTGTCGCAATTAGCAGTTTCTTCATCTTCGTCACCTTAGTAGCTTTTTATATACGTACGAGACGCACATCGAAATAGACTTTGAACTTGAGCCTTGATGGCTCGGTGTTCGTTTGATGCAGAAATCATAGCTATTTAATATAATGCATGGAAATCATAATATTTTATAAATGATATGCATGGTATTTATCATTAGATATTACCCATAAAAAAGGAGAGCACTCAGGCTCTCCGAAAAATAGGGGGTAAAGCGTCACAAATTAAAGGGAAATGTTCTCTTCGTGTTCACCGTCGAACACATGGCAGAAGCTAGTATCTAGGTTGAAGTAGAAGCTCTTGCCGATGTCTGCAGTGGTGATATCTACACAAGACACACGAGCGATAATGATGTTGGCTCCCACACGGAAGTGCAGATATTTCTCGTTACCCATGTTTTCCACCACAGCCAACTTGCCTTCGATGGTGTTTAGCTCATCCGCCGATTCTGCAATAGAGATGTGCTCTGGGCGGATACCAAAGTAAACCTTGGTATTTACATGCTGGCTGAACTTGTGGGTTTTATGGGTCGGGATCACAACGCGAGAGCCTGGTGCCAACTCGATAAAGTAGTTACCGTTTTCTTCTTTTAGCGCGGTATCGACTAGGTTCATCGCTGGTGAGCCGATAAAGCCTGCTACGAACTTGTTCGCTGGGTAGTTATATAGGTTGGCTGGCGTATCCACCTGCATGATCTCACCTTTGTTCAGTACGCAGATGCGATCGCCTAGAGTTAGCGCCTCAGTTTGATCGTGGGTTACGTAGATCATGGTCGCTGGGTTGCCTTCCTCTTTTAGAGATTGGTGCAACTGAGCGATCTTAACGCGCATTGAAACACGCAGCTTGGCATCTAGGTTTGATAACGGTTCGTCAAACAAGAATACGTCTGGTTTACGTACGATGGCTCGGCCTACCGCTACACGCTGACGCTGACCGCCAGACATCTCTTTCGGTTTACGAGAGAGCAGGTCAGTGATCTCTAGCTTTTCTGCCGCCTCGGTTACACGCTCTTCGATCTCTTCTTTGCTTTTGCCCTGCATCTTTAGGCCAAAGGCCATGTTGTCATATACGGTTTTGTGAGGATAAAGAGCGTAGTTCTGGAACACCATCGCGATGCCGCGATCTTTAGGTGCTAGATCGTTTACTACCTTTTCGCCGATACGGATTTCGCCGCCTGAGATCTCTTCAAGGCCAGCTACCATGCGAAGTGTAGTCGACTTTGCACAACCCGATGGACCAACAAATACCATGAACTCGCCTTCTTGGATATCAAGGTCGATGCCATGTACTGCTTTAAAACCGTTTTCGTATTCTTTTTCTACTTTACGTAGGCTTACCGTTGCCATGATTTGCTCCGCAACCTGAAATTAATGTTTAAAAATCTTGTTTAGCCAACCCGGCTTTTCGCTCTGGGTTTGGGCTGATGGTTCAGACGCTGGCTTGTTTTTGCGTTTCTTAACCAGACCATTAAGTACCGCTAGCGTCTTAAGATATTCTTTTGTCTCTCGTGCTGGGTAACCAGAGAGATGACTGTTTGCTGGGCATGAGCGGGTTACCCCGGCCTGTGCCTTGATTCGGGTGTTTTGACCTATGGTGATGCCACCTGTGATGCCTACCTGGCCATGGATCAAAACTCTGTCTTCTATGGTGGTCCAGCCTGCAATGCCCACCTGCGAAACCAATAGACAGTGGCGTCCAATCTTCACGTCGTGACCAATTTGGATAAGGTTGTCTAGCTTAGTGCCCGCCCCTATAACCGTGTCACCTAAGGTGCCTCTATCTATGGCGTTGTTACAACCGATCTCGACGCCATCTTCAATCACCACGCGCCCAACGCTCTCTAGTCTGACATACTCACCCTTCTCATCGGTGAGGTATTCAAAGCTGAAGTTACCGATAGAGCAGTTAGAGTCTATGGTGACGTTATCGCCGATCACCGTACCCTCTTTGATCACTGTGTTAGCGTGAATAGCGACGTTATTGCCGATAGTCACGCCGTTCATGATCTTCACTCCAGGTTTAAAGTGGCAGTTCTCACCGATAGTGGTGTGCTTGCCGATATAAACATCGGGGAGGGTAGAGGTGTTGCCTTGGTCATCGAGACGGTATTTGTTGACCTTATACCAGGTTAAAAGAGAGTTGATGGCGTCTGCATTCAACTTATCGATCACTATCACGGTCGCATCTGTGTCTTCACAGATGGACTCTGGACCTATGATGGCATCCGCCAAACTCTGTTTAACCTTTTTTAGGTCACTGGGCTGGCGAACTATGGCTAATCCGCCACGCTCAGGGTGAGTAAGTTCAACTAATGTATCTATATTGAGCTCGCTATTTCCCTTTACGCGACCGTTTATCAGTTCTGCTATATCAGTGACCTTGATCATTACTATTTTTCCTTATTAGAAGCGGTACTGAGCCATTAATTTCAGCTTGTTGTACTCTTCGTTACCTGAGCCAACCTTGCCGGCGCCCACATCTTGTTCTTTGTCTTCGTTGAACAGTTCAACCTCGGCGCCAACCATCCAATCTTTGATGTTGTGTTGATAACCGATAGTGGTCTTGTTAACTGTGCCGAAGTATTCGTTGCCATTTGCTTGAGTGGTGGTCTTCTCTGTGTAGCGCTGTTTCACGAACAGGCGTCCACCGAAGTCGAACTGATACGCGATTTCTGGCTCAACATAGAACTCCTTGAAGTTCTCTAGGTGCTGACCGCTGCGCTTGCTCTCGGTGTCTTTATCTTCGTAGTACAACTCAACGCCGACAAAGAAGTTACCGAAGTTTTTATATGGCTTCAGCATAACCTTGTAATAGGTTGTATCTTTGCGACCCCAGTCACCAGAATCCAGCTCGTTAGTGTCGTCTTGTAGACCGTAGCTCAGCTCTGAGTAGAAACCGCCGCGCCAGTCATTGTTCCAGTAACCTAGAAAGGTATAAAACTGGTGTTGGTCTTTATCGAGGTCACCCTTTAGGTTGCTTTGGTAACGCGTACTGCGCTCAATCTCGGTTTTCCAACCTAGACCAGTGCTTAGGCCGTTGCCAAAGCCGTGACGGTAGGCAAGGTTGGTAGATAACTGAAAACCATCGTCTTTTTGGGTAAAGGTGCCTTCAGCATTACGCCAAGTGTTTTGGATCTGCTTAAAAGAGTAGTTAAGAGAAAATGGCAGATCCTTTTGATAAAGGAAGCCAGTGATCAGGCTGTTCTCAATATATTCGTTGGTACCGTTTAAGCTACCGTCCTCGTTGTACACCTTTTTGTCTTCTTTTTCGAAGAAGGCACCTACATGTCCCCCTGTACCGTCAATAAGCGCCGAGAAGTAGTCCTGCTCTGCTGACTGAGCATCTGTAGAGTAGATGTCAGCCAGTGCATAGGGCGCATAGATTGCGTTGGCAATCAGTACAGACAAGATTGACTTGTTCATTCTTTGAGTTCCGTTTTGGTCTGTTTCACATTAGGGTTTGGTGGTACAGGGTGTACTACTATAATTCTCGATGTAGATTTATTCGTCACTTCGATAAACGGAATAATGTGATAGTCATCATGATCGGTCAGCAGAATATATGCGTGAGATCTCGTTTTTGGGCTTGATAATAATGAAATTCGCCTTTTATTTGGTTTTTCTTGTGCTACGCGGTCAAATATTTCTCGTGCACAGTTTATTTATATTCATCAGGTTTCTAAATAAGTGATTGCCTGCAATTGATGATGAAAATCACAATTTTGTTTTAATAGGTGCAGAGTTTCATTGACCTATAACTGAGCCGGTAGTTTAATTGGGAGTACAGGGTGTACTACTAAATTGCAAAGTTCGAATAAGGAAAACATAAAATGAAGAAAGCCATCTTATCTGCCGTGCTTGCGACAAGCTGCATTTGTGGTTCGGCAATGGCTCAAGAAATTGTTCCAGAGGCTGATGCAAAACTAATGGTGTGGGCTGACCACGGCGCTAGCACCAAGTTTATGAAGTACGCGGCTGAAGAATTTAATAAGCAAAATGGTTACAACGTAGAATTTACGTTCCGCTCTCTATCTCCAGTAGATACTGCAACCCGTCTTATCCAAGATGGTGGCACTACTCAAGTAGGTGATGTAGTAGAGATCGAACACGATACCTTAGGCCGTCTAGTTGTTGCTGGTGGCGTAATGGAAAACCTAGTAAGTACAGATCGCATTGAAAAGGAAATGATTCCAGGTGCGGTTGCGGCATCTAAAGCAAACAACGTTGGTTATGGCTTCCCAGTCTCATTTGCAACTCTGGCCATGTACTACAACAAAGACCTGCTGAATGAAGAGCCAAAGACCTTTGAAGAAATTATCGAGTTCTCAAAGACCTTTAATAACTCTCGCCAGAAGAAATATGCACTATTGTGGAACGTACAGAACTACTACGAATCTCGTATGTTCTTCGCGATGAACGGTGGCTATGAGTTTGGTAATGAGGGCTCTAACCCGCAAGACCTAGGTATTGCCAATGAAGGTGCTGTTCAGGGCCTAACCGCGATGCTTAAGCTGAAAGAAGCGAACAGCGCTAATTCCGCTGACCTTACTGACCCGCAAGTGCGTCGTGGTCTGTTCCAAGAAGGTAAAGTCGCTGCGCTTATTGATGGCCCTTGGGCAGAAGCAGGTTTGAAGAAGTCTGGCATCAATCTAGGTGTTACCTCTATCCCTACTCTTGATGGTCACCACCCACGTACCTTCTCAACGGTTCGCCTAGCGGTAGTGTCTGCCTTTACCGAATACCCACGCGCTTCTCAGCTATTTGCCGACTTCCTATCGTCAGAAGCGATGGCGGAAAAACGCTATGAGATGACGGGTGCGATTCCACCAGTAGCAACGGTAATGAAAGAAATTGAGTCGAGTGCAACGCCACTGACTCAGGCTGTGATCAACCAAGGCTTCCATGCTGACGCAATGCCGTCTATCCCTGAGATGGGCTATATCTGGCAACCAATGGCTGCGGCTGTTACTGAGGTATGGAACAACGGTAAAGACGTAGAGGGTGTGCTGACTAAGGCGCAAACTATCGTTGAGCAGCAAATCTCAATGCAACAGTAATTATTTGGATTATTCCCTATGCAATTAACTGCTAAGAACGAGGCGCCTAGCGCGCCTCTCTCCCTGCTCATTATGGGGGGGAGTCAATTAAGAAGCGGTGCTTACCTGAAGGGTTTTGCCTTTCTATTTATCCAGATTGTCTTTATTTACTTTGCGATAGACCTGTTCACTGCCATTAAAGGATTGATTACCTTGGGCGAGGTTGCCCAGACGCGTAAGGGCTTCGACATTATCCAAGGTGATAACTCGATCTTTATGTTGGTAGAAGGTGTGGTAGCCATCTTGATCGTCGCACTGTTTGCCTTGGTTTACCGAGCAAACGTCAATGATGCTAAGACTCTGGATGACCAGCGCCAGCTAACCCTGAAACAGCAATGGGTTCGCATGTACGAGAAGAACTTTGCCTTCTTGATGCTAACACCAGCGGCCGCTGCCGCATTGCTGTTCATCATATTGCCAATCGCTATCACGGTAATGGTGGCCTTTACTAACTACTCAGCGCCGAATCATATTCCGCCGAGAAGCCTAGTGGATTGGGTTGGCTTTAAGAACTTTGTCGCTCTGTTTGAACTGAAAATCTGGTCTGGCACCTTCTTTGGCGTTGCGACTTGGACAGTTATCTGGGCGGTGTGTGCGACGGTATTTACCTTTGGTTTTGGTTTCATCCTAGCCCTTGCGGTTGAGAACAAAGATATCAAGTTCAAGAAAGCTTGGCGTCTTATCTTCATCCTGCCATACGCGATTCCAGCGTTCGTAACCCTGTTGGTGTTCCGACTGCTGCTTAACGGGGTGGGCCCGGTAAACAATATGCTAAATGGCCTAGGACTGGAGTCGATTGCATTCTTATCTGACCCATTTACGGCCAAGGTGACGGTGATTCTGGTAAGCGTGTGGGCAAGTGCTCCTTATTTCATGCTGATGATCTCGAGCGCTCTGACAAACATTCCAGCAGACCTATATGAGGCAGCTGAAGTAGATGGCGCGAGTAAGTTCCAGCAGTTTAAAGAAATTACCCTGCCTATGGTTCTAAACCAGCTAGCTCCATCTCTGGTGATGACCTTCGCACACAACTTTAATAACTTCGGTGCCATCTATCTGCTGACAGAAGGCGGTCCGATCAATCCAGATTATCGCTTCGCGGGTCACACAGATATCTTGATCACTTGGATCTATAAACTGACCCTAGACTTCCAGCAGTACCATATTGCAGCGGTTGTCTCGATAGTTATTTTCTTGTTCCTTTCTACGATTGCGATTTGGCAATTTAGAAGAATGAAGTCATTCAAAGAAGATGTAGGTATGTAATTATGTCGACGACTAAGAAACCTCTAAAAATTAGTACCGTATTCGTCTATATCTTTTTGTCTTTGAATGCGATTGCGGTGTTGGCTCCGGTAATCTGGACGGTTCTGGCTTCGTTTAAGCCAGGTACCAACCTGTTTAGCTCAACCTTTACCGGTTTTGACTTTACTCTGGACCACTACCGTACCCTGCTGAACGATACACCTTATATTCAGTGGTATAAGAATACGTTTTATCTAGCGGTGGCAAACATGCTTATCTCGCTAGTTTTGGTGACCATCACGGCGTATACATTCTCTCGCTACCGTTTTCGCGGAAAGCGTAATGTAATGCTAAGCATCCTAGTACTGCAGATGTTCCCTGCGTTTCTATCCATGACGGCTATCTATGTTCTGCTCTCTAAGCTGAACCTTATTGATAGCTACTGGGGCCTGCTACTGGTGTACGTGACCGGCAGTCTGCCATTCCTATCTTGGTTGGTTAAGGGCTACTTTGATGCTATCCCAACCTCGTTGGATGAGGCGGCTAAGATTGACGGCGCGGGTCACCTGACCATCTTCTTTGAGATCATACTTCCATTGGCAAAACCTATCTTGGTGTTTGTGGCATTGATGTCATTCACCGCACCTTGGATGGACTTCATATTGCCAACGCTGATATTGCGTAGTGAAGAGAAGATGACCCTAGCTATCGGTATCTTTAGCTGGATTCGCTCAAATTCCGCGGAGAACTTCACTCTATTTACCGCAGGCGCACTTTTAGTCGCGGTACCTATTACCTTGCTGTTTGTTGCAACCCAAAAACATATTGCAAAAGGCCTCGTCAGTGGCGCAGTAAAAGAATAAATGAAATGGCAGATAGGGTCTGTTGGCCCTATTCCCGCCGAAAAATAAAGATTTAGGAAACACAATAATATGATTACTAAGAGCTCTATTGCGCACACGCCAAAGAGTGCGGATGCTTACGCCTTCGATACAGAGACTTTACACCTGAGACTGCGCACCGCGAAAAACGAAGTTGAGCGCGTGGTACTGTGGATTGGTGACCCTTACCACTGGGCTGAAGGTGGCCTAGACGGGGGTAACCTTGGCGGCAGTGAAGCACACGGCTGGGTTGGTGGCAACGAGGTGAAGATGGAGCTTGAAGGTCAGACTGAGCATCACGACCATTGGTTCGCTGAGTTCGCTCCACCTAAGCGTCGTACCCGTTATGGTTTCATCCTAGAGGGTAAAGATGGTGAGAAGATTATCTATGGCGAGAAGCGTATTGTGGATATCCGCGACCCTAAAGTAGCTGAGGCTGAGTGCAGCAACATCAGTAACTTCTTCTGCTTCCCTTATCTGAATCCACGTGACGTGCTAGACACGCCAAAGTGGGTAGAAAAGACGGTTTGGTATCAGATCTTCCCTGAGCGTTTTGCTAACGGTCGTCCTGAGATCTCTCCAGAAGGGGTTCAGCCTTGGGGCACTGACCCTGACCCATTCAACTTTATGGGCGGTGACCTATGGGGCGTGATCGATAAGCTAGATTATCTGCAAGACCTAGGTGTAAACGGCCTTTACTTCTGCCCAATCTTTACCGCGAATGCTAACCACAAATATGACACTGTGGATTACTACAATGTAGACCCACACTTCGGTGGCAATGAAGCGTTTAAGGCGCTAGTCAAAGAGGCGCATAAGCGCGGTATGAAGGTGATGCTGGATGCAGTATTCAACCACATCGGTGACCAATCTCCCCTATGGCTAGACGTGGTAGAGAAGGGCAAAGAGTCTAAGTATGCGGACTGGTTCTGGATCAACGAGTTCCCTGTTTACCCTGATACGCCGAAGAGCGAGTGGGACTTTTGGAACTTCAACTACGAGACCTTCGCTAACGTACTTGAGATGCCAAAGCTCAACACAGAGAACGAAGAGTGTCGTGCATATCTTCTAGATGTAGCGCGTCACTGGGTTGAAGAGTTCGATATTGATGGCTGGCGTTTGGACGTAGCCAATGAGGTTGACCACGAGTTCTGGCGTGACTTCCGCCGCGTAGTAAAAGGCATCAAGCCGGATTGCTACATCCTAGGTGAGATCTGGCATGAAGGTATGGCGTGGCTTCGTGGTGAGCAATATGACTCACTGATGAATTACCCAATGACTCAGGCGGTAACGGACTTCTTTGCACTGAACCTTTCTAACAAGCAAGGCTTCATTGATGACGTAAGCCGTTCATATATGTCTTACCCACGCAACGTGAACAAGGCGATGTTCAACCTGCTAGATAGTCACGATACCACTCGTATCATGAGCCTGTGCGGTGAGAATAAAGACAAGGCAAAACTGGCTTATCTGTTTATGTTCACGCAAGTAGGTTCTCCTTGTATCTACTACGGTGGCGAGATCGGTATGACCGGCGAGCGTGGCATGACCTACGACCAAAACCGTCGCTGCATGATCTGGGAAGAAGAGAATCAAGACCTTGAGTTTAAAGCCTTCATTCAAGAGATGATCCAGATGCGCCTTGGCTATCCAGAGCTAAATGATGCGTCTATCGACTGGATCGAAGTGGCAGACGACAGCTGTGTGGCGTATCAACGAGGCCGATTGACTTTTGTTCTGAATAACTCAGAGCAAGAAAAATCGGTAGAGGTGAACGGTCAACAACTGACTCTTGCACCATACGGGTATCAAATCTTAGGTAAATAAAATAGTCGCTTGCTGTGCACTGAGTAAAGAGCGCAGCAAGCCTAAATCCTTAAAATCGATACCTATGCAGGTTTATTAGAGCCCGCATCATTATCGAATAATTGTGAAGTGTGAATTCAATGGGTTAGGCGTCATGACGCACCCAGCACTAAGTGGTAATCTAAAGGGCTGATTGTGAATAGTTTTAGAGGACAAACCGTGCCAGATCTTGTGACAAAGCTAATGGACTTTGGGTTTACCAAAACAGACGCGCTTGTGTATATCAATCTACTCAAGAACGGCCGAGCGAGTGGCTATAAAATCGCCAAGGAAATTTCATTATCCCGCTCGTCCGTCTACTCCTCGATCGATAACCTTTATAACAATGGTTATATCTTTATGTCCGATGGTGACACTAAAGAATACGAGGCCAAGTCTCCAGATTTGATATTTAGCCAGATCGAAAAGAAGACGGTTGAAAATATTGGCTTCCTGAAAAAAGAGCTCTCCAAGATGATGCTCCAGGAAGAGAAAGAATTTGTTTATAACCTCACTGGTTATGACAACGTGGTACAGAAGGCGAAAGAGCTGATTAATCAGGCTGAAGTTGAGATCTATATGAACTCAGACTTCAGATTGAACATCTTCAAAGAAGAGATCTGCGATGCCATCGAGCGTGGCGTGCGCGTTATCGGCTTTTCGTTCAACCGCATCGAAAAACCCCATGAAAAGATGGAGTCTTTCTCGCGCCACAACATTGAAGAAACCCTATACCCATCTCATCGCTTTATGCTGGTGGTGGACATGTCTTTGGCGCTTATCTTCTCTCATCGAGAAGAGACCAAGGGCTTGTATACCAACAACCGCTTGATGGTGAAGATGACCGCAGAACATATTCATAACGACATCTATCTGACCGAGTACGAGAAGAACTCCGCGATAGAGCCAATCCGCATCAATACGATTCATGAACAGACCAACGAAATGGTTCTGGATGAAGAGAAGAAGATGTCCAACAAATAGGACCTGACATGCTAGATAAAGACCGTTACCTAGTTATTGATAATTTTGAACTGCCTCAGTTGGGGCGCACCAGAACCATTCGCGTTTATCTGCCGAAGGATTATCACAACTCTGACAGCCACTACCCAGTGGTGTATATGCATGACGGTCAGAATCTATTTGATTCATCTATCTCTTATGGTGGCGATACCTGGGAGATCCCGCGCAATGTAGACAGCTTCTTTGAAGGCAAAGATGGCGTTATTGTTGTGGGTATCGACAACGGCTCTGAGTTTGATGGCCTATGTCGTATGTATGAATACTCACCATGGAAGATGGACCAAGATTTTATCTTGTCGGATTGGGATCCTCTTGTGTATCAGAGCGGGGGCGATGGCGCTCGCTATATCGAGTTTATTACCGATACCCTTAAGCCTTATATCGATCAAACCTACCGCACTAAGTCCGAGCGCGACAATACCGTAATCGCGGGTAGCTCTATGGGTGGCTTTATTAGCTTGTTCGGCATCATGCAGCGCCCGGATGTGTTTTCTAAAGCGGGGGTTTTCTCTCCAGCCTTTTGGTTCAACAAGCCGGCCATGTTTGACTACCTGCAAGCCACTGAGCTTGAACAAGAGATTCAGGTCTACATGGATATGGGCACACAAGAGAGCAGTGGTCGTGGTATCGGTTTTGAGAAGATCTATCTTGATGGCTCTAATGAGGCCAACGCTTTATTAGAAACCAAGGCTAACATCGACCTTAAATATATTGTTGATGAGGGAGCGCAACACACCGAGTCCGCTTGGGCCAAGCGCTACCCTGAGATGCTGAGCTTCTTCTTTAAATAATTTCTAAATTAAACACTTTTATAATTTGAGCCATTCTCCAGCAGGGTGGCTCTATTTTCTGACGCCTGGAGAAAATGAAATGATTAACGAAATTGTCCTCGGATATATTGCGGCCACTTGTACCACCTGCGCTTTTATTCCCCAAGTTATCCATATTCTTAAAACCAAAGATACCTCGTCTATTTCCCTTGGTATGTACACCATCTTTATTATGGGTGTCTTCTTGTGGATGACCTATGGCTACATCGTTTCTGACATTCCTGTGATGCTCGCCAATGCCATTACCTTATTGCTGGCAAGCATCATCTGGATCATCAAGATAAAACACACCCTGAAAAAGCCAGCTTTGTGTAAGGAGTAATCTTATGTCGATTTCTGTACCAGATAATATTACAGCGCTCCTAAACAGGGTCGGGCACCAAATCTATCAGCCGCTCACAGAGCTGAAGATAGAGGGGTGGCTCTCTAAAGAACCGCTCTCGTTTACCGATAAAGCTCAAGGAGAATATCGAGAACTCACCATAGGTGATAGCTGGGGTGGTCTGTTTGATTGTGCGTGGTTTAAGCTCTCGGGCCCGGTGCCAGCATATCAAGATGAGCTAGTGCTTATGGTGGATGTAGGTGGAGAGGGTCTAGTGTTTGATAGCCTAGGCAATCCAGTTCGTGGCATCACCAACAAGATGTCTTCTTATGGTATCCCGCCAGATAAACCAGGTAAGTGGGTGGTTGAACTGGATCAAATGGCGGGCGATAAGTTTGAGATGTGGGTAGATGCGGGTTGTAACGACCTGTTTGGTTACGTACAAAACGGCGGTATTATTACCGATGCGCATCTTGGATCCTGTAATAGTGAGCTCAAAGCACTCTATTATGACCTCGAAGTTTTGATTGATTGGATTAAGGGGGATGAAGGCTTTGTTTCTCATCAGCCTAAAGGTGCGCAGGCCACTCAAAGTCTGACTTTAGAGAATAATGACGCTCGCTTTGAGCGCTTTATTCAGCTTATGCAACGTGTCGACCAAACCTTGGTTGAATACTCAAAAGATGAAATAGAGCAGTGCCGGGCCATTCTCTCAGAGGTTTATGATGAACCGGCTAGACAAGGCAGCGTAGATATTACCGCTACCGGGCATGCGCATTTGGATCTTGCGTGGATGTGGCCGCTCAGAGAGGGCAGACGTAAGGCGATGCGCACCTTTACCACCGCTGTGGCTAATCTTGAAAAGTACCCGGATTATCTGTTTGGAGCGAGCCAGTATCAGCTGTTTGAGTGGGTGAAGGAAGACCATCCACAACTGTTTAAGCAGATCCAACATCAAGTTAAGCAGGGGCGCTTTGAGCTTCAAGGCTGCTTTTGGGTGGAATCAGATTTGAATCTAGTCAGTGGTGAGTCTCTGATCCGTCAGATCATGTACGGTCGCAAATTTACTGAGCAGCATTTCGGGCAGAGCGTTGATTATCTGTGGGAGCCGGATGTATTTGGCTTTACCGCAGCACTGCCACAGATCTTGGCTAAATCTGGGGTTAAATATATTGCCTCGCAAAAGCTGTCTCAGAATAAGGTGAACCCTTTTCCACACCATATGTTCCGCTGGCAGGGGTTAGATGGCTCAGAGGTCATCATGCACAACTTCCCTGAAGACACCTATGATAGCCGTGCTCGCGCGACTTCTTCACTTAAGCTTGAAGCCAACTATAAAGAGAAAGAGATCTGCCCAGAAGCCTTGATGGTTTATGGTGTCGGAGATGGCGGCGGTGGTCCTGCCGAAGAGCATATTGAGCGTTTTCAGCGTATTCAAAATCTCGACGGTTTGCCTCAAGCTAAAAACGGCCGTGTTAATGCGTTCTTTGAGAGGGTAGATAGCTACCGAGACAAGTTACCCGTCATGCAGGGCGAGCTCTATTTCGAGGCGCACCAAGGCTGTTTTACTACCGAATCTCGCACCAAGCAGGGCAATCGTGATATGGAGTTTCTGCTTGGACAGTTGGAGTCCTTGATGACTATCAATGGCGATTTTAGTATCAAATCTGAGTTGGATAGCCTTTGGAAAGATACATTAACCCTGCAATTCCACGATATTCTGCCGGGCTCTTCGATCGTACGGGTCTATCAGGAAGCAGAGGTGGATTACGTTAGATTAACCACCAAAGCTAAAGAGCTGATTGACCTGCAAAAAGCTAAGCTTGAAGCAGGCATCAATACCTCATCTTTTGCAAAGCCTTATATGCTTTACAATCTGTCGCCATTCTCACGCAATCAGTGGCTGGAGCTCGAAGGCAACTGGCAACAGGTTTGTGTGCCAGCTATGGGTTATAAAGTGATTGAACCAAACAGCGCCGAGTTTATTGCGCCAAGCGCATCGCCACTGTGCCTTGAAAATAGCCAATTGAAGGTGGAGTTCAACAGAGCTGGGCAGATAGTCTCAGTGTTCAATAAGGAGCTGAATCGAGAATTCATCTCTAAACCTATGGCTAATCTTTTGACGGCCTACAAAGAACGCGCCACTCAATATGCCGCGTGGGACTTTGCTGATGACTACAGAAACGGAGAGTCATCTTCCCTTGAGCTTGTGGAAACCAGTGCTTTTACCCGTGGACCGAACGCTGTGGTCAAGCAGGTATATCGCTATGGCGATTCTATGCTCACTCAAGAGATCTGTATCCTTGAAGGCAGCAGTCGCATTGATTTTAATACCCATGTCGATTGGCAAGAACAGGATGTATCGCTCAAGGCAAACTTCCCAATCACGGTCGAGGCAAGGGATGCGCAGTGCAATATCCAGTTTGGCGTTATCGATAGACCAACCCATAGCGACGATAGCTTTGCCATGGCCAAGGATGAGATTCCCGCACACCGCTGGGTGGATGTGAGTGATGGTGAGCAAGGTATTGCGATAATGGCGGACGCCAAGTATGGCTACCGCGTAAAAGACCAAGAGCTTGAGATCACCTTGCTACGCTCGCAGAAAAAACCGGGCTCTGAGTTTGGTCACCCGCAAGATGCTGACTTCACCGAGAACAACTTTGGTGACATTGGTGAGCACAGCTTTAGTTATTCTATCTTCACCCACGCTGGCGATTACAAACAGGGTGGTGTGGTAGAGCAGGGTTATGCGCTAAGAGATCTAGTAGCAGCGCCTATTGCGGTTAAGCAAGGTTCACTGTTATCCAGCACTCAGGTTGTGAATTGCGACAACAGCGCTGTGGTGATTGAAACCTTGAAGCCTGCTGAAGATGGCAAAGGGATTATTGTTCGCTTGTTTGAAACGCATGGTGAAAAGCAAACGGCGTCTGTTGATGTGAGCTACTTCGGTTCTGAGGTGAGTGAAGTCAATATGATGGAGGAGTTGACAGCGTTACTTGATGCCAGTGAAGGCAAGGTTGAGCTTGTGTTTACGCCGTTTGAGGTGAAGACGCTTCGAGTGGTTCAGCAGTAATACAGATACCGGATATTTCTTTCAGAAATTCCGGTATGACGAAAATCTTTGCGTTTTAACAATGTCATCCCGGAAACTTGAACTGACCCCCAATAGTTGGACAACCAATTATTGTGGGTCTTTTTATGTCCAAATACAGCAGAGAGTTTAAACTATCGGTAGCGAAGCAATGCAGTGACGGAATATCGTCTAGAGCACTCGCTAAGATATTTAATGTCAACTCCAGACAAATACGATACTGGACGCGTGTCTATGAAGAGAATGGCGAGCAAGCGTTTCTTCATAAACACCTCACAACAGCGAAAGCGAAGTTCGACGCTTTATGCCTAATGTGGGAAAACAACTGGTCGATCAATAAAACAAGCGCTGTGCTCAACCTCTCTACTCCATCTGCTTTATCTAGGTGGCTTCACCAGTACCAAGACTCTGGTGTCGTAGGGCTTGAGCCAAGATCGCGAGGACGAGCCACTATGAAATCTAAATCGCACACTACCAACAAACCAGACGATGAGATGACATTAGAGGAGCTAAAAGAGGAGCTTCTATATCTTCGTGCGGAGAATGCGGTTTTAAAAAAGTTGAAGGAGCTAAGACTGGAAAAAGAAGGACAAACCAAGAAAAAGCGCTGACTGTTTTAGCTCTAAAGCCTGATCATCCTCTTAAGTACCTATTGCGAGCGATAAAACTTGCTCGGAGTGTGTTTTACTACCAAGTAAAGGTGGCTCAGAAACCCTCGAACTATGCTAGTGAGCGTGAGCTTATTACTCGTATCTTTTATCAGCATAAAGGTCGTTACGGTTATCGACGTATCTACTGGACCTTGCGAAATAGGGGCATTCAAATAAACCATAAAACGGTCTACAAATTAATGAGAGAGCTAGGACTTAAATCCACTGTTAGACCGAAAAAGTATCGCTCCCATAAAGGAGAGTTAGCTTATGCAGCACCGAATAAGCTCGACCGAAACTTCTTTGCATCCAAGCCAGATGAGAAGTGGGTTACTGATGTTACAGAGTTTAAGGTCAAAGGACAGAAGGTCTACCTATCACCTGTCATCGACCTCTTCAATCAAGAAGTGGTGTCTTATCAGGTGACAAAACATGTTCGACTTCCGCTGGTACTAGATATGTTGAAAGCTGCGATTAACAAGCTCCCAAAAGGAACTCAGCCATTACTACACAGTGATCAAGGTTGGCAGTATAAACACAAGTTGTACGTCAGGATGCTAAGAGAACGTGGAATAGAACAAAGCATGTCTCGAAAGGGCAATTGCCTAGACAATGCTGTGGCGGAAAACTTCTTCGGTCTACTTAAAACGGAGATGTATCATGGTCGGGACTTCGACAACGCGGATGACTTGATTAGAAGCATCAAAGAGTACATCCATTACTACAACACTGAGCGAATCAAAGTGAAACTGAAAGGCCTGACTCCGATAGAATATCGAAACCAAGCCTTGAAAGTTGCTTAAGAGAAATGTCTAACTTTAAGGGGGCACTTCAACTACGAAGTAGTTATCCGGGATCTTCTTACCAGCGAACCTTAATCATTCCCCAGCAAACGTAACCTGCCTCAAAATAGTCTCAGCCATCGGCCTTAAGTTCAGCCCTCCAACACTCAAACTCGGTGTCCTGTGACCACACAAAGAAACCTTGTTTACCTCATTTAGAATCGGTTGTTGCTCTTCACCAAGCGTCAGTGGTACAAACTCTTCTTTCATTTGATATTTACGATCCGCAAAGCGGCCTTGTAAGAACTCGCGCTCGATTTCCTGCTCAGACTCAAGAGGCAGGGCATACACCAAAGGACCGTAGCTGAAGAAGCGCTCACCTTGCTGGTCTAAGTGTGTTTTAGGTGTGGTAATAAACTCGATATCTAGGCTCGCTTCATGCCACTCTTGGCTAAGCGCAACCATACCGTTTTGCACTCTAACTTGCTCACCGTCAATAAGCACAGTCTCTGCCCAGTTTGGTACACGTAGGCTTAGGGTGAAGTTAACAGGCTTTTCACTGCGCACATGGATAGTGGAGTTGAGTTCGGTCGGATAGGTAGAGACCTCTTCAAATTCAACCTTGATGCCTTGGATTTCAGTTTGGAAGATGCTTGGGCCATACAGCGCCTTCAATACTCCCTCTTCTTGTTCAAGCCACATTGATTTCACAAAGTATGGGGTAATACGTCCCGCGTTTGGTACGCAACATACCGCCGCTTCTTGGTGAGTTGGGGAGTATTTATAGCGGGTTTGCACCTCATGCACTGTGCCGCCACATTCATGACAGCCTGCATCACCGGTCATGGAATAAGAGTTGTCTGTCTTGAGGTAGGCGATACCTTTGCCATCAGGGTGACGAGCGCCTAAGGCAGCGTTGAAGAAGATCTTCTCTACTTCGTCGAGCCAGTTGAGGTCACCACTATTGCGAGTCAGGATAATCAGTGAATCTAGCCACTCTTGTAGTGAACAGTATTCATAGCCAACCTTGGTTGAATCAACGTATTTACCCAGAATGAATTCATCACCAATTGGCGCACCCGATGGGGTGAGGTAATTAGGTAGGCGCTTCAAGAAGGCCTCTAGACCTTGCATTAGTAGTGGACTGTTTGAGGCAAAGCAGGACACTACTAGCGGACGCAGGTGCTCCCATGTATGAACCGCGTGCCCTTGGAATTTATATTCTTCATCCAGTAGATTACCCCACATGATGTCGTTATCACATAGCTCGTATTGGCAAAAATCCAGATACAGGAAGTTAGCATAGTCTAGGTATTGGCTATCCTGGGTGTAGTCGAAAAGACGATCAAGAACATCGGTGTAAACCAAGCCATGACCAACCCCTGCATAGGGCTCAGAGACGTTAAATGGGTGACTTTTACCAATAGGCCAAGCCTGCATGGTACGGCTGACCGAGCGGATTACCGCATCAAGCACATCTTGACGTTGAGTGTGTTCGTAATAACCAAGTAACACGCGCAGCAGTGACGCTTGCGCCCATAGCTCGCCATTCTCACCCTTGGCTTTGTAACGCAGATCCGGTGCATAGATACCGAGATAACCGTCTTCATCCTGGCTCGCTAAGATACGCTCGATGTAATTCTCAACCTTCTGCTTGTGCAGGGCGTCGCCCACAAGCAGCGCATGGCGCACATAACCATCCCACCAGTTCGATTGGGTTTCCGAATTCCACCATAGGTACTGAACTTCCCAGTCGGCATCTTGTGCCACAGCGCCGACATCTTTCGCTTTATCTTTGCTGGTAAGGCGATGAGAGTTGTAGATATCATCTTCGACGATGAGGTCTGGCACTAGGTTGTCGAGTGCGCCGACAAAACCTTGGTTAAGGTCAAATTCCAGTTGCTGTTTAATCCAGCCTGTCGGGGAAATCTTGCCCGACAGAGGTGCGTGTAGGGTACGTTGCATCTATAGAACCTCAGTTGCAATAGTTATAATTAGGCTTAGCGCGATAACGCCAATGGTAATGCGATAAACGCTTTGGTCGCTGATGCGCTTTAGTAGGTAATTGGTTAATGGAATGCTGGCGATTGACCCGGTTACTAGGATAGCAGCGGTCGCCATATCTCCTTGGCCATTCTTGGTGTAATTCCAGGCGGTGATGGCAGACAGCATCAGGGATAACACCACCGACGAGCCCACAGCGCGCTTGATATTCACGCCGATCACCGAGTTGAGCAGAGGTAGAAGTATCACCCCACCTCCAACGCCCGTTGAGCCAAGCAGAGAACCACAAAACATCCCAGACAGAAGAGAGGTGCGTCGCTTGGGTTTGCTGATCGCTTTTATTTCAACAGCTTTATGCTCCGAGCGATACTTTCGAATTACTAGTAGCAGTGACGCCAACATCACCAGCACTATCATGGCCTGAACGGCTTGGTTCAGCGCCACCTGATAGTTTGGATTGCCATTGAGAGTCACGATCACTTGAGTGCTGATAAGGGTTAGAGGCACAGCGCCTAAAAACATCAGGCCGACCTGTTGCCATTCGACGTTGCGCTGTTTTACATGGGTAGCAGCAGCACTGAGCTTCACTATGGAAGCAATAATGCTTGCGGTGCCTACTGCAAGTACCGTATGCATCCCAAGCACAAACTGTAAAAGCGGGATGAGTAGCACCCCACCACCAACGCCGGTGAGCCCAAGACTGAGGCCGAAGGTAAAGCCAATAGCTAGCTTAAGCATTACGTCGCCGCTAGCTAAGATTTCATACAAAAAGGAGATGTCGGGAAGCATGGATTGTCACTTCAAAAATCAGATGACAAGAGTTTAAATTTGAACACTCTCAATGATTTATAGTGACGATCATAAATGGCTCGCAAAAGCTGTTAAACTCTGGGCTCGGTCTCATTTAGGAAGTAATAGTTAGTATGATCAATCAGGTGTTGCAAGAGGTTACCGCTTATACGGATGAGCGTGACTATGCCAAGCATCAAGTGGTGTACCGAAACGGTGCCCCAACCAGAGGATTCTTTTATGTTAAATCTGGACTGATAGGTCTCTACCAAACCACAGAATCAGGCAAAGAGAGCCTGCTGCGTATCTATGGCCCTGGTTACTTCTTTGGGTATCGCTCACTGTTCACCAAGCAAGACTATCGCTCTACCGCAAGAGCCATGTTGCCAAGTGAGTTACTTCAGGTAAATCTCAGCACCTTTACCGAGCTAGATAGCGTATCGAGTAATCTCTCGGGCTTTTTGGTGCGAGGTGTATGTTATGAGTTAGGCGAGGCCGAGAACCGTTTGACTCAGATGACCTCAAACAGCGCCAAGGTTAGGATCATGGATGCCATTTATCATCTATTCGACAATCATCCTGAATATCAGTGGACCTATCGAGAGGTCGGAGAATACAGTGGTACAGACACCACCACTGTGATTCGTTTCTGTAAGGAACTAAAGGGAATGGGGATCCTTGATTCAGAGAGTCGAAAACTTCAAGTAAGCTCTATCCAAGGTCTCAAGGCCTATCGAGATGAGCTAGCTGGTGATTAAAAAAGGCGCTTGAAGCGCCTTTTCTATTTTTAGTGGTTAGTCGAGGTTTTGAAATGCTCCACGACCAGCAAATCGGGCAGAACTTCCCAGTTCATCCTCGATACGCATCAATTGGTTGTATTTCTCAACGCGTTCGCCCCGGCATGGAGCACCGGTTTTTAAGTGACCCGTGCTCAAACCTACCGTCATATCGGCGATGAAACTGTCTACTGTTTCACCCGAGCGGTGAGAAACAAAAGCGCCCCAGTTCGCTGAGTAACATAGGTTTACCGAGTCTATGGTCTCGGTCAGAGAGCCGATCTGGTTTAGTTTGATAAGGGCCGAATTCGCTGCGCCTAAATCGATGCCTTTGGCTATGTATTTGGTGTTGGTCACAAAGAGGTCATCACCGACAATCTCAATACGGCTACCAAGTTTTTGGTTGAGCAGAGGCCAGTTGTCCCAGTCATCTTCGGCTAATCCATCCTCGATAAGAATGATAGGGAACTCGTCTACAAGTGCAGCATAGTAGTCGATCATCTCCGCCGAGCTGAGTTTGCGGTTCTCTGAATGAAGCTGATAACCTCCATCTTCAAAGAACTCACTCGAGGCAGGGTCTAAGCAAATACCTACATCTTCACCCGGACGCAGGCCCGCTGCCTTAATGCCCTGAACAATCAGTTCAAGGGGTTCTTTGTTTGAGTTTACCTTAGGTGCAAAGCCACCCTCATCACCAACACCGGTGGAATAGCCTTGATCGAGCAGCACTTTGCGCAGGGCTTGATACACTTCGCTACCCCATTGAACGGCTTCTCGCATAGAAGAAGCGCCGATAGGGGCAATCATATATTCTTGGAAATCAGGTCCTTGCCAGCGAGCGTGCACACCGCCATTAAGTATGTTCATGCAAGGAACAGGTAGGACGTTAGCGGATACGCCACCGATATAGCGATATAAAGGGACTTCCGCTGCCAGTGCAGCTGCTTTAACCACTGCAATGGATACAGCGAGTATGGCATTGGCGCCAAAGCGTGCTTTGTTTTCTGTGCCATCCAACTCAATCATAGTAGTGTCTATCTTGCGCTGTTCGCGTGAGTCCATACCAAGTAAGGCTTGCGCAATTTCGGTATTCACAAAGTTGACCGCTTGCGCCACACCTTTACCACCAAATCTGTCATCACCATCTCTTAGCTCTAGCGCTTCTCTTGAACCTGTACTAGCCCCTGATGGCGCTGAGGCGCGGGCTTGAACGCCACAGAATAGTGTTACATCTACTTCAACGGTTGGATTGCCGCGTGAATCGAGTATTTCGCGGGCGACTATGTTCTCAATTGAAAAATCCATGGATTATCTCCTGGTTAGTAGAAACAGTTATTTTGCTTAAAGTTCGGCCTTACTTCGTGTTCACCAATGTAGCCTTGTTGCAAGTGATAATCAATATCACCTGGGTTGCAAGTTTGGAAAGTTACGTACCGCTTTTTTATTTTGAGCAGACTTAAAAGGTACTTTCGGGGAGGCATATGTCTCCTCTTCTACACGGCCTGCTTTTGGCAAATCAGACCTAAAGTGTAGAAGAGGATGAAAGTGAGAGGAGTTGGGTGACTAAACCGCCATGTCCTCTTGAATAGGAGAGGGCTGTTTGAGGCTGGATTTGATGATCTGAATCTGAGTTTCTGCGTTTTGTACTGTGGTGAGAACTTTGCCTTCATCAATCTGATCGAGGTCGAAGGTGTATTCTGAGACGATGTTTAAGCCGCACATCAAGGTAGCAAGGGCTTCTTCTGAGGAGAGTTCGCCGAGGTCTTGCAAAATGGAGTCTAAAGCGGACAAGCTTTTTTGGTTGAGTCTATGCATAATCCTTTCCTAGCAAAATTGCTGACAATATTGGTACTGGTTGTAGTCGTTATTGGTTCATTTTTGTTTTGTAATTTTTATCAATACATTAAAACACTGATAAGTCAGGGGAATATCAGCAAAATAGGACAGCAAAGACTAAATTCAAATAAATTACCGACAGCGCTTGTAACATTTTGTTTTAACTAGTTTTCTATCTCACCGATAGAGTAGAGCACCAGCAGTTCAGGGTTATTGCCTTCTCCCAAGCTCTGAATGTCTTCCCCTTCTTCTTTGAGTTGACGAATGATCTTGAGTGCTTTTACGGGATCAACGCCTATGATGGTAGCCATCTCTGATGCAGACACGCCAAAGCGCGTGGCTATCAATAGCTCTTTGACTTTGCTCTTATCTGTTTTGAACATTCTTATACCCCTTAATAGGTAAGTTTCACATCTAACCTACACATCTGGTTACATATTATTTATAATCCCTGTGAATGCATGAGGACAAGTATGATCTGGTTAAGCGTCAAAATTGTTCAGATTGGATTTGTGATTGTCTATAGGGAATATAGAAAAAGACAAGATAGTATGAATACGCCCCAACTATAGGGCGTATTTTTTTGTCTAGAGAAAAGTGACTAGGCGAACTCTTTTTGCAGGTAAGCAACAATATCTGAAGACTCGTACATCCAAGTCTCTTGGCCATCTTTGTTGATCTTGAGGCAAGGCACCTTTACGCGACCGCCGCCTGACAGTAACTCTTCGCGAGCTGTCTCATCTTTCTTCGCATCCTTAAGCGCGATCTTTACCGATTGACGCTTCATTTCACGACGGACCTTCACACAAAAAGGGCAGGCTTCAAATTGATATAGGGTGAGGTCGTTGGCTTTGCTGTCAGCCTGTAGCTGAGCATCTTCGGAGCGCTTTACACCGCGCGGGGTGAATACAAAATCGAGTAGCAAGATGATCTTGCCAAGAATTATTCGGATAAGTTTCATAACTGTTCTAAGTGTCTTCCATGTTAATAATTAGGCACATGCTGAAGTAAAACGGACTTTGAGTCAATTTGTAGCTAGAGTGTTAATGGTGTGTGTTTGTGAATAAGTGAGCAAGGTTTGTTCAAGTAGAATAAAAAACGAGTAAACAATCACTTGTCGTCGATTTAGGGCTTTTCTTTTCAACCAGATGTGGCATATTGAAATTGTCTTCACGATGATGCGTGCATCGTATAATGGCTATTACCTCAGCCTTCCAAGCTGATGATGCGGGTTCGATTCCCGCTGCACGCTCCAATATTATCATTATTTTCAACAGCTTAAGCAAAGTAGTCTGTACCTAGAACGCCAAGGTGTCACGATGTACATGTTTAAGAATCGTAATTCGAACTACTATTCTAGAATTTACCTACCCAAAAAACTGGCAGTTAGTGGATGCCCTGCCGAAGTAAGGTTTTCTCTGCGAACTAAGTCTCGTAGTACCGCCATTGATAGATCTCTTCTAATACTACAAAAAGCCCGAACCCTCATCGCTAGAGCTATGAAGGAAAGCGATCTCGACGCTAAAACTTTTATTAGCTCATTGAAGGAAGAGTTAAATCTGATCGCCTGCAATTCCTTTTTATCTGAGGGAATCCTGCCTGCTCACAATCAACCCGTAGAGAAGCAACAAGATAGGAAAGTACATACCAATCCTTCCCGAGAGGATTTAGTTACCCGCTTTATTGACTTTAAACAAGCTGAGGGAGTTAAACCGAAAAACCTAGGCCTAATGCGCTCGCGGATACAATCATTAATCCAAGCAACTGATAAACCATTTGAAGAAATAACTGCAAGAGAAGCTAGCGGGTTTTTGAAAAAACTGTATGAGAAACGTTTATCTGCGAAGACGGTCAGAGACTATCTAGCAGCGATAAAGCAGTTCTACAATTGGCTTATATTGATGGAGTATGCCAGAGCCAATCCATTCGGATTAGTTAAGGCGAAGTCAGATGGTCGGCTAGCATCAGAACAGCGCCGAAAGTGGCGCAGACAAGAGCTGGGTAGACTGTTTTCTCACGATAATTTCACAGGCGTTATAGGATCAAATGATTCTCATCTCAACTATCAAAAAAAGTTGGAGGACTACTGGATCCCGCACCTCTTGTTATTCACTGGTGCTAGAGTTAGTGAAATTTGTCAACTGAGTACGAAGGACGTGGTGAAGTTGGGGGATATTTGGTGTATCAGCATAAATGAGAATGATGGCAAGAGTATCAAAAGCCGCGCTTCGATAAGACATGTGCCATTACATAATAAGTTGTTGAGTCTTGGATTCCTTGACTATGTAAATCAACGTGCTGAAACATATCAGAAAAAACTATTCGATATAAAACCATATGGTCAAAATAATTGTTGGTCTGAACAATTTGGGAAACGGTTTGCTAAAGTATTGACTCAACAGGGTTTTCACGGCAAGGATCGTCCGACTCTCCATGGGCTACGTCATACCTTCATAGATACTGCACAATCAGAAGGTATCGCAGAGAACGAAATTGCTGATATTGTTGGTCATACCAAACAAACAATGACTTATGGGCGCTATGGTAAGCGGGTCAGCTTGGTGCGATTGCAACTGGCAGTAAACCGGATTGAGTTTAAGGTTTTTGCTAGAAACGACTAGAACGACTTTAGGAATTAGTCGACAATACCTGCAATACCTGCAATACCTGCAATACCTGCAATACCTGCAATACCTGCAATACCTGCAATACCTGCAATACCTGCAATACCTGCAATACCTGCAATACCTGCAATACCTGCAATACCTGCAATTTGGTTTAGCTTGGTCTAAATAAAATCGCGAGCTCTGAGTTTGTGTCCTGCCGTGAAATCCGAATGTGTGAACTGTTTGCAAATCTGACTGATAAATCGAACTTTAAGGTTTCACTTTGACTTTGCCTGTTTGCACCCTTTTACCTGTTACATAGAACTAGAGCGTAGAAGCTACTAAAGGATTAACTAGTCAGTCAACAACGCCAACAACCGTGTAAGAATCAAGAATAGACAAACTTATAGATACGAGGTACTTTATAATAATGGTGGGAACTATTATATGTATAGCCAGTACAATTATTTGTTAAAAAGACAGTATTTGTCCCTATTGAGAGTAATTTAGGTGAAATGCTGTAGAAGAGAACATTAGCTGTGGCGTATAGTGATAAGTAATTTGAGAAATACTTAAGTAGTATCTAAGAGTGTTCTAGTACGAATGTGATAGTGCCCGTAAATGAATGTTACATAACGAGGAACTCCATTATATGAACCGAATCATGTTTCTATGGTCAATTCATATATTAATGTCTTTGCGTACTGATATGCTTTATTTAATTGAGTGAGAAAATATTTTATATGAAACATTTTACATTGGAACCTTCACCTAGTTCGCTCTTAGAATCACTTCGTGATATCGGGTATTCCATGGAAACAGCACTATCCGATATTCTAGACAATAGTATCAGTGCAGAGGCATCCCTAATCCATGTTGATTTTGAGTACTTGAATGGCAAAGCATGGGTGCAGATATTCGACAACGGTACAGGTATGACGTATCAAGAGTTGTTAGAGGCAATGAAGTTAGGTAGCAAGAATCCACTTAATACTCGAAGTAAAGATGATTTGGGTCGATTTGGGCTTGGATTGAAAACAGCCTCTTTCTCGCAAGCACGTCAACTAACTGTAATAACTAAAAAAGATAACACTCTATCTGCCATGCAGTGGGATTTGGATGAAATCGCGACTAGCCACAATGGCTGGCAATTGAATATTCTAGGTACAGACGACTTCCAAGAAAATGAACAATTGATCCAAGCAGTAAAGCTATTAAACAATGAGGATAGTGGGACCGTTGTACTTTGGAAAAAGCTCGACAGAATAGATAATTTTGATTCTGAGGAAATTAAGGAAACAAAATTTAATGAACTAATGAGTAATGCCAGAGAGCACATATCTTTAACATTTCATCGATTTCTGGATGCTAAGGAAGGAAAAAATAAGCCAATAGTTATACTGTTTAACAATGATAAATTAGAGGCTTACGATCCATTTTGTCGAGATGAAGTAGCGACCGTGGAGTTAACTGAAAAAACTATAAATATCAATAACTCGAAGGTAAAAGTTCAGCCCTACGTCCTTCCTCATCACTCAAAAGTATCATCTGAAAAATATGAACTCTATGGTGGAAAAGAGGGTTACTTTCAAAATCAGGGGTTCTATGTATATCGGAATAAAAGACTCATTATAAAAGCCAACTGGTTTAGGGTTATACCTAAGTCGGAGCTAAATAAGCTTATTAGAATAAGAGTGGATATTACAAATGAACTAGATAGCATTTGGAAAATTGACGTTAAAAAAGCTAATGCTGCACCTCCTATTTCAGTAAGAAACGAACTCAGAAATATAATCAGCAACATAGAGTATAGTGGTAGAAAAGTTATAAAACAAAAAGGGTATAAACAAGTAAGAAATGTGACATACCCAATTTGGGAAAGAATACAAAAATCTAACTCATATGAATATTTAATAAATAAAGAGCATCCTCTTATTCAAGATATCAGTGATTCTCTTGATTCAGAAACGCAACGAAAATTATACAATCTAATCGATTCTATCAGTACTGGATTCCCTGCAGAGCATTTCTATAGTGAATACGCTAGCAAGACTGAAAAATTTGATAAGCAAGAATTGGATGACAAGCAAGTATACGAAAGTATTGGATATCTTAGAAATATCTACGCCCAATTAGATCATGATAGCTTTAGAGCTATGATAATTGGTATGGAGCCATTCCACTCGAATCAAAGCCAAGCAATAAAACAAATTGATAAATTATTTAGCTGATAGTCACTATGAATAACAAGATAGAAAATTTCAAAAAAACAGTTCTTCCTTTTATTGAAACTAAATCAACAGAGCTTGTTGACGGTGACATAAGAGATATAGTTAATAATACAAGTGGATTCTTCAAAATAATGCATGGGGAAGAAATATACCATAATGAAATTGAAGAAGTCATAGCATATTTTGAATCATTGTTCTCTCAAGAAATGGGAGAAGGAACTCTATTTAGAAATCGAGATCATATTCCTTGGCTAGACGAATGCAAAGCTGACATCAATTGGTACTACTGGAATAGATATGAAAAGCACTTAATAAACTCTGGGTTTAGCCCCAAAGTGGCTGGAAAAATAGATTTAGTTACCAATAAAATCTTAGATAACTGCCAGAATCCTGATGATGATGGACAGTGGTCAAGGAAAGGTCTTGTAGTTGGTCACGTTCAAAGCGGGAAAACTGCTAACTACACAGGTTTAATAACCAAGGCCGCAGATGCCGGTTATAAAGTAATTATTGTACTTGCTGGGATATTAAGTGCATTAAGAGCCCAAACACAAGAGCGTATAGATGAAGGCTTCATTGGTAGAGATAGTACAAGATATTTAGATGCGAATAAAAATTTGAAGCTTGTAGGTGTTGGTTTGGAACGCTCAGAACAATCTAAGCGTTTTCCTGTATCACTTACTACATCAGAAGATTTTGATACAGCAGCCGCAAACAGTTTCAAGGCTAGTATTGATGGGTTCAAAGAACCCGTCGTTCTAGTGTTAAAGAAAAACAAAAGTATTTTGAATAATGTTATCAAGTGGTTCAAAAATAATAACCTCAACTTAGATGATGTTCCAATGCTTCTTATTGATGATGAAGCTGATCATGCTTCTATTAATACAAATAAAGAGGATGATGATCCTACGGCGATAAATTCTAAAATTAGAGAAATAATAGGGTTGTTTAGAAAAAATACGTACGTAGGATACACAGCAACCCCTTTCGCTAATATATTTATAGACCCAGAAACCACTGAGGAAATGGAGCATGATGACCTTTTCCCAAGAGATTTTATATTGAATCTAGATGCTCCATCAAATTACATTGGACCTGATAAGATTTTTGGTGATAACAGCGAATTAGATATTGTAAGAGAAGTTGTTGATTGTGAAGAGCATATTCCTATGTCTCACAAGAAAGATTTTGTTCCAACTGAATTGCCGATTAGCTTAATGGAAGCTATTAATTGTTTCGTTATAACTAAAGCGATACGGTTATTAAGAGGTCAATTTGGGAAAAATAACTCGATGTTGATTAATGTTAGTAGATTTACTGATGTCCAATCGAATTTAAAAATTTTAGTTTTTAATTACATCAAGTCTTTAAGCAACGACATACTAAATCATTATGCAAAAGAGCCGGACATTGCAATAAGAAACAAAAGCATTAGACAATTGAAAGCTACGTTTTTAAAAGAGTACAGCGATGTTGAATTTGTATGGGCAGAGGTTCAATCCCAACTCAAAGCTTCTATCGCGCCTTTGAAAGTGATTGAAGTTAATGGCTCAATAAATGCTGAGCCATTAGATTATGATAAAGAGAGGTACCCTAGCGGAAGGACTATCATTGCTGTTGGTGGCCTCAGCTTGTCACGTGGACTGACGTTAGAAGGGTTGACCGTTAGCTACTTTATGCGTAACAGCCAGATGTATGACACTTTGCAACAGCAGGGACGCTGGTTTGGATATAGACCAAACTTCGAAGACATTTGCCGTGTTTACATGGCTCCTGAAGCAATAAGCTGGTATAGGCACATTTCTGCGGCTACAAATGAGTTACGGGCAGACTTTTCTAGAATGGAACAAGCTAGAATGAGTCCATTAGAGTTTGGTCTAGCAGTCAGAGCGCATCCAGAATCACTAATGGTTACTGCTAGGAACAAGATGCGTACCGGTAATAAATTTACTCAGAGTATTTCGCTTTCTGGGCGCCTAGTCCAAACAGAAAAGCTCTTAGCTACTAAAAAGTCGGTCAATGAAAATCATGCGTTACTAAGAAGGTTTATCAAAAGTGTTATTGGTAATACCAACGTTGATGCGAATATTAAGTCTCCCGGAGTATTTGTCAAAGACATTTCCAATGAAGATGCTGTTAATTTCATTCAAGCGTTTAGGAATCACCCTGCATCAATGCAGTCTGAACCTAATGCAATAAGTGACTATATCGAGAAAAAGTATGATTTACTTGATTTATTGATAGTTAGTCCTAGCAAAGGTAAAGAAAGTTTAAGTTTAAAATTAGAAACTCGTGATGGTGAATTGAATATTTCTGCAGCTAAACGAACCGCTGTGTTTAATAGTATAAGAAAAGAGATAATTTCAAGTAATAGTACATTTGTTTCGCCAAACTGGGAAAGTGCTGGTTTGACAACAAATGACATAGAAAGCCTAAAGAAAAAAAAGAAATCAAGTAACCATGCTAACGATGATGTTAGTTTGTCTGGTCGAGACTATAGAACTTTGAGAACAAAACCTTTATTGATCATATCGGTATTAGATGTCAAAGAAAAGGAGTCTAAGGAGGAGGACTCCAAGAAGGAGGACTCCCAGTTGCAAGAATGCATTGGGAGCGATGGTATTGTATTTTGGGCGCTGTCTTTTCCTAAGTTAGAAGATCACGAAGCTCTACTCAAGGAAAATCAAGTAGAATATATTGTTAATACGCAATATTGGAAAGAAATTTATTCAGATTATGACTTAGAAGAAGAGTATGATGATTAATGAAAGCTCTACATTACCTTGGTTTGCTCTAGATAATAATAAGAAGATTAGAGCTACTAAATCTAGTTACGTAAATGCATGGTGGTTTGTAGATAGTAACGGGAATTACTGTTTTAAGGCATTTTCTAACGCAAAACCTAAGGCTAAACTAAGGAAGCCCGAGTTAACAGGGATGGACACTGATATTGCTATCGATGATGAATCAGTCATACTAAGATTAAGAAACAAACATAATGCATCGCTTTTCTATTCATTATGTAAGGATATTATAGGTAAGATCGAGAGTTTAGATTATTATACCCATAGCACAATTTTAGAGCGAATTGATAAATGGCAGAAGTTTCTAAAGAAAAGCAATGATGGGTTATTATCTACTGAAAAAATAAAAGGATTAATTGGTGAGCTATACTTTATAAATAGTTATTTGTGTGATTGTAAAGGGTTTACCGCAGCCGAGGCTATTGAATTTTGGACGGGACCACTCGGTTCTAACCAAGACTTCTGCTTGTCAGACGCAGCCTTTGAAATTAAATGTAAAACAGGGACTAGTCATCCTAAAATTAAAATATCTTCTGAAACACAGTTAGATAAGCTACTTGATAAACTTTACCTCTATGTTTTAGTTATTTCTCCAGCTCGCAGTTATGATGAAGGCATAGAAAGTCTTCCAGAGTTAATAGAAAAAATAAAGTCTAAGCTGATTGATAGTGGAAGTATCGAGAAAATAGATGAATTTGAAGAGAAACTATTGTCTATTGGATACATTTATAATGAAAAATATGATGATCATAAATTTATATTAAGTTCAGGAACTTTCTATATTGTGAATGACAGTTTCCCCAAAATTAGCCGTCAAGAAGTTCCAAGATGTATAAGTGATGTGACTTATTCTATTAACTTAGACGACATTTCAAGTTTTATAATTAACGAAAGTGAGTTAATGCTATGAATAATGAATTAACCGAATTCTTTGACAAGCATCTTCAAGATATCTATGCCGGTGCATTAGTTTCAACAGGGTTTGAAGAGGAAAACTTTGTTGAGAATATTTGTGATACATTGGTAGATGAGGGGGTAATTGAAAATTATGAACCTTGTGGTTTCAAGAAAGATAGATTGGGTATAAAAGTAGATGCGTATGATTACTCAGATGAAAACGGAGTATTAACCCTTATTATATCTAAGTTTTCAGAGTCCTATAGTACCTTGACCAAATCTGAAACACAGAAATTATATAAAAGATTGGAGAAGTTCTTCAAGTACTCACTAAAAAGTGACTTTATAAATAGCTTAGAGGAGACTGAATTAGCATATAATTTGATTCAGTTAATTAACACAAAGCAAGATTATATTACGGGATTGAAGTTTATTGTTGTTTCGAACCTAGAGTTGAGCGATAGATTCAAAGATTTCACTATTCCTGATGTAAATGGAATCAACGTTATTCATCAAATTTGGGATTTAACAAAACTATATAATATTGAAACATCAAAATTTGGAAAGCAACCCTTATACATTGATATACAGAATGATTTTGCTACTACAATTCCATGTTTAAAGGCATTTGAGCCAGCGGATAATCATCAGTCTTACCTATTTATGTTAAATGGGAAGATACTAGCTGAGCTATATGAGAACCATGGTGAAAGGCTACTAGAACAAAATGTTAGAACTTTTTTGCAGTTCCGTGGCAATACTAATAAAGGGATGAGGAAGACTATTCAAAAAGAACCGGAATTATTCTTTGCCTTTAATAATGGCCTAACAGCAACAGCAGAATCGTTGTATTTTAGCGAATCAAACCCAAATGAAATTGTTGCAATTAAAGATCTCCAAATAGTAAATGGAGGTCAGACTACAGCGTCTATTTTCAATACTTACAAAAAAGACGGTTCAGATCTTAGTAAGGTATATGTTCAAGTTAAATTAACTGTAGTAAAACCAGAGGAAATAGAGGATTTAGTCCCACGGATATCTGAGTTTGCGAATACACAAAATAAAGTAAATGCAGCTGATTTCTTTTCAAATTCGCCTTTCCACCGGGAGATGGAGAAGCTTTCTCGTCGGCTTTTTGCTCCAAGTGCCGTTGGAAGTCATAGACAAACTCAATGGTTTTATGAGCGCGCTAGAGGACAATATTTAACTGCGAAAAACAGCGGAACAAAAACTGATCAAGATAAGTTCGAGAAATTAAATCCTCGAGGACAAGTCATCACAAAAACTGACTTAGCTAAATACCAGATGAGCTTTGAAAAAAAACCACATTTAGTAAGCTTAGGAGCTCAAAAAAACTTTACTCTATTTGCTGAAAAGATTGGTAAAGAATGGAAAAAAAGTGAACTTAGCTTTAACGAAGTCTACTTTAAAGATTTAGTAGCTAAGGCTATAATTTTTAAAGGTTTGGATAGAGAAGTAGCAGCTCAGAGAGACTCGTGGTATGGCGGTTACAAGGCTAACATTGTAACTTATGCAATAGCTAAGTTCACAAGTATTTTAGAAGCGAAAGGGCTACAACTGGACTTTTCAAAAATTTGGAATTTACAAGAAGTACCAAAGCCTGTGTTGGATAATTTATTGTTGATAGCGGAAAAGGTTAATTACAATATAAAAGAAAAAGCAGGTAACGAAAACGTAACTCAATATTGTAAAAAAGAAGCTTGTTGGACAAGAATAGAGAGTGAAATGTCCATCCCTTATGATATTAACCTTAAGTCTTTTGTCATAGAAATGCATAAAGAGCGTAATCGAAAGGAAGATGCTGTTGCAACAAAGAAAATAGACAATGGGATAGAAGCCCAAGAGTATGTACTTATTAAATCCAAAGAGGAGTATTGGGGAATGATACTTGACTGGAATAAGGATAGTTTTATGCTTTCTGAGAAGGAAGTTAGCCTTCTCAAAATAGCAGATACCGTACAGCAGACAAGGAAAATACCTTCTCCACTGCAGTGCAGAGAAATAATAAATATAGAAGAGAAGGCGAAACGAGAAGGTTTTAGCTTTCGATAGGCTAGTGTAATATCTGTTTAGATTTATTGATAGCTACTACATGAGTTATTCTACAAGTAAGATAGGTAGTTACCATTAACGGATGAATTCGAGACAGAGTTTAGCATGACGCAGGGTAAACTTGCCCACAATCGAAGAGCAACTTTGGGGTGTAGAACAACACGAGCAAGAAAAAGGTACTTACTCGTGTTCCTGCTTACGACTTAGCCAAACATAACTAGTGTTTAGATAATATCTCTATTACTTTTCTTTTGTATGTCTTTCTTCAAAAGAGAAATGTTTTTAGAAGTTACTTCATCAGGAGATAGACTGGCAAGTTCTTCAAATGTTTTGATTAACCTATTGAACTGACGGTTAAGTTGTTTCTCGTCATTCTTTGAGAAAGCCTTGAACCACTTATCAGATTGATTTTGTAACTTGGTAACTAACCTCTGAATTTTCAATGCTCTCTTTGCTTCCTGCTGCTGATACTGCCATTCATCTAGCCGCTTACCTCTGCCAGTTGCTTTTGGAACATACTGTGTGTAGTCGTATCCTGTATGTTCTAGAACTGCTGAGTTAAATGATTGTTTAATCAGTCTCGTGACCTGTTTACGCTGCAACTCCTTCAAAATACGTGCTCCAACTATCTTGGGCATTATCAAATGGACATGGTCGCCAGCTCCTAAACCTTGCTGTTTTTGTTGATGAACAACAGCTCTCAGCCGTGTTTTGAAATGCTCAAATTCAACATCAGTAAGTTCTAGCTTTTTGGCTACAGTAATACAAATGTCACGTACTATGCTTCTCCATTGTTCTGGAGTCGGTCTGTACCCTTGTGGCATAGTAAGGCAAAACTCCATTGCATAACTCTGTAAAGGTCTACCACCTTTGTTGTTTAACATCTGAGTTGTACGAAAATGTTCACCTGCAATGGCTATGCGCTGAGATGTTTTTTGGTTACCTAGGAGGTTTAAGATTCGCTCAGTGTTTTTGTGGTTTGGATGAGATTTTGATAATAGGTATTTTTCTCTAATCATTACTCCAGCGGTTGCGTTTTTTACTGCCTGTGTTGTAACTGTCCAGTTTTTAAGCATGGTTTTCAATAACTGTAGGATTTTTAATTAGCTGAGTGCAACTAATTAAATACTAAGCAATTATTTTGATGCCTCATTCCAGATAGGACAACCCCATCGCTTCGCTAGGTGATGTCACTGGCAAGATGGGAGACCCCTCTTAACTCCCCCCTTTAAATAGATTTGTGATTTCTGACATAAATTTATATGTTGAAGAGAAAGCACTATGAACTATTCACTACATTTTGAGAAGAACTTGTCAGCCTCACTTTCTAGGCAAGATGCAAGGTTAGAAAATATTTATTCGAGGGTATTGGACTATTGCGTAAGAGCCGGCTTTATCTCTAAAGAGAGTATGCGAGCCAGCAATCCGCGTTTTGTGTGGCTACAAGAGACAATACGAAAAAATATTATGTCTTTGAGCTTACTTCAACAGATCATTATAGATTGCGCTGAGCCAGCTTTGAGTTTGGACGAAGTTAACAATGATGTTGATGAAAAAGCTAAATTAATTATCCGAGAGATCGCCAAGAAGATTCTTGATAGTTCTCCGGATTTTTCTGCAGATTGCCTATAAGTTAGATAGCAACACTAGCTCGTACAAACAGCCCAGAATCTATGTGACGCTGGGCTATCTCTTGTCTATGCAGAAGGCTGTATCTAAGTCTTAACTGGCTTTAAGATTTGCTTCATCGATAGCGTTGATGTTGTCTAAAGTTATTGTCATTTGTTTCGCTACAGCATGGATTACGTTCATACAAACTGAGTTACCAAATTGTTTGTATATTTGCCCTTGTGATACTGCATCAACAATGAACTCCTCAGGAAAACCTTGTAGTCGAGCGCACTCACGAGGAGTAAGTTTTCGAGGGTTTTTATTTATAAAAGTTTGGTCTATGAGGATCTCTGAACCGTCTTTGTAATATCTGGCACTGATTGTATTTGTATATTCACTTTCATGTGTGAAAAGTGAGTAGCCGAATCCATTTCCTTTGGTTTTGTGTTCTTCTTTACGCTTTTTGTGGCCGATCCACAATTTGTCAGAAATAGTAAATCGATCTTTACCGTTGCGAGTCTCATCGTCAGTTAGCTCTATTGCTGACTGAAGTATATTACCCACTCTAGTTGGTGTTTTCGGTGCAATTGGCCAGTTGAATTCTTCATCAAAGCTCACATCAGGAAACTGATCCTTATCAAAACCAATGATGAACACCCTTTCCCTATTTTGAGGAGCCCCAAAATCGGCAGCACGAAGAACTTTTATATCGACCCAGTAATTTAGCTTTCGGGATAGAGCTTGTCGTGTTTCATCACTGAGTAATATATCATCTGGCAATTCATGCTCATGGTTGCCTTCGAGGATTGCCCTGATAGTTTTGAGAGTTCGCCCTTTGTCGTGCCCTTGTAACTGCTTTACGTTTTCTAAAAGAAAAGCCTTTGGCTTCTTCTCTGCAAGTATACGTTGGATTTCAAAGAACATGGTTCCACGAGTATCGCTGAATCCCTGTTTTAAACCGGCTTGTGAGAAAGCTTGGCAAGGAAACCCCCCCAGTAAGATATCGTGGTCTGGTATCTCAGTAGCTTTAATTTGTGTAATGTCGCCGTTTGGCATCTCTCCATAATTTGCTAGGTAGGTTTTTTGAGCGAACTTGTCCCACTCTGAGGTAAAGACACACTGTCCACCTAATTTTTGAAATGGATAGCGAATTCCGCCAATCCCCGCAAATAGATCGATGAATTTGAATTTTGGTGTGACGCTAGCGTCGAACTTCAATGGTGCATTGTCGTAGTGTGCTTTTAAGTTAGCCTCTAGTGCTTCGATGGCAGCCCATTTTACTTTTGTTGGTTCGTGTTCACCCTTTTCCCAGCCACGAATAGTTCGATCACCACTAGAGTTCATGCCCAGTAAGTTTGCTAGTTCTGTAGCCCCAAGTCCCAGTTTTTTTCTTAGGTTTTTGATATATTGCGCTTTATCTAAAATTTCACTCATCACACAGCCACTTATCCGGTTTTTAACCCGGCGATAATAGCACTGTGTTTTTGTTGATGCAAACAGGAATCGGTATGTTGCAGGATCTTGCACTGTTGAAGAGGCAAGCAGAAGAATCTGTCTCTGACAATCTTTCTACAGAGTTAAAATTTGATAATGACGCTAAAACGCAGCTATTTGAAGTTTATCGAGCTGCTTATTCCAGCTACTCTCCTGTTTTACAAGATAATCTTATCAAGATAACGAATAGCAATTCACAGGCCGCATATTTGCCGTTTAACTGGTTTGCTAGAATTCGCCATTGTCGAAGTATCATTGCAGCTTTACAAGATTACGCTATTCACGCTCAAGAGCTTAAGAGGCTCTTGGAAGATTCAACGATGAGAGCCCTTCCTGCACTTCTGTGGCGTGATGAGATTGATGCAGGGCAAGTTGCCATAATTGATACTTACGTTAATGAAAACTTCTCAGATGTTGACGATAGAAGTAGGTTCAATGATTTTCTGTCTGGTGAAGTATGGCTTGATAGAAAAGGAGATGGACTCAGCGGTAAAAAACTGAATCGAAAACCAAGTGACTATATAGCCTCATGCGTGACGTCTATTTGCAAGCTAATTAATGATACAGCAGGAAAGCTTGAACACTTTATAGCAATATACATAGAAGAGGAATCAGTACGAAGCCTTATCGATAGCCTAAGTGCTGAGGACCCTAGTGAAATAGCTCCAAGTCTTGGTTCATCGACTACTGTGAGTTCGATTACGACAGGTCATAACAAAATTTACTATGGTGCACCCGGTACTGGTAAAAGTTATTCGTTAAAACAGGGGCTAGATGAGAAACAATTAATACGAACGGTTTTTCATCCTGATACCCAATATAGTGACTTTGTTGGTTGTTTAAAGCCTGTTATGGAGGGTGGTAGTGTAACGTACCAATTTCGAGCAGGTCCATTTACAGAAGCACTGATTAAAGCTGTGAATGATCCATCGAACCCTTACAACTTGGTGATTGAGGAGATTAACAGGGCTGCTGCCGCGGCAGTATTCGGCGAAATATTCCAGCTGTTAGATCGAGAGGAGGATGGCACCAGCACTTATGCTATTGATATATCAGATCCTGACTTGCTCAACTATCTTAATAGTCACACCAGCGGTGCTTTTTCTAGCAAAAAAATCAAGTTACCCTCGAACTTATCTTTGCTTGCAACAATGAATAGTAGCGATCAAGCAGTAATGCCTATGGACACAGCTTTCAAGCGTCGTTGGGAGTTTGAATACCTGAGGATCGATTACTCAAAAGCATCCAAGGGAGAGTTAACTGTAAACATTAATGGTATCGATGGTGTTGAAAGTTGTACGGTGTCTTGGGCTGATTTTAGCAAGGCTATCAACAGCTTATTAGTTTCTGAGCGTATTGCCGAAGATCGTCTTCTTGGTCATCGATTTATTGGCGAAAATGAATTTAAATCTGGTTCAGACCATATCCTCAAAGGCAAACTGCTGATGTATCTTTGGGATGACGTACTTCGACATGGCCAACATACAGTAATTTTCCGCGAGTCTGCGGAAGTGAAGGGCACAACAACGTCGATCACAAATTTTGGTCAACTTATTAGTGCTTATGAGCAAGGCGCAGCTGTCTTCAATGAAGCGTTAGAGAGCAAACTAAGTGAGTGTGCGATTGTTCCTATTGAGCCTGAAGTAATTAGCGATGGCGATTGAGCTTAATCTCTACACTGACCGAGTGTTAGTTGGGTTATTGCCTGAGCATTTGAAAGAGGTCATGCTTGCAAATGGTGTTATCCAGAGCGGTGATAATAAAGTTTCTTTTTGCGGTGTGGTAGTCTCAGGGCAGGGGGTAAACGTATTTTTTCCTCGGAACTCGAGTTTGCCTCATTCAGGTACCAAGAGTTGCTTTCGCCTATCTGCATCTCTGATTAGAGCTATTTATCGTTACACACAGGACCGCTCAAGCGTTATAGAAGCGCTCGAGGATGGTGAAGGTTGGTTTGGACACCATAAATTAGCTTTGATCTCTGGCTTACTTGAAGATTATTGTGCAAACGGCCTATATTCTCAGAGATTGTCTGAGCGAGTAATCAACTCGGGTAAGCCTGATTGGAAAAAAACCATTTCGCAGCAAGTAGCCTATCATGGAAGAGGTGGGCCAGTATATCTTGACATCCTCGGTTCTAAACGGCGCTACGTATCGGATTGTGAGGTAGCTAGAATTCATGCTTCAGTCATTCGTGAGCTTGACTCTTCGTATGCGTGGATTGTGACAGGGTCAGACCTGTCTATTGCACAAGATATTCAAACAGTGTCTGAGCCGAAGGGGGAACTTTGGCATCAAATAGAGGCAATTAACTTTGAGCTGGAGCGTGTTTATTCGGACAGAGATATCAGGTTGCTCAAGCTGTTGCGTGACTATTTAAAATCGGTTCATGGGCGAGAAAAAAGTGATAGTGTTTTAGGGATACGGCACTTTCATACAATGTGGGAGCATATGTTGGATAAAACTTTAAAGTGGAATTTTCCAGTGAATAAGTTGCTCCCTGTACCAGCATACCGTTTTATCGATGGGGACATAAAGATTGCTGCGAATAAAGGTCAAAGAACTGATACTGTTCTAAGGCTTCCAGATAGTGATATTTTTGCAGTTGTCGATGCAAAGTATTATGAGGCTCAAGGGCTGGGAAGTGCTCCGGGGTGGCCAGACTTAGTTAAGCAATTCTTTTACGCTAAGGCGTTATCAGTATATTGTCCAACTGCAAGTGTACGGAATTTCTTTGTTTTTCCGGGGCGAGGCCCGTTAGAGTCTGTCCATATGTTAAATAGAGAAACTGGTAACACAGAGGATGAAATGTATCCTCCAATCAAGTGTGTTTACGTTGAACCATTGGAGTTACTAGATAACTTTGTAAAAGGTAAAAAGGCGGAGAAACTTAGTGAGTTACTTATGGAGCTCGATACGCATGCTTAATTTTGTGTGGCCGCAGAATCCTTTCAAAGCGAATAAGTAGCTGAAATGTGCTCTGATGAAAGATAAAAAAACTGATTGTAGATAGCACCTACAACCAGCTCCTTTCGAGATAGACTTGTTCAGCAATTACTTACTTAAACATGATGTCATGGTATTTGGGAGGGAGAATCTCATACAGCTCATAAAAATGACTGCCGAACATGCGCATTATTGTAATTAGACCTGCTAGTTGGTGCTTGGTCATGTAGCGCAGGAGTGAGCCGAGCTCCGGATTGACGTCTACCGTGTAGTTGTAGATGTAGATGTTCATCAGTGTGTTCTTAAGTTCGGCGCGATGTCCGCAATTCTCGAAAAGATCTTCTATTTGCAACATTTCTTCTGTTGTGTAGAGTTCGTGCATGCCTGCTTCAATAAAGAGTTTGGTCATAGGGTTATCCATTTAGTTTAGGTTTATGTTTAGTTTGGTGCTCTGTTTCACTTGTGACATATAACGCCCCCTTTTAGGGGGGGCTATATGTCACACTAGTGGATGTTTATTGAGATAAGGTCGGAGTCATGGGCTCTTTCGCTAGCTTGTTTAACAGTCACAAGTTCATCATCACGTAACTTATCAAGAATTCTTTTAAAGTTTTGACGTTGCCTAGGGTCTAACGGACCGTTTTCACCGAAGAAGTGTTTTTTTAGTGATCCTCTTGTGGCTTCTCCCGAGCTGAAACTGCGAAGAAACGAAATTATCTTGTGGTCATCGCTCTCTGGTTGAGTATATGTTTTACTATTTCTTGGTTGGTGTTGTGTGTCGCCGTTGCTACAAAACCTTGCTAGAGAAGTTACTGGCTCACCTTCATCATCAGAGATGCCTAGGTCAACTACTGAAAAATCAAGTGTTATTTTGTCCGCAGTATCCATGTCCTTTTGTTTGTCGTTGTGAAAGATAACCGAGTTCTCTCGTTTTTTGTTGTGTGTCACTCTAAACATGGCTTCTATGTTGCTCGGAAGTGAGCTGTGGCCTCTCGGGCCTTTACTCGCGTCTTTGCCCGCGTGGTGAACGATTAATACAGAAACACCAGCTTCGTGTCTTAGTTCGCTGCAGGCTCTGATGAAGGCCGTCATATCCCTTGATGAGTTTTCATCTCCAACAAGGCATTGGGACAAGGTGTCGATGACTACAAGCTCTATCTTTGAACCGTCCTCAGAGCTAGTTTCTTTTACGATCTGGATGAGGTTTCGCATCTGTAATGCGTTTGTTATTTCAACACTTCTGCCTAGGACAAGAACATCATCAGCTAGTTCTTGATTAGCTATCTCCCACGCTTTGATTCGTTTACTTATTCCTTTCTGTCCCTCTGCTGCGATGTAGAGAACCTTACTCTTTCTTGTTTTTCGGCCATTCCAGCTTAGACCTGTTGAAATAGCACAAGATAGGTCTAATGCGGTAAATGTTTTTAGTGTACTGTGAGCCGCACAGAGCATACATAGAGATTCACTCGGCAAAAGTCCCTTGATTAACCATTCGGTTTTGAATTCAAAGTTGGTCGAGCCTTTGCTAAGAAGCATCTCACCGATCTTTATTTCTTTGTCCTCTGCGAGAGGTGTGATTGGAAAGAGGTTGAGTTGTTCTTTCATTTTTATTCCTTCTATTTTTTCTGAATTGTTAGTGATTGACCTGAAATAATTGAGTTCATTCATAAAACAAAGTCAGAGGACGCCGGCACGTTTAGTACATAGCAGTCGGCAAAGATTTACACTCTTAATTTGTTTCTGGTCTGACGCTATTTTTTATTCAGAATTACTCTGAGGTCAAAAATCACTAGTTGAAAAATGTACGATGACCATTTTGTGTTTTTTTGCATCACAAGAAGGGGGTGGCTTTGTGAGGAAATAATTAATCTCCAAGAGATAAACAAATGCCTAATGGTATTTTAAGGGTTGTATGTTGTTTGGAATAAATATTAAGAGCGTCCCTCTCCAATCGTACCATTCATATTTTTATAGGGTTTAAATCCCGACCGATTCATTTTATGTCGGATAAGTCAAATGGTTATTCCTTGAAAAATCAGAGATGCTTCTCATTTTTGTTTTTTTCCATCTGTTTTTGGGAGTATTTCGTTGCGTATATCGCTCAATATTAATAACTTGAATTCACTTCCTGCGCAGGTTGTAACGATACTAATAACGAAGAAGAGAATCGAAAATGCGTCTAACTAGGGACAAGATGAAAACGAGCCTCATGAAGCTCAGAAAAAAAATAGACGAGGATGACTCGCTAACGACAAGCACTAAAAAAGGCTACTTCGACGCAATTTTAATTGTGGAGAGACACTGCCCATTCTTAGATGAATACGTGAAGAATGTTACAGCATCGATGCTAAACTCGTTCTTAAACGAAACTCTAAAGCGTTGTAAAACTAGTCGCAACTCAAAAGTGGGCTACGCAAAAAAAACCAGAAAACACGTTTTGCTCATGTTGAAAAAAGTTTTTGAGCTTTACCTTGAGAGTCGAGATCTGAAGAGTAGCCCTTTCAACGAAGGAAAAATCAAAGTTAAGGGAGCAAATGATCAAAAGTATGTACATCCGTACTCACGTGATGAACTACTAAAACTGTCTGCTCGTGCTACTGATGATTTTGTAGTTCAAAGTTTTATATTAGCGTCTGAGGAAGGCCTACGAACTGGTGAGATCTTTGGAGCTACTGTTTCTGGTTTTGACCCTGAAGAACAAACTCTTAAGATTAAATACTCTATTGTCGGTGGAGAGTTGAAGCAACCAAAGACGGAGAAATCAATTAGAGTAATTTCACTAACAGAACTCTCTACCAAAATTCTGAAACAGCAGCTCCTTCAAGGAAAAACGTGCAAGATGACGTTCATGACACGAGATGGAGAAGTGACAGAAGATTTCTTCTTCGTTGCTCCCACAACTCAGCAACCGTGGAAGAGTAGTGTGCAATATTACCATGCCTTGAGTAAATACTTTGAGTTGGCAAATGTAGAGTTTAGGGGCAGCAAGGTAGCACGACATACTTTCGTCAATAACAGTATTAATGCTGGTATGCGAAAGGTCGATGTTGCTGACCATTGTGGACAGACAAGTGTAAAAGTTATGGAAAGTAACTATCTACTCTGGCAAAACAATATTCGTGGAGGTTTGGCATTTAAGGAGCAGAGGAACACAAGTAGCTTAAACATATCCTTCTAGAGGTAACTGAATCTTAAAAAAAAGCACTTTATGTGCTTTTTTTTATGTCTTTCTTTTAACTCCAGTTTAATTGAAAGTGAAACGATCAAGTGGTACATTTGGCAGATAATAACCAACAAAAGCTATTTTGACTTTTGCTTAACTAACTGTTTTATCAGTGATTTATATGGTTTTAATGGGTAGTGCTTCTGGTTCGATTCCCGCTGCACGCTCCAATTTTTAAACTCCCTTTTTTCTAAAATACAAACGCTTAACTGCGTGATTTGTCGTTTCTGGCGTTTATTCAATATCTGGATGTGTTTTCACATAATAGCGATAGCAGAGCGCGATAAGCACACATAGAACCCCAGGTAGAAGCAGTGCGTGAAATAGAATGGCGTTGAAAAGCAAAGCGCCAACTGTACCGCCAAAAATAAAGCCTAGGCTGATCAAGCTAAACAATATGAGCTTTCTCTTGTTGATGCTCTCGCCCCTCAGGTAGTGGCCAAACATAAGCCCAAGGTCGGTGATAATACCGGTAAGGTGGGTGGTACGCACCACGGCACCACTATAGGTGGTGACCATGGCATTTTGCAGGCCGCATGCCATAGATGCGGTGAAGTCACCATAACCGCTATCGGTAGTTAGCAGATATAGGGTGATGAAAATTAGCAGAGCCTCAAGCAGTAGGGGTATCTCGTAGTGACGCTTTAACTTCAACGATGAAGATTTAAGTACAAAACCAGAAATGGCCGAACCTATGAAGAAAGAGGCAATCACACCGGCAAGATGCAAACTCTTTGATAGAGGAGAGGTGAGCAGTTTAGTACCAAACAGGGTTGCAGTACCTGAAAGGTGTGACACAGACTGATGGTCGATGCCTAGAAGCCCGATAGCGTTAATGGTTCCGGCAATAAAAGCCAGCAAGAAAGCCCCATATTCCACCCATCTAGGTAACCTTGTAATCACGCTATGCCTCGAGTCACTGTTCAAAAGATGCCGTATTCTAGCGCCGCTTTTTGCACCTGTTTTGATGGAAGGTAAGTTTTCTTCAGATAGTGATTGTTAGTTCCTTTATCGATTAAAGGTCAGCTTCTATATTGTTTTTAGGAATATCACCGAATGAGCAGGGAAGATGTCGCAGATAGAAATAAAATTAGAACGCCCACGAGTGGAAGAGCTCTTTTCACGTTATAAGCATTTGATTGGCGATGATTATCTTGGCTATCGCAATCATGTATACCGCACCATCACCTACGCCATGCACTTTCTTGGCAACGATCCGGAGCTAGAGCAGATTGTCGAGACCGCTTTTGTCTACCACGATATAGGCCTTTGGACAGACCATGAGCTTGCTTATCTAGAGCCGTCTGAGGCAGTGGCTCTGAAAGACAATGAAGAGTTCGGTTGGGGGCTCGACCCAGATGAATTGCAAGGCGCGATTCATTGGCATCATAAGATCACCCCCTATAAGGGTGCCCATCAGAAAGTCATAGAAGCGTGCCGCAAGGCGGACTGGATTGATGCTTCCATGGGTATGGTGCGCAAGGGGTTGAGTAAGGAAACCATTAAACAGGTCGAGGATGCGTTTCCAAATAATGGCTTTCACGATACCTTGATGAGGCTGGCGAAGGACCTTGGCGGTTCAACTTTGGTTGGGGGGATTAAGGTGACTAAGGGTATTGTTAAGTGGTAGGGGGCGGAGCTGTCAGTTTTGAGCGATCAGCTGTCAGTTTTTGGCTCTTTCGCTATGGAGATAGTGTATACGTTTAATTTGAGTGGCTTCGATATGGTTGGGTGCTCAAACAGATCCCGGATAATTGCGTTGCAATTTCCGGGATGACGCAGGGAAATAGCTCCGTAAATCAATAATGAACGTCATCCCGGCTGGCTCTTAGTCGGGATCTTCATGACTTCGAAACTCAACTGTTTAAAAGCAAACATCCAACATCGTAATCAACCCTCTGAAAGCTGACAGCTTAAAGCTCACCGCTATTTTCTAACCACAATCTTTCTAGGAACCAACTCCACCCCAGGGTTATACCTCTTCGCTGAAGCATTCAACGCCAACTCCATTGCGCTGTCCGCAATCAATTCAAACTGCTGCGGTAGAGAGTTGATTTTGATTGGTAGAAAGTCCAGCAAGCGGTTGTCACCGAAGGTGCCGAGCTTAACCTTGTTCATCAATTCAGGCTTTTCCAGCATTACATCCAGAATGCCTTCGAGCAGGGTGTATGAGGTGGTGATTACCGCATCTGGAACACAGCCTTTTTTTACCCAGTCAGAGAAAAGCTTCTTACCTTCTTCTCGGGAGAAGTGATGACCATAGTTTACTTGTGTCTCATACCCTTCTTGCTGACATACGGAGCGAAACCCCTGCTCACGTTCTTTGGATACTTGCAGTTCCGGTAGGGCACCGATTAGGCCCATACTTTGTATCTTAGATGAGATAAGGGAGCGTGTGAGATCATGGGCAGCGTCGAAGTCTTCGCTAATCACGCAGCTGAAGTGTTCGTCATTCATGGCACGGTCGAGGGCGATAACCGGAGTACCACTGTTTTGTAGTCTTTGATAGTACTCGCTGGCGTTGGGCATGGTACTGGCAACGAATAGGGCATCGATGCGGCGACTAATCAGGGTATCCGCTACCTTTTGCTCTGTGTCTGGATCATCATCGGAACACGCGATCAGGATTTGGTAGCCTGCTTTTCGGGAATTCTGCTCGAGCAGTTTGGCTAGGCGGGCGTAACTGGTGTTTTCAAGATCTGGGATGATCAAACCAAAAGAGCGAGAGTTTCCAGCGCGCAGGGATGAGGCCGCGTGGTCTGGGCGATAGTTATGCTCATCAACCACTGCCATGACCTTACGCTGGGTCTTTTCGCTGATGCGATACTTCTGTGCTTTGCCATTTATGACATAACTCGCGGTGGTTTTGGATACACCAGCCAGTTTTGCTATCTCATCGAGAGTCATTGATTCGCCCTATCTTTTGTGCACCGGATCAAATTCCGCCACTAATGATCTAAATTCCATTTGAATTATATGCTGAACCGATTCAGTATAAAAGCTGAAAGGATTCAGCAAATCTTGTTAAGTGACACAGCTCACTCATTTTACGAAATGAAATACACACTTAATTGGGAATTGTTGAACAGAACAACATAAGAATAGTTATTTGCTGAATCGATTCAGTTCAGCAGGGTGAACAAATTAAAATATTCGCTAGGCTTGAACCTAGCTAAACAAGTAAAGCTGGAGAAGCAACCATGCTTAAACTAACCACCAATGACATTAGCTTGTCGCAATCAGCGCAAGACAAGTTTTCTGCAATCAAGGCTATCGCTGCCAGTCTGACTGATAAAGGTCTGGTAGAGCAGGGCTATGTAGAAGGCATGCTTAACCGAGAAAACCAGAATTCAACCTTCCTTGGAAATGGTATCGCCATCCCTCACGGCACCACGGATACCCGTTCTATGGTTAAGACCACAGGCGTTGCGGTTCATCACTTCCCTCAAGGTGTAGATTGGGGCGATGGTAATCAGGCTTATGTGGCAATCGGTATTGCGGCTAAATCTGATGAGCACCTAGATATCCTAAAGCAGCTGACTAAGGTTCTCGGTGCTGACGGTATTCAAGAGCGTCTGCGTGATGCAAAAGATGCTGATGAGATTATTGGTTTGCTTAATGGTGAGGTTCAGCTCGAGGTGGAATTTGATGCATCGACCATTCAGCTGGGTTTCCCAGCAACGGATATGGTTCAGTTGAGCGCGGTAGCCGCTGGTCTTCTTAAGAATAATGAGTGTGCGAGCAGTGAGTTTGTTGCTGATATCGTAACTAAAGCACCGACCGCTCTTGGTAACGGTCTTTGGTTGGTCGGTAGCGATAAGGGAGTTTCACGCACTGGCGTATCATTTGTCTCTAGCGCGAGTGAGTTCGAATTAGACGGCCAAGCGGTAAAAGGTCTTATCACCTTCGCAGCTTGTAATGGCGCTCACGCAAATATTCTATCCAACGTTTCAAAGCTGGTTTTCGATGGTAGTCAGAGCAAGCTACTTGATGCTGACATCCCTACCATTGTTTCGCTATTAACTGGCGGGGAAACTGAAGCAGCCTCTGAAGCTGGCAATAGCGCAATCTTTAAGATCAAAAATGCACACGGCCTGCACGCAAGACCGGGCGCTATGCTGGTTGCAGAGTGTAAGAAATTTGAGTCCAACATCCGCGTTGCCAACCTAGATGGTGACGGCAAGGTAGTAAATGCCAAAAGCTTGATGAAGGTGATTGCCCTAGGTGTTAAACATGGTCATCAGCTTCAATTCACCGCTGAAGGTAGCGATGCGGCCGAGGCTTTAGCGTCTATCGGTAAGGCTATCGAATCTGGTCTGGGTGAAGGCTAAGGAGTGGTTATGTCAGAGATGAAAACCAATAAGGTTGTCACTATTACTCTAAATCCAGCGTTGGACCTTACAGGCAGTCTGCAAAGCCTCAACCAAGGTTCTGTGAGCCTAGTTGAGAAAAGCAATCTGCATGCTGCTGGCAAGGGAGTAAACGTAGCTAAGGTTTTAAGTGAACTTGGCGCTGATGTGACGGTTACTGGCTTTCTTGGTAAAGACAACCCAGAACTTTTCCATCAGCTGTTTGAGCAGATCGGCGTTCGTAATGAATTCGTCGAGGTAAGTGGTGCTACTCGTATCAACGTTAAGTTGGTGGAAGAAAGTGGTGACGTGAGTGACATCAACTTTCCGGGCGTTCAGGTGAGTGAAGATGAGGTCGCGCGCTTTGAGCAAACGCTATTTAACCTAGCTGAAACCCACGACTATTTTGTGATTGCGGGTAGTCTTCCGGGGGGGGTAACCCCAGAGATGTGTGCAGCTTGGATTGAAAAGCTAAACCAATTAGGCAAGAAGGTATTCTTCGATAGTAGCAAAGCTGCGTTAAAAGCAGGCATTGCTGCCAAGCCTTGGCTTATCAAGCCGAACGATGAAGAGTTAAGTGACTTTGTCGGTGAAAAGCTAGAAACGCCTGAGCAGTGTAAAGTCGCTGCCGAGTCTCTTGGTGAGCAAGGCATCCAGAACGTGGTTGTCTCTATGGGCGCTGAAGGCGTGATGTGGCTAAACCAAGGTGAGTGGATTCAGTCCCAGCCACCACGTATGCAAGTGGTTAGCACTGTAGGCGCGGGCGATACCCTAGTTGCTGGGCTTTGCTGGGGGCAGATGCAACAGATGCCAAAAACAGAACTTATTCGCTTCGCTACCGCTTTGTCTGCACTAGCAGTTAGCCAAGTAGGCGTAGGCGTACCTAGCCAACAACAATTACAACAAATCCAACAAGAAACAAAAGTTATCCAGCTCTGAGAAAAAGGTTCCCTAATATGAATATCGTAATGATTACAGCTTGTCCTAGTGGTGTTGCGAACAGCATCCTAGCGGCAGGTCTACTAGAGCAAGCAGCTGCTAAGCTGGGTTGGAATGCTAAGGTTGAATGCCAGTCTAGCGTTATCGACTCTACACCATTATCAACCAGCGACATCGAACAAGCCGACCTAGTGGTAGTGGCTTCTGATGTGGCTATCGATTTATCGCGCTTTGCAGGAAAGAAGCTTTATCAAGGTGTAATCAATGAGGTTACCGCTGATTCTGTGGCGTTTCTAAACAGCGCTAGTGAGAAAGCTGAGGTTCTTGCTGAGTCAGAAGCTAAGGCGACTGCGAGTTCGGAAACCAAGAAGATTGTTGCTATCACAGCATGTCCAACTGGCGTTGCACACACCTTTATGGCGGCAGAAGCCCTTGAAGAGGAAGGTAAGCGTCGAGGTCACCAAATCAAGGTTGAGACACGCGGCTCTGTAGGTGCCAAGAACCAACTGACGGACCAAGAAATCGCTGATGCGGATCTTGTGATTATCGCAGCTGACATCGAAGTTCCATTAGATCGCTTCAATGGCAAGAAGATGTACCGTACCAAAACGGGTCCAGCACTGAAGAAAACCGCTGAAGAGATGGACAAAGCCTTTGTTGAAGCGAGCGTTTATCAACACTCGGGCACTAGCCAATCAAGTGCGACAGAAGAGAAGAAGGGTGCCTATAAGCACCTGATGACGGGTGTATCGCACATGCTTCCTGTAGTGGTTGCAGGTGGCCTTATCATCGCTCTTTCTTTCGTATTTGGTATCGAGGCATTTAAAGAGCAGGGCACACTGGCTGAGGCCTTGATGACTATCGGTGGCGGCTCTGCGTTCGCGCTTATGATCCCTGTGCTTGCGGGTTACATTGCATTTTCTATTGCAGATCGTCCGGGTCTAGCTCCAGGTCTTGTGGGCGGTATGCTTGCAAGCTCAACAGGTGCAGGTTTCCTTGGTGGTATCGCAGCAGGTTTTATTGCAGGTTATGCAGCTAAGTTCCTGGCTGAAAAGGTTAGCCTTCCACAGTCGATGGAGGCACTTAAACCTATCTTGATCATTCCATTTGTAGCGACTTTGTTCACTGGCCTTGTGATGATCTACATCGTGGGTGGCCCAGTATCTGGCATCATGAATGGCCTGACAGATTTCCTGAACAACATGGGTTCTGACAGTGCAGTTCTACTGGGCGTGCTTCTTGGCGCTATGATGTGTTTTGACCTTGGCGGTCCGGTTAACAAGGCAGCGTATGCGTTTGGTGTAGGCCTTCTAGCCTCACAAACCTATGCCCCTATGGCGGCTATCATGGCTGCAGGTATGGTTCCTGCGCTAGGTATGGGCCTTGCTACCTTCATTGCTAAGAGCAAGTTCGACCAAAGCGAGCGTGAAGCAGGTAAGGCGTCGTTTGTACTGGGTCTGTGCTTTATCTCTGAGGGTGCTATCCCATTTGCAGCGAAAGACCCAATGCGCGTTATCCCTGCATGTATGGCGGGCGGCGCACTAACCGGTGCTCTATCTATGCTATTCGGTGCAAAACTAATGGCACCACATGGTGGTCTGTTCGTTCTGCTTATCCCGAATGCTATTTCTCCAGTACTTATGTACCTAGTAGCAATCGCAGCAGGTACAGCAGTAACAGGCTTTGGCTATGCGTTTCTTAAAAAGCGTAGCGAGAAGACAGAGCTAGTTAGCGCTTAATTCTTAAATTTCTATTGAAGACCTCCCAAATGGAGGTCTTTTTTTATTTTTTAAAAATATTTCGTCTTTTCTCGAACTGTTCCGTCTTATAGGTGTATCAATTATTAGAATGGGAACAAACTGTGTTTAAAATCGAAGCAAAGCAGAAAGAAAATCAGCATAATTTCATCAAACATGACGCGAACATGCTCAATAACATCTATGGTGCCACTGACCTAGATTCTTATTGGATCGCGGATATGGACTTCCCGATTGCACAGCCGATCACCGATGAATTGCAACGTTTGGTGAGCCGCGAGCTGTACTCTTATGAGTTCGACTCAAAGCGTGCTTTCAATGCCATTGCTGATTGGAATAGGCGCCGCCATGCTCTAGAACTTAACCCAGAGAACTTTGTTCAAGTGCCAGGTGTGCTAAGTGCTATTGGTCTTCTTATCCGCCAGTACACAGAAAAAGGCGATGGAGTGCTTATCCAAACCCCTGTGTATCATCAGTTCCGTCGCTTGATTGAGTCAGCAGGTCGCAAGGTTGTTGCTAACCCCCTAAAAGCGGATGGGGAGCGATATGAGGTAGACTTTGTCGACTTTGAGGCAAAGCTTGCTTCAGGCAAAGCGAAGATGGTTTTGCTGTGTAATCCACATAACCCTGTTGGTCGTGTGTGGTCTTATGCTGAGATGGAGAAACTGGTTAGCATTGCTAATAAATACGATGTAGTCGTAGTGAGCGATGAGGTGCATGCAGATATCGTGTTCGATAAGCAGAAGTTCACCAGTATCCTAGAGTTCGATTACCCTAATATCATTTCGATTATTGGCTCTCCAGCGAAAAACTTTGGTCTTAACAGCATCTCGGTTGGCTTTATCTATACCAACAGCTTTGAGATGAAGTCAGAGATTGCCGACATGGTTAGCTCGTTGGCGCTAGACCATGGTAATGCCCTAACTACCTACGCCACTATCGCTGCTTATGAGAAGGGTGAAGAATGGTTTGATGGCTACCTTAAGTACACCAATGCGAACCGTGATTTTATCCTTGATTACCTAAAAACTAATGCTCCTCAAGTTAAGGCATACAAGCCTCAAGGAACTAACCAGATCTGGTTTGATTTTACTGAGTTGAACTTAGAAGCAGGGCAGTTGAAGTCTCTGTTGGTCAAAAAGGCAAAGCTCGCACTAACCCCAGGCACTTGGTTTGGAGAGTCTGACCCCAACTTCTATCGCATGAACTTCGCCGTGCCACGAGAAAAGCTAGAGGCATCATTGCAGCGTTTGGTAACAGCAATAAATAGCAAGCCTTGCCGAGCAAGTGCTCAAGCTATTGAAGTCTCAAAAGGCTGCTGCTGTTAACAAAAGAAAAGCGCCCTAGGGCGCTTTTTCTATATTTAATCTAGGGTGAAGCCAATCTTGATGGTCACCTGCCAGTGGGCCACCTTGCCGTCATCGATATGACCTCGCACTTCCTGCATCTCGAACCAACGCATGTTGTGTACACTCTTGCTGGCTTTTTCTACCGCGTTGTTGATAGCGTCTTCAATTCCATTTGGTGATGAGCCGACAAGCTCGGTCATCTTATAGGTGTGATGTGGCATCTAGCTTCTCCTTGAGTGTTCTGGGTACTCAATAAAAACTAGACCTGCATTTTGCTAGTGGCAAGAAACAAAAAAGCCCCAGCATTGCTGAGGCTCTAAATCTAGGGTTCTAGGTGGGATTAGCCAGCTAGTCGCGCTTTTAGCATGTCTTCCAGTTTCTCTTGGTCAACAGCGAACTGACGAATGCCTTCCGCTAGTTTTTCAATCGCCATTGGGTCTTGGTTGTGATCCCATAGGAACTGAGAGTGAGTTAGCGGAGCAGGACGCTCTTTAGTTGCGCCATTGTCTACTAGCTTGGTCTCAACAACTCCTTTTGCTTGCTCTAGCTCTTCTAGAAGCTGAGGGCTGATAGTTAGACGGTCGCAGCCAGCTAGCTCTAGGATCTCGCCCGTGTTACGGAAGCTTGCGCCCATAACGACAGTGTTGTAGCCGTGCTCTTTGTAGTAGTTGTAGATCTTAGTTACAGACAGTACGCCTGGGTCTTCAGCCGCTTCAAACGAACGACCTTCTTTCGCCTTGTACCAGTCCATGATACGGCCAACGAAAGGAGAGATCAGGTAAACACCTGCTTCAGCACAAGCCTGAGCCTGAGCGAATGAGAATAGTAGAGTCAGGTTACAGTTGATGCCTTCTTTCTCTAGTTGCTCTGCCGCGCGGATACCTTGCCAAGTAGAAGCAAGCTTAATAAGAATACGTTCTTTATTGATGCCTTCCGCTTCGTACATCTTGATGATGTTGCGTGCACGCTCGATGCTGCCTTCAGTGTCGTAAGATAGGCGAGAGTCTACTTCTGTAGAAACGCGACCTGGTACCACTTTTAGGATTTCTAGGCCGATCTTCACTGCTAGGTAGTCACTTGCAAATGCTACTTGTGCATCGATGTTGTCAAACTTCTGTTTTGCTTCTGCTACAACGCTATCAATTAGGGGTTGATAGTGGTCAAGGCCTGCAGCTTTAAGAACTAGAGAAGGGTTAGTTGTTGCATCTTCTGGACGATATTTTGCAATCGCCTCGATGTCACCTGTATCGGCAACAACAACAGTTTGAGAGCGAAGTTGTTGTAGTTTATTGCTCATTCTTGTTCATCCTAATCAAGATTAAAACAAAGGAGGTAAAGGCCTCCTTTGCGTCCCAGTGGGGAGGTGTTTGGACTAATCTAAGCTAATCTAGAGCGTTTGTGAATGGTTTTTATTGCAAGAATGTAAGGTGTGACCAGTGCAAACGTTTAGCTGAGAATCATGTGCCACAAACCTTACAGTTTTGTTGCTTAGGAAGGTTAAACTCTCGCCATTTTAGGTTCAGTGCATCCAGTATCAGAAGCTTGCCACTGGAGACCTCGCCCAGCTTAGTCAGCACGCGAATCGCTTCCAACGCCTGCATACTGCCAATCACACCGACCACAGGAGATAGAATTCCCGCTTCAACGCAGCTCAGGTTGGCATCACCAAATAAAGAGCTTAGACATTGATAACAAGGTTCACCTTCGCCATAGGTAAAGCTAATCACCTGACCCTCAAGGCGAATCGCAGCACCCGAAACGAGCGGTGTTTTGTGTTTAAAACAGAGGCGGTTTATCTGATTGCGGGTATCTAGATTATCGGTAGCATCAATAACTAAACTGTGCTCTTGGATAAGCGCCTCTAACTTGGCATCGTCCAGCTTTTCATGGATGGCTTGGATGTCACACAGACTATTGATGGCTGCGAGGCTCTCTTTAGCAGAGTCTACCTTACGACGACCCACATCTTTTTCAGTATGTAGGATCTGACGCTGCAGGTTAGACAGCTCGATATCATCAAAGTCGACAATGGTGAGTTTGCCAATACCTGCTGAAACTAGGTATGGGCTGGTGGCACAACCTAGGCCACCGGCACCAATAAGCAAAACTGAACTCTGCTTCAGGGTTTCTTGTCCTTCGAAATCAAACGAACGCAAGATGATCTGACGATTATAACGAAGCAGTTCTTCGTCGCTTAATATATCCATTAGTACATCACTGAGCTAAATGGTTGAATTTGAACAGTTTCGCCAATCTCTACATGGCCGCGCTCACGCTCAAGGATGGCAAAACAGTTGGCAAGGCTCATCGAACGGAATGCACCTGAACTCTGATTACCCGTGCTTTCTACCTCAAGTTGACCGTCTTGATTCACTGAGAAGATAGCACGCTGATAATCGGCGCGACCCGGACGCTTCTTGAATGCAGATTTAGAGATAGCAGAGATGCTTGGTGCTTCTTTCCATTGGCTCTCACCGCTTAGCTTCGCAATCAAAGGCTGAACCAAAACATAAGAGGTCACAAAGGCTGACACTGGGTTACCTGGAAGGCCGCAGAATAGGGCGTCACCCAGTGAACCAAACGCGAATGGCTTACCTGGTTTAATCGCTAGCTTCCAGAAGCTGATTTCACCTTGTTGCTCAAGGATATCCTTGGTGTAGTCCGCTTCACCTACGCTTACGCCGCCTGAGGTGACCACCACATCAGCAACGGATTTGGCTTTTTCAAACGCTTGATGAAGAAGCTCTTCGTTGTCAGGGATGATACCCAGGTCAATCACTTCACAACCGAACTTGTCGAACAGTGGGCGCATACCATAGCGGTTGCTGTCGTAGATCTCACCGGCTTGTAGCTCAGTACCAACTGGTTTTAACTCATCACCTGTCGAGAATACAGCCACGATTGGCTTACGAAATACGTCTACCGTAGCAACGCCCAAAGAGGCCAGCATAGGAAGGTCGCGCGCAGATAGGCGTGTGCCTTTTTCAAGAGCTAGCTGACCGGTTTTGATGTCGTCACCGGTAGGGCGGATATGTTGCTGGGGCTTCACCGAGCCTAGCTCAACATTGAAAGTGATGCTCTCGCCATCTGCGGTTACATCTTCTTGCATAATCACAGCGTCACACCCTTCAGGGATTTGAGCACCGGTCATGATGCGTACGCAGCTGTCCGTTGGCCATTCGTTATTAAATGGAGCACCAGCGAATGACTTACCTACAAGTGGCATGGTTAGCGAACGATTTAGGTCGGCAATACGAACTGCGTAGCCGTCCATTGCTGAGTTATCAAAAGGCGGGACATTAAGGGGAGAGCTGACATCGTGTGCCAATACTCGGCCAATTGCATCCTCTATTGCCAGAGTTTCGGTCTCGGTAACAACAGGGGTATTTTTTAGAATGATTGGCATTGCCTCTTCAATTGGCATCAACCCAGGAGCGTCACAACAGCCCATGATTTATCCTTTGTTTCACATGTATTAAAAATGAAACTTTAGCATGATGTCGCCAGCCACAATACCGCTTACGGTAAATAGAAGATGTAATTTATGCAAAATACGAGTATCCTCTCACGCCATTGCGGAATTATTGGCCGTATTGAGCAAAGAGTTGTACAGGAGACGCTAAACGATGTCAGGTTTGAGTGAATCGGCTTTGTTGGTAAAACAAGCACTTGAGGCCCGTGGCCTTGAAACACCTATGGTGCAAAATGATCTAAGTTCAGACGAGAAGAAAGAGCGCATTGAATATCATATGCGTGAGATTCTTGGTCTACTTCAACTGGATCTTACTGACGACTCTCTGCAAGAGACTCCGCACCGCATCGCCAAGATGTATGTAGACGAGATCTTCTCTGGTCTTGATTACACTCGCTTCCCTAAGATCACCGTTATCGAAAACAAGATGGATGTTAGCGAGATGGTTCGAGTGAAAGACATCACGCTGACCAGCACTTGTGAGCATCACCTAGTTACCATCGATGGTCGCGCAGCGGTAGCTTATATCCCTCGTGGCAAGATCATTGGTCTCTCAAAGATTAACCGTATCGTTCGCTTCTTCGCTCAGCGCCCTCAAGTCCAAGAGCGCATGACTCAGCAAATCTTAGTTGCACTGCAAACACTGCTGGGTAGTGATGATGTAGCGGTCACTATCGATGCGACTCACTACTGTGTGAAATCTCGCGGTGTGATGGATGCAACCAGCGAAACTACTACTACAGCACTGGGCGGTATATTCAAATCTAATGCCGCAACTCGCCATGAGTTTTTGCACGGTTTGCGCTAATAAGTAGCAAATTAACGAATATAAAAACGGAGCACTTAGTGCTCCGTTTTTGTTTTGAATCGTTCTGGCCAGTACATGACTAAATAGCCAGCGGATACCCAGACAACCAGCAATGTGGCTATGGTGAGTTCGAACATGCCGAAGTTATGTAGCCAATACCAGTTTGGGTGAGAGTCTTTAAACCAAGTGGTCAGACGTGACATAGCGATAGCACTGATCACTGATGGGAAGGTTACTGCTGCAATAGAGGGCTGAAAGTTCAGTCTGAGCAGATTGAAGTAACACAGGAACACCAGTACCGTCATGGTGATAGCGATACCCGCCAGTGCTCCCGCCAGAATAGGGTCAGGCTCAGGGAAGTTTACCAGATAGGCGGCCAATGTCAGGTTGATTGGTGCGGCCATAATAGCCAGTGTAGGGCGCGCACGCCTTGGAAGTTTGCCTAAGAACACTAATCGATACAGCACGACAGGAAGCATTACAAAATAGATGGCGATACATAGATTCGCCATATTCTGTGAGAAGGTGATATGACCTAAACCTGAACCCGCCAAAGTACTGCTGATTACCCCAACCGGATAGAGAAACCAGCTAGGTACAATATTCGCCATCTTAAAGTCAGCAAACTGAAAGCCAAAAAACAGAACCATCATTAGTAGATGGAGGCTTAATGAGGCGAGCCAAAGATAATGCGCAGGCTCTGGAAAAACAGTGGCCACATAATCGCACAAAACCAACAGCGCCATACTCATTGGAGCCATAAGGCTACCATTTAGCGGGTGGCGAATATCAGCCAGAAATATCTTCGGATTAAGGAAATATTTGAGAAGTACTGGGATCAACAAAAGTGCGCCAATGACGACCAGATATGGACGTATAGCACCACCAACGGTAGGAATATAGAGAGACCACGCTTGACCCAAACCGATAATACCCAGCGCTAGCGCCGCCTGTGAGGGTGGAATATGCTGGAAGCGATTGAATCTACGAAGCACTGATGGGGTCTCTTATTTTAATTGTTGTAGTTAATCCGTTGCATATTAAACCTTAATTGTCTGATTTATTCCATGATCAAAACGGTAATTAAAATTTCATTTTTTGGTAATTCTTGCAGTTTCACCAATTTGAGCCATGCTTTAGGTGTAAGGTTACTCAGAGGAACACATTATCGGTCCCTCGTTTGATCTTCACGACAATAAGGTTATTGTTCCAAGGCTGAAGAGCTTCAAATACTTCAACACTCGTTAATATATCTCCGGGTTAAAGTGACCGCGAGATTCGCAGACTCACGATTGAGTAACGAGACGTTAAGAAGGCGCAATTCGTTGCGCCTTTGTGTTTTCTGGAGCAAACGGCCTTCAAACCTCTTTCCTCCACAAGTGTCGATGTGTACCACTTAATTGTATGACTTATTGGTTGGCTGATGCACCTCTAAGCTCGCGCACTCATAAACCAAAAATGGTATCTTAGATTGCACATATAGATACACAATAACCTGTTTAAATTTCAATCAATGCCAGTATAATCGCGCCTCAGTTTCTAGCACGTAATAAAGGTGAGATTAATGAAAGTAGTTGAGTACGCGATAATGTCAGCATTGATAGTTGTAGCAATGTTCTTTATGTTTTCTTCGCTTATGGCGCACTCACAGGATATTTGGTCATCGGTACTGAATATTCGTTAATCTAGACGCTCAACAGACTCTAAAGCCCGGTAACTGCTACCGGGCTTTTTCTTTTGCGGTACTTTTTGTAGACTCGAGTTCTTACTCTCAAATCAAGAAGTATCCTTGTGACTCGTAAAGTACCTACCAACATCATCACTGGTTTTCTCGGAACTGGAAAAACCACCACTATTCTTAATCTTTTAAAAAATAAGCCCGCCGACGAAAACTGGGCGGTGCTCGTGAATGAGTTTGGTGAGATAGGTATCGACGGGGCCATGATGTCTGATAGTGGTGCTCTTATCAAAGAAGTACCCGGCGGTTGCATTTGTTGTACAGCAGGTGTTCCTACTAGCGTAGCGATTACTGCACTATTACGTGAGAATCCAGATAGGCTAATCATAGAGCCAACTGGATTAGGGCATCCCAAGCAAATCATGGCTACTCTGTCATCTGCTCAATTCAGTCCATACATCGAAATACGTACGACGCTGACACTGAGCGATGCTAGGTATTATGAAGACGAGAAATACACCTCTAACTCCAACTTTAAGCAACAATTGGAAGTAGCGGATATCATCGTAGCCAATAAGCATGAACTGGCATCGACAGCTCAAATCAAAGATATGTATGACTGGCTTCAAGCGCAGGACATCAATACCACGATTGTTACCGCTACACGTGGTGATATTGAACTCTCACTTTTGGATATGCACATTAAACCAAATGAGAATGATGATATTGAAGAGCATCACCATCATCATGCTGCACTAGAACCGCAGTTCCAACTACCACCTAACCAAAGCCACATCCGAAAAGAAAACAAAGGACAGGGCTACTTCTCATGTGGGTGGTTATTCGGTGCAGAGCTGGTGTTTAACTTTGATAACCTATTCTCACTGTTAAACGAGCTTACTGCTGACCGTATAAAAGCGGTTATGAACACCGATAAAGGGTGTTATGCATTCAATAAGGCTGATGGTGTGCTGTCTGTCAACGAACTTACATTAGATGGGTTTGAATCCAGAATCGAGGTAATTGACGCACAGCCTATGCCTTGGGATCAGCTTGAGGAGATCTTGCTGAAGATATCGAACACCAAGTAAGAGTGATCTAGTCACTCTTTACTAGCAGTTTGTCTAACAATCTGGCTGAGAGAACGCGACGTAAGAAGCCGAAGATATAGGTTGGCTTGGTAACGTAATAGCGGGCTTTCGGCTTGTTGCTTTCTAGGATCTCAATAACTCTGTCTGTCACGGCATCCGGTGGCAGGGTAAAGCCATTGGTTGGCGATTCTTTCGATAAGCGTTCAATGGTGTTTTGATAGTTTTTGCTGTGTCTGGAGTTATCCGCATCTATCGTACTTTGAAATGCTTTTAGTGCATTTTCACGGAATTTACTCACAATTGGGCCAGGTTCGATAAGGCTAATAGAAAGGTTAGTGTCCATTAACTCTAGACGTAGAGTGTCGGTGTAACCCTCTAAGGCAAACTTACTGGCGTTGTATGCGCCGCGATATTTCATTGCCACTAATCCAAGCACTGAGCTGTTTTGAATAATCTTGCCATGGCCTTGCTTGAGCATCACAGGAATAACCGCTTTGGTGAGTTCGTGCCAGCCAAAGACGTTAGTTTCAAATTGGGCTCGCAGGGCATCAGTAGGCAGGTCTTCAAGGGCACCACATTGACCATAAGCGGCGTTGTTGAACAGAGCATCGAGTTTACCGCCGCTAATCTCAAGGGTCTGCTCAAGGGCCGTTTGTATTGATTCGGGCTTGGTCACATCCAATTCGACACAGACCATTCCTTCGGCTTGCAGTCTTTCGACATCTTCAGGATTTCGACAGCTAGCGATAACCTGATAGCCCGCTTGGTGCAGTTCCTTTGCGCAGTGATAACCTATGCCACTGCTGCAGCCTGTGATTAAGATAGATCCCTTCATTGTATGCTTATTTTTCGTGAGGTTTAACTACAAGATATCCAGTAGTGTCAGTATTATCAATAGCTTGTAAACACTCACTAACTCATTCTGTATCTCATTGTCACACTTGAAATCGGACGCATAATTATTGCTCTGATATGCTAGCGCTTCACTTTTAACATGGACTGTTTGATTTGAAGCCTTCACTAAACTCTGTCTCAACTCTAGCTATCGCCTTTGCATCCTCAGCGCTATTTGTGCTGTTGTCGGTGCCGCTAGGTGAGATGTTTGGCAGTATTATTGCCATTATTCTTTTGAGTAAGTGGGGGATAAAAACCAAGGTTCCTACTCATACGCTTATCTTTGTTCAGCTCGCTCTCGGGCTCAGTGTAGGAGGCTTGATCCCACCATCATTCTTTGCCACTGGGTTTCCACTGACTATGTTGATAGGGCTAGTAGTGTGTATGAGCCTTCAGGTGCTTTGTGGATACTGGCTACTGCAACGCTTTTCTTGGAGTAAGAGCGACAGTCTATTGGCTTCGATTCCGGGAGCTATGGCGGCGGTTATGGTGCTCAATGAATCACAGAAAACGCCGTCAGCGAAGGTCATCTTCGTACATACCTTTCGATTGATATTCCTTATCTTGCTGTCGGGGCTTTTGGTTTCCCAGCAATCGAGCGGTGGTCTTCTAGAGCAACCTCTCGGGTTTAATGTAAGCGCATTTCTTCTGGCATTCTTGCTTGCTGGAGGTACAGGTGTTTTGCTCGATAAACTAGGTATCCCTGCACCCTATATGGTGACGGGCATGCTGGTGGGAATTGGTTTAAATGGCTTTTTTCCAGAATTGGATTTGACCATCTCGCCCATCATCATGATGGTGGCAATCTCGGCACTGGGAGCCGTGATGGGGATGCGACTCAGCAAGATAACCCTGACTGAATTCAGATACTTCACTTTCTCCAGTCTTTGCGTGACCTTACTTAGCCTGAGCGTAACCTTCGTCTGCGCTTTTGCCTTTTCATTCTGGCTAGATAAGCCCTTTATTGTGCTCTCGTTGTCGTGGATGCCAGGAAGCATTGAGGCAATGACGGTAGCCGCACTTTATCTTGGCTTAGAGCCGGCGCTTATCATGCTCAGCCATGTAATCCGTATGATGATACTGCACATGGTGCCTGTAGTGGCACTGGCGGTTAAGCCAAAGCAGAGCCAATAAAAAAGGCCCCGAGGGACCTTTACGATATTATAAGAAGCGAACCTTAGTGACTTCCTTGATAGCAGAAAGCACTAGTGTCGGGATCGCTGAACCTAGGATTATCCAGCCAAGATGCTGCATCGAAAGCGCCTCAGTGCTGAATATCATTTGACCCAGCGCGGTGTAGATAAAGCCCAGAGACAAGGTCGAAGACACGGCTATTGCCATTAGCAGATATCGGTTAGTAAATGGGTTAATTCTAAACAATGTCGTCAGAGAGCGACTGTCAAACAGGTGCCATAGCTGACCGAAAATCAATGTCATGAAGGCCGCTGTTTGTGCATACTCTGCGCTGTGACTATGGCTCAGCATCCAGCTAAACACTATGTAGCTCAATCCACCCAGTGCTAGACCTCGGGTTACGATCTGTGCGCCCAGTCCATCAGAGAAGAAACCCTGATCACGCTTGCGAGGCCTGCGACGCATCACGTCTCTCTCTTCCGGTTCCATACCTAAAGCTAGAGCTGGGATACCGTCTGATACTAGATTTACCCATAGGATCATTAGTGGGGTCAGTGGCAGAATCGTCTCCGGCCCCATCAAAAGGAAGGCAAACAGGATCACCGATACCTCACCCACGTTGGCGGTCAGCGCCTGACGGATAAACTTACGCAAGTTATCGAAGATCTTACGGCCCTGACGAACCGCTTTTACGATAGTCGAGAAGTTGTCATCGAGCAGGATCAGATCCCCTGAGTCTTTAGCAACCGATGTGCCTGTAATACCCATAGCAACACCTATGTCTGCAGCTCGTAGAGCCGGGGCATCATTCACGCCATCCCCCGTCATTGCCGCGACTTCATTGTTAGCTTGGATAGCACGTACGATTCGAAGTTTGTGCTCAGGGGTTACGCGAGCATAAACCGCCACCTCAGGACAGACTTCTTCAAGTTCCATATCCGTAAGGTCATCGAGCTCAACCCCAGTCATTACCTTGTCGCACTGGCTGCGGATAATACCAATCTGCTTAGCGATTGCTGCTGCGGTTGCTGCGTGGTCACCCGTAATCATCACGGTTTTTACGCCTGCTTCAGAGCACTGCTTAATGGCCTCTTTTACCTCAGGTCTTGGTGGATCCATGATGCCGAAGACGCCAAGTAGAGTAAGCTTGTTTTCCAGTAGGCTCGAGTCTAAATCCAGCTCAGTTTCATCTATGCGGCGATGAGCCACAGCCAGTGTGCGAAGTGCGTCTCTAGCGAAGTTATCCATAGCGCGGTTAAAGCCAATATGGGTAGCAGGAACCTGAGTTTCATGCAGTTTCTCCTTACTGGTGATGTCTGATAGCTCGGCCTTTCGGTAGGCTTCTGCTGGTGGCTGGTTTTCCATTGATTTAGACAGCAAAACATCTGGAGCACCCACCACAGCAAGCATATGTTCGCCATTTGGTCTGCGAACGATAGCCGAGGCTAGCTTACGGCTTGAATCGAATGGGAAGCGACGAATAACTTCATAGCCACCGATTTTAAGAAGCTCTGTTTTGGTGATATCAGCCTTGGTTGCGGCTACCACGAGCGCACCATCTGTTGGACTACCATTGACTGCCCAACTGCCATCTCTAAATACCAATTCTGAGTCACTTACTAGGCTACCCGCAGTCAATGCTGTAACCATGGCATCACAGTCGGCAACCTTGCTTGAGCTATTTTGAGCAAAGAACTCACCTTCAGGTGCGAAGCCTTTGCCCGTCACCTTCCAGTAGATGCCATCTGCATCGAAGGCGCGCATTACCTGCATCTGATTCTGGGTTAGGGTGCCGGTTTTATCCGAGCAGATAACCGTGGTTGAACCTAGAGTTTCAATAGCAGACAGGTGTTTAGCTAGAGCGTTGCTCTTGGCCATTTTATTTGACCCCATAGTCAGCACTATGGTCAGTACCGTCGGCATACCCTCTGGAATAGCGGCTACAGAAAGAGAGATATCTGTAGTTAGGATCTCAAGCCAGCTAAGACCGTGGCCATAACCAATGGCACAGATAACCGACACCACGCCTAGCGCGGCAAAAAGTAGGGTTTTCGCTAGGGTGTCGATACGCACCTGCATCGGAGAACGAGTCTCTTCTGTGGTGTTCATCATATCTGCAATATGGCCGACCTCGGTTTGCATGCCGGTGGCTGCAACAGCGCCGATACCATTACCCGCGGTTACCAATGTGGTCATAAAGCCCATGTTAGTTTGGTCACCTAGGCTTATGTTTTCACCCTCAAGTGACTCGGTTTGCTTTTGTACCGGTTCAGATTCGCCGGTTAGCGCCGCTTCGTCCATAGACAGGTTGTGAGATTCTAGAATGCGCACGTCCGCAGGCAGGATATCACCCGTGTTTATCCTGATGATATCGCCCGGTACCAGTTCGCTCGCAGGAATATCAACCCATTGTCTGGCGCGTCGAACCTGCGCCTGAGGTGCAGCCATCTTTTGTAAGGCTTCCATGCCTTTTTTAGCTTTATATTCTTGCCAGAAAGAGATGCCAGTATTAATTAGTATAATAACGGCAATGGCAATAGCATCTACAAGGTGTCCTGTTGCCCACGAGACAATAGAGCCAACTAATAGAATATAGATAAGCGGGTTTTTATATTGGGATAGATAAATATACCAGATAGATTCTTGTTCTTGGCTAGTAATTTCGTTGTAGCCAAAGGTATTTCTTCTTTTCTCTACTGAACTATTTGAAAGACCCTCTTCAATATTGACATTTAGTGCTTCAATAACTGACGAAGTGTCTTTAGAAAACCATTTATTGTTCATTTGATTCAGCCTCAAAGACTCCTAGGCACAATTTGCACCTAGGAGTAAATAAATTGAAGTAATTAGGGGTTATGCGGACTTTAAGACAATAACTGCAGTGATTACTGTGAAGATACCAGCCCAACCAATAGGTTTAAGTTTCTGGTTTAGTAGGAAGTAACCACCAAGCGCGGTACCAAGAATACCGATAGCGCCCCAAGTCGCATAAGCAACTGCCAGGTCAATTCCTTTAACCGCTTGTGCCAGCAGGGTGAAAGCCAGTAGAACTAAACCGATAGCGGCGAAACCCCAGCTTTTCTTCTCAAAACCGTGAGATTTAGACAATGCCATGTTAGCTGCGATGTCTAGAAGTGCAGCAATTAGCACGAAACCAAAGTAGATATTAAATATAGAATTCATGGTGTTACCTCTTAACCACTAATAGATTGGCGTGCTGCATCGTTACGAGTACGACCCGGCTCAGGTTGATGGTGCTCCTCACCTAGAGTCACCATTACAACGCCCCCAACCACAAGTGCTAGACCGATCAACTCTTGTGCGCTGAGCTCTGACCCGAAATAGAAGATAGAAACTAGGGTGATCAAAGCGATGCCAAGACCTTCCCAGCAGGCATAGGCCACGCCAATAGAGATTTTCTTAGCGGCAAGTGCTAGGAAGTAATAAGAAATAGAAATAAGAACATACATTAATAGATAGCTTATCCAGCTACCATTTTGTCCTGCAATATTCATTGAGCTAGTGCCTGCTACTTCTGACAATATAGCCAGTAGCAAGAAGAAGCGTGCGATAATCATTATGACCTCGTTATTTAAGTTTTGTTGTTAACGGAGCGGATAATACCGAATATTAATTAATTCGTATGAATAACAGCTATCCATTATTGAAACAGGAAATTCTTGTCTTGGAACATTAACTGAATAACACTATGCAGGTGTTGAGTGAAAGGGTTATTTCTTTTTATCTGAAGGAAACCACCATATATCTCATATCGCTTCATATTATTAATTAATTGCGGTAGCGGGTATGTGGATATGCCATCAAAATGTTTGGCAGTGGAAGGACTGCCAAACATGATGGCGTGAGTAGAAAGAAGATAGCTCGCCGCGGTGCGAAGACTCTGCGTTTTTAGCACAATCTGCGCTTGGCTATTGTTGGCCGGATAAAGCGACAAAAGATCGATTGAAGAGTCTTGAATACCAGGTGCAGGAATAGAAACAATAGGCAGAGAGAGCATTTCCTCAAGAGAATGATCTCGAGAAAGAACCGGGTGGTCATCACGTGCAATGAGGACAACCTGTTCGTCATAAAGCTTCTCTTGATAGATAGCTTGAGGGAGTACGATATCCTGATCGGTAATCGCATAGTCAAACTCGCCTGATTTGAGTGCTTCGAGTGAGTTTTGATTCCATGGTTCGAACACCAGTTGGGCATTAGGGAAACTTTGATGACAGATTTCAATCAGGGACTCTGCCTGTTCATCTAGAATATAAGGGTCTATGACCAAAGAAATTGAGCCGGTGTAGGCCTCTGCGTCAAAGTCAGAGAATTCGTCCAAGGCAGTCTGAAGAGGAATAAGCATCTCTTCAGCCACATTGGCAAGTTTTTGGGCAAGGGCTGACGCCTCCATACCATGGGCGCTACGAGTAAAAAGATTTTGACCAAAGGTCTGATTTATCTTTGCAACGTTGCGGCTAACACTGGCTTGAGAGATACCAAGATGCAGGGCAGTAGCCTTAGTGCTTTTATACTTCACTAGGCTGCGCACAACAGAAAGAAGGTTTAGATCGAAGTTTTCTAGGTCTGAAATCATAGTAAACACCTGGGTTGGTTTAGGGCAGTTCGATGCGTAACCATTCCAAACGCAGGCATTTCGGGTTCCATGCAGCTATGTTGCTGTGAAGTACCTGAACTGAATTGACGGCGCAAAGGATAGTGTCATTAGACTTCGAGTACATGCACTGCAAGTGCATGCGTTCAAGATGTAAACAAATTAGACTGCGCAGCCTTCGCATGTGCGAGTCGTAATTGGCGAGAGATATGATCACGATTAACGAATTTCATCAGCTATTTGATATTTCAGAGGAATTAGCTTCTGAGCTATTGATGGGTGCAAAAGTAATGGATGTTGAGGAAGGAACCGTTCTAGTAAAGCAGGGCAGTGCTCCGACCCATGTCATCTTTGTTATTGATGGAGTGATCGGTGGTGTGCGTGAAACCTATGACGGTTCGGCTCGAATGAATGCCTTGATGACCAAAGGGCGCATTGCGGCAGAATCTGGCGTAATCCAAGACCTAAGGTATTACGGCTCTTTCTCCGCCTTCGCTGATAGCAGAGTGGTATTGGTCGATATTGAGCATGCGAAGCATGTATTGGCTCAAAATCGAGAGTTCTTGGAGTTATTACTTCGCTCTCAGACCAGTAAACTGAAATACGCCACTATGGTTCACTATGCCAGTACTGAGAGAGACAAATTGGCCAAGGTTGCTGCCATTCTAGAAGGCATTTCTGACTTTAGTGATTTGGATGAAATACCGCTTTCTAAAGAGCAACTCGCAGGTTTACTGGGTATGTCACGCAATACGGTGAGTCAGTCGCTAAAGACGCTAGAGGACAGAGGCGCTATCTTGCAGCAAAAGTCTAACATCGTAATTCTTAATAAAAATAAGCTCTCTTTGGACGGTTCAAACTCCAAATTGTTTGAGTGCTAATTAATTATTAAATAATTTTAACTAGTAAGAAGCTGTAGATTTAATAGCTATAGCAGGATTCTTACGTCCAAAATTCAAGATTAAATATGAAAGCTCGTATTAATAGACTATTTTTCTCTGTTAACAAATTTATTATTAATTCAAAGATTATCCAGGATGCAAGCAAGAACAACCTTTGCCCTTGGCTATAAGATTTCTCCAACAGATTTATTAATTTGGTTAACCCAAAGTAATTTATAGAGGTATTTATGAAGAATACAATTCAAGATCTATTTTCTACATTGCGCGCTTATATCGATGCGCATCAAAAAACTAAGTCAAATATGATGACTGTATATGCGAACCTAGATCCAAGTGATCGCAATAATCAGCGTCAGCGCCCAGCTTGGATGATCGAGCTTAAGAACCAGTTTGACAACCTAACTGACGAGCAGAAGCGCGAAGCAGAAGAGATGGTGGGTACCTCTCTTACTTGGGAATACATTGAAGAGCACACACTAAAGACCCTTGAGCAACATGAGCCAAAAGGCCGCGCAGCTATGATAGTGACCGACTTCGTTGACGGCATGATTGTTGACCTGCCACTGCCAGTTGAGAGCAAGGTTTATTATGGTCTACCACAGGTTTGCCACTTGATGTCGCAACTGCATCGCTACGGCAAATACCTAGTGGTTCTGTTCTCAGAGAAAGAGCACCGCGTTATCTCTATCAACCTTAACTCTCAAGAGACTGAAGCCTTTATCGACAGTGGTGTTGAGTCTGGTGTGTTCTTGCGCCCAGGTGGTAAAAAGTCTCGCACTCAAGCGTCAGACCGTCGCGACCTAGACACAGAGCAGCGTATCTATCGCACTGCGGCTGAAGAGATTAACTCTTACTTTATGGATGACAACGAGTTCGACCGTATCATCCTTGGAGGCAACATGAAGATTGCGAATCAAGTAGCGAGTGAGCTTCACCACAGTGTTGCTGAGCTATTAGTTTCTATCGAGCCTATTCCATTCAAGGTTGCTGAAAAGGAACTAAGAGATGTAGTGCGCAGCATCGCTGATGAGTATGAGCAGGTACAAGATTACTCTATGGTTCAAGAGCTGATCACGCGTCAAAATGTGTTTGACCGCAGTGTGTTTGGCGAGCAAGAAGTATTAACCGCTCTAGAGAATGGGCAAGTGCGTCGTATTTATATTTCTCACCCAGTAGATGCAGTGAAATTCAACTCTATTCTAGTTGAAGCTCTAGCAAATAATGTGGAGGTAGAGATTATTCACGGTGAAGCCGCAACTCGATTAGAGTCTCTAGGCAGCGTTGCTGCAACCCTTTATTACGCAATTTAAATAACAAATATCAAATCAGCCTCTAAATAAAAAAGACCAGATATTTGTTATCGGCTTTGGTCAAGCCCTGTGTATTTGTAATTGCTATCGGGGTTAGTAATTAAAATACACATCCTCTTTGATGGAGACGCGGGGAACACTAAATCAGTCTCTATCTTTTGGTATTTTCCATACCATTTTGCCCTTGTTAAGGACAACGAGGGCATTTTTTTTAATCAACGAATTAGGAGAGAATAATGGATAAGTTAAAGCCTATCTGCACAGAAGATTTATCGATATTTTCTTCTGACAATCGAGAAGAGTTTAGACAGCGCTTTGTTGAAGCCAGTGTTGATGAGCAGATCAATATACTCAGAATAAAGAGCATTGAAGAGTCGGTGGAAATCTTATCAGAGCTTTCTATCAACTATGTGCAAAACCTGATCCAAAAGGTTGAAAAGAAGGGGTTAGATACCCTTGCTAGTCACCTTTCGCACCAACTGGGCTTTGTTCACTCTGAGGCAGAGCCGTGTGAGGATTATCTCTCTACCTCAGTGTTAGAGCACGTAAAAGAGCGTGCTGGCTGGATAGTGATGTTGGCGCTACTTGGTATAGTCTCTGGCGTTATCATCTCGCAATATGAAGATGCTATCAGTCAATTGGTGTTGCTTGCTGTGTATATGCCTGTGATTGCTGCAGCTGGCGGTAATACGGGCAGTCAGGCTGCGACTCTGGTGGTTAGGTCGTTGGCAACAAATGAGATTCGGCAGAACGATTGGTTTAAGGTCTTTTTGAAAGAGGGAGGTATCGCCATCTGCTTGGCCTTTATCGTTTCAGTTGTGATTATTGGGCGTGTGGTGCTGTTTACGGACTCTAGCACTATCGCCGGGTTTTCTATCTGGATGATAGCCATTGCCATCGCTATAGCCTTGTTTATCCAAGTGACTTTGTCGACCGTGATTGGTGGCTTGCTACCTATTATTGCTAGGGCAATTAGACTAGACCCAGCCGTGCTGGTGAGTCCGGTATTGGCATCTGTGGTGGATATCTCAGGTATTTGGATCTACTTCAATGTAGTGAACTATGTGTTGAATATCGTCTAGCCACTGATGAAGCGATTGAAGGCCTTGATGATGTTTTGCGCGCCTTCTTGGATATCGCGGATGGGGTCGCCCGTGATAAATAGCCACATTTCTTCGCCAAAAAAGATGCAGGCGATGATGAAAAGACCGATCAGTGGGTAGAACAAACGACGTAGCATATTTCTTCCTCCATGAAGAAAAGGTGCAACACCGGTTAAATATAGAACAACTGCTCCAAAAATAAAAAAACCTCAGCTTTAATAAGGGCTGAGGTTTTGTTTTTTGAGAGGAGACTAGCGTTTGTTCTTCAGATAACGCTTGCGGCGCTCTTCTTTCTTCTTCGCTTTTGCTTCTTCGCGACGAGCCGTCTCTTCTTCTACCTCGATAAGCTCCTGAGTAATCATCTCAGGTAACTCAAGGGTGATATTACCTAGCGTGCCCTGACGTAGCTCATGAAGCAGGATCTCAGAGGCTTTGTGTAGGTCGATATGACCGCCAGAGCGCAGTGCGCCGCGTTTTCTGCCGATCGCTTCCATCAGTTCTAGTTCGCTATCTGGTAGTTCGTCTAACTGATAACGCTCTTGTAGCTTCTCAGGGTAGTGCTTTGCCAGATACTCAACCGTGTAGAAAGCCACTTCATCGTATTCCATTGCGGTATCCTTAATGGCCCCGGTTGCTGCAAGGCGAAAACCGCTGTGTGGGTTTTCTACCTTAGGCCACAAGATCCCTGGGGTATCAGAAAGCACTACGCCATTTTGCAGGTTAATGCGTTGCTGACGCCTGGTTACCGCAGGCTGGTTACCTGTTTGAGCAATAGTACGGCCGGCTAGGGTATTGATAATGGTAGATTTACCTACGTTTGGAATACCCATGATCATGGTACGAATGTTCTTGCCCATGGCTTCGCGATGAGGCGCTAGCTTGCGGCAAAGCTCCATGATTTTATGCACTTCTTGAACATTCTCGGTAGTGATGGCCATCGCCTTCACACCTTGCTCTTTCTCGTAGTGCTCGATCCAAAGCTCGGTCAACTCTGGATCTGCCAGATCGCGCTTGTTCAGCACCTTGATGCATGGCTTCTCGCCACGGATACCAGCAATCATAGGGTTTTCAGAAGAGTAGGGAATACGTGCATCTAGCACTTCGATGATCACATCAATCTGAGGGATAACTTCTTCGATTTCCTTGCGTGCCTTGTGCATGTGGCCCGGAAACCATTGGATGTTGTTGTTTACCATCTTAAATATATTGCCTTTTCTAATTTGCACCACTGATGTCATACCAGGTGGTAAAGACCAAGTTGAAAACACCATTCCGCCGTTAAAGGTTGATGGATTTTGACCTAGTCATTCAATTTCGTGGTATGTTATCACGATTCAAACGACACCGCTCCGTGTATCAAGGTTGAGGACTAATTTCCTTTGTCTATGGCCTTAAGGATCATTTTAGAATAGTCCGGATATGGGATTGCCCATAGTAATACTGGCTGAAGTTGGATTGACTGGGCCTCGTCGGCCACATCTAGATCTATTTTCTTTATAGGTTCAGGGATTTTTTGCTCGAGATGATTGGGCAAAAAAGCCCAACTCGGTTCATCCACCAAACCACCTAATAGAAGGTCTAGATCATTTTCAAACACACGGCTGTCAGACAGTAATAGCGGGTATTTATCGGTATTGCTTGTGACGCTGGAATAGACACGTTGCTTTTGACTCGCCAGAGCCCGAATCGAGCAAGGCACTTGCGTTAAAAGTAAGGAGTCTTGATGGGTAAACGCGGACACAGATACTGGAGGTAAACTTTTCCAATACAGCTCTGAATTGATCACCTGTCCTTTGGCCAGGAACATCCCAAATTGACACTGCGCCGTCTTGAGAAGTTTTTCACCATGTTCTCTTGAGACCTTTATTAGATCTAGGTTGATTTTCTTAGCAAGGCAGCTACGCCTTAAACTAGTTAGCCATATCTGTGGTATGGATTCATCAAAACAGACCGAAAGTGTTTCGAGATCAGTATCGAATAGGCTTAGAGCAAAGCTTTCGAAGGTACTGATATCGGCTGAGAGTAGCTGTGCGCGGTGAGATAGCTTTTCCCCTTTGTCAGTGAGCTCTAACTTTCGTCCTGATTTCTCAAACAACTTGTAGCCAAGATTAAGCTCTAAATATTCAACCTGCTCACTGATGGTTTTACGATCTTTTCTTAATGCAGCTGCCGCTTTGCTGTAGTTTTTCTTCTTGGCGACAGTCACAAAGGCTGTAAGTTGAGATAGGGTGATTTGGCTCATCCATCTAGTTCCTCGGCGAATCTTTAATTGGGGGATATTCCCCCTTTCCCTGGGATGAACTTTAGCAAACGAAGCTTAAGATGACCTCAATTCATTCACTACTGAGGACATCAAAAATGAAGAAAAAATTAATCATTTCCTGCCTTGCAGCAGCGCTTACCACCACTGCTCTTATCCCGACTAGCGTGAGTGCGTGTACTCGTATGCTGTGGAATACCGACTCTGAGTTTGTAATAGTGGGTCGCAACGAGGACTATTTCTCTGCATCAGCACCGACTCTAGTTAAGACGCCTCGCGGCATAGAGCGAAGAGGCTCCGTTGACGATAACGCTAATGCCATCGAGTGGCGTACTAAGTATGGCAGTATTGCAGCCTTTGCTAACAACCGCTTCCCAATGGATGGAATGAATGAAAAGGGACTGACTGCGCGTACTCTTTATTTCGATCAAGGTGAGATAGACCAAGTCTCCACTTCTGATGATATGCCTGAGCTAGATGGCGATCATTGGGTTAGCTATGTGTTAGATAATTTCGCAACGGTTGATGAAGCGGTTAAAGCACTTGAGTCAGTAAAATTGGTCGCAATTAAAGGTGGATACAGCTATTCAGCCAGCCCTAAGCATCTGTCGATTGCAGACTCGACTGGGGATTCAGCGATCGTCGAGATCCAAGATGGAGAGGTCAAAATCTTTCACGGCAAGCAGTATCAAGTGATGACCAATCCGCCAAATATGCAGACTCAAATCAGCAAAGCGAAAGAGAGAAGCATCGACGTGAATGATGGCACCTTCCCAAATACTTGGGGCGCGGAAGATAGATTCCAAAAGGCGCAATATTGGCTAGATACCTTCCCAAAAGTTAAAGGTACTGACGACATCAATGCCGCTTATGGCTTCATGTACTCAGCGCTTGGAACCAATGCTTTCGTTCCGGGCATGGCTCTACCTAGTGAAGATAAAGCGGTCGGTGAAGCCATTATGAAACACACCAGTCCGGAGGACTCTTATGGTGTAGGTACTTATTTCCAGTCTATCTCAGACTTAACTAATCTAGTCTATCGCTTCAAGTCTGTGCTGGCTCCACAAGATGTGTACATTGAGCTTGGCAACATTGACTGGAACAAAGAAAAAGCGGTTAGTGTTATCCCAAGGATCGACAGACATGCGCAGAACGGACTTGAAGGGAATATAGCCGGTGACTTCCAGCCAATCTCTGAGCAGGATATTTATCAGCAAGCCGTGGTTCAGTAAAACGCGGGAACCTGCTAACTCTGAGTAACCGAGGTCAACAAACTAGAATTGAGCCTCGGTTATTTCTTATGTAGCGATTCAGATCAAGGTTTTGCTGTACGCAGTATTGATAAGGTACGCGTGTATGCATTCATTCACATAGGAAATAAAGTGAAGATTGAAGACTTAAAGCTATTCGTTAAGGTGGTAGAACTGGGTAGCTTTACTGCGGCAGCTAACTCCCTTGAGCTTCCTCGGGCGAACGTCAGTCGTCGTATCAATGAGTTAGAGAATACCCTCGACATTAAACTGTTTCATCGCACTACGCGAAGCCTTTCTCTTACTCACCATGGTGAGGTCTACTACGAAGAATTGCTCAAAGCGCTCGAGATGCTAGAAAACGCCAACCAAGTGCTCTATCGAGATACCAAGAAGGTAGCGGGCAAAGTAAAACTGGGGCTGTTACCTGATTCGTTAGAGTTCCTGCAGCCACTATTGTTTGATTTTATGGAGCAATATCCAGAGGTGACACTCGATATTCGAAATATCACCAATGGCTTTGATGAGATGTTTGAGCAGGGATTGGATTTTGCATTTCACGGTGGTGAGTTGCGGGACTCTGATATCGTGGCACGTAAGCTTTTTTCCGTTAAAGCGAGCATGGTGAGCTCCCCAGAGTACCTCAGTAAACATAATGAAATCAGAACGCTAGAAGATATTAATCAGCATCAGGTGCTGTGTCTGCGCTGGCCGACAGGGGATGTTTATTCCCAATATGAGCACAACGGCGAGACCATAGATATTGAACCCAAACTCATCTCTAACAGCCTTAGCCTAATCAAGAATGCCATCCTATCAGGTAAGGGTATCGGGGTGTTGCCAAACATCATTACCCAAGAGAGTCTAGTAAGTGGAGAGTTAGTGGAAGTGCTGACTGATTCTGAGGTGAAATGGTGCGATTGCTATATCCTTCATCCTCAATCTCGCACCTTGACCGCCGCTAGTCGCGCGATTATTGAGTATTTTATGAAGGTGATGCCTGAGACCTATCAATTGTCATAAATAATGAGACAGTAAGTAATGCGTACGGCAGATTATCGAATGCCGTTTTCTCTCTATGATGGCTCCAATCTAAAAGGAGCCATATCTTATGAAATATGCATTTCCGTTAATCCCAGTAATGGGCAGCCTAATTTTAATGGGGTGTAAAGGCGCGCAGGTCACTGAAACCGCCACTACTTCACCCGATCCACGACCGCTACAGGTTATTCAGGTAGCAAGCGCTTCCCCTTCCTACTCCTTCAACGGCGTTGTTCATGCCCAAGAGAAGGTAAATCTATCTTTCCGAGTCCCTGGCACCATACAGGAAGTATTAGTCAAACAGGGCGACAACGTTGAGAAGGGGCAGGTGATCGCAAGGCTTGACCCTCACGATTACGAACTGGTTCTGCAAGAACTCAAAGCCAAAAAACTAGAAGCAGTTTCTGCACATAAACTGGCTAAAGCAGAACTGGCTCGCGTGAGGCAAGCCTCGGCGGACAACGCCATTGCTCAAGTAAACCTAGACCGTGCTACCAGCGGCTACGAGCGCAGCCTTGCCGCTATTCAGGTAGTGAATAAGAACATTCAGCGTGCACAAGACACCATTGGTTATACCGAGCTTAAGGCGCCATTTACCGGTGTCATTGGTAATGTAAATTACGACGACCATGAGCAGATCCTGCCGGGTATCGCGGTGGCGACTCTGCAAAATAATGGTCGCCTTGAGGTAGAAGTTGACGTGCCTGAGAACCTGATTGAAGAGTTTGAGCTTGGCCAGCAGGCGGATGTCTCTTGGTATCAAGGTAAAGATGTTCTAGGGGCTAAGGTCACTGAGATTGCGCCTCTGCCTCACCTTATCAAGCAAACCTATTCTGTGGTTTACACCTTAGATGCTGAACATAAGGCGTTATTCCCAGGTAAGACAGTAACTGTGCAGACTGAAGTGGTTGCTAGCGAGTTTGCCTCTTGCGTTCCTTATTCTGCGATTGTAGGGGACAAAGAGCATCTGCATGTGAACCTAGTGCGTGACGCCAAGGTGGTAAGTACTACGGTAGAAATCAAAGCCATCGATGCTTATCAAGCGTGTATCTCGGGTGATATCACCAACAACGATTATGTGATTGTAAGCGGTTCGCACTTTGTGAAAGACGGTGACCCAGCACAGAACCTATTGGTAAGAGTAGAGTAGTAACGCATGATAAATCTAGCCGAATTTGCCATTCGCCAAAGAACCTTTGTGCTGTTCTTTACCGCACTGAGCGTTATTGCTGGCCTCTACTCTTACTTCGACATGGGTAAGCTAGAAGACCCAAGCTTTACCGTGAAAACGGCGGTTGTGGTGACCTTGTATCCGGGAGCCTCTGCCCATGAGGTAGAGCAACAGGTAACAGATACTATAGAGACCAAGCTTCAAGAGATGGGAAGCTTGAACCGCCTACGCTCTTTATCTCGCCCGGGCGTGTCTATGGTGTTTGTGGATCTTAAAGAGAGCATGAGCTCAGACGAACTGCCTCAAGAGTGGGACTTGCTTCGTCGCAAAGTTAATGACGTTAAGCTCAGGCTGCCTTCTACCGCGCAGATCAGCATAGTTCAGGACGAGTTCTCTGAGGTGTATGGCATGCTATTCGCCATTCACAGCACAGATGCTAAGCCAGAAGAACTGCGCCGCTATGCAGAAGAGTTACAGCGTCAGCTAAAAACCGTAGACGGCATCAAGAAGATTGAACTACACGGGGTTGAGCCTCGCGTGGTGAACATCGACCTGCCTGACGAGCGACTTGCTCAATATGGCCTTTCTATCGCTCAGGTGTGGAATCAGCTAAATAACCAGAATATGGTGTTTGAGGCGGGTAGCTTCGATGCGGGCAGTGAACGCATTCGTATCAACCAAGGCAGTGAGTTTGAATCTCTGGATGATATTCGAAACCTACTTATCCGAGGTGGTGTGGGCGAGCTAAGCTCAGGCAGTATTCGTTTGGGTGACGTGGCCGATATTAGCATGGGCTATCAGACCCCGGCACTTAACCAGAACCGCTACAACGGCGAGCCTTCTATTACCCTTGCGGTAAGTCCGGTTGAGGGCATCAACGTGGTTTCCCTCGGCGATACAGTCCTTAATATCTTAGATGGTTTTGAACAGACGTTGCCACTTGGTGTTGATATCTCGACTATCGCCTATCAGCCCGAAGAAGTGCAAAAATCTATCGATAACTTCGTCGGAAACCTGATGGAGAGCGTCGGTATCGTATTTGTGGTGCTTTTGGTCTTTATGGGCTTTAAGAGTGCGAGCATAGTCGGAACTAGCCTGCTGCTGACTATATTGCTGACTATTAACTACATGTATATCGCCGGTATTGACCTGCACCGCGTATCCCTTGGTACCTTTATCCTTGCGCTTGGTATGCTGGTGGACAACGCTATCGTGATCACCGATATGATGATGGCAAAACTCAAGCAAGGCATTGAGCGCACACAAGCGGCTATCGATTCGGTAAAAGAGACGGCTATTCCCCTGCTTGGGGCTACTGTAATCGCTATCATGGCGGCAAGCCCAGTGCTGTTTTCTAAAACCGATGCAGCAGAGTTCTCGGGTTCAGTGTTTTACATCATAGCCGCATCTTTGATGTTCTCTTGGCTGGTGGCAATGACTATTACCGCTCTGCTTTGTTGGCTATTCCTAAAGCCAGATCTTAAAGAAGAAGCAGATAAAGAGTCACTGTATAAGCGTTTGGTTAGTTGGACGGTAGATAATCCAGCGAAGGCGTTGACGGCTTTGATTCCCCTTGTTGCCGCAACAGCGATTGCGATTCCGTCGGTGGCTGTGAACTTTATTCCCCAATCAGACAGACCCATTATTTTCTTGGACTATTGGCTACCAAACGGCGCCAAGATAGAGCGCACCGCAGATGACCTGAAGCGTGTTGAGCAGTGGTTGATTGCACAGCCTGAGGTGGAAAGTTTCTCGACCTCTATCGGTGCCAGCGTTCCTCGCTTCTCGGTAACTGTTGAGCCAGAGCCTTTGGATTCAGCTTATGGCCAGATCCTTATCAATACCGTGGATTTTCACAGCATCAATGGTCTGATTGCTCGCGGTGATAAATGGCTAGCGCAGAACTTCCCTGATGCTGAGCCAAGGTTTAGAAACTTGAAGCTAGCAACGGCGGATAAGTTCTCGGTAGAGGCGCGCTTCTCTGGACCTGATGAGACTGTGCTACATGACCTAGCTAACCAAGCAAAAGCCATCTTTGCTACTCACCCTGATGCTAAATACATCCGAGATGACTGGCGCCAGCCGAGTAAGATGCTTAAGCCAATCATTAATCAGCAACGTGCTCGTGAGGCGGGTATCAACCGCACCGATATCGCCTTTGCCATGAAGCGCTCTTCCGATGGTATGCCTCTTGGCCAGATGAATTGGAATGATGAGCTGATTCCAATCAGGCTACGTGCTGATAACCAAGATATGGCATCCCTAGAGACTCTGCCGGTGAAATCTATCTTAGGTCTACATAGCGTACCACTGGGTCAGGTTGTCGATGGCTTTGAGCTAGAAATGGAGCAAAGCATGATCTGGCGTCGTGACCGCGTCAAGACCATTACCGCACAAGCGGACGTGGCTAGAACCACAACACCAGCACGCGTTCGTAATGCACTTATCGATCAGATAGAAGCAATCGCTTTGCCATCGGGCTACAGCATGGAGTGGGGCGGTGAGTATTACGATGAGCACAAGGCAGTAACGGATATTATGAAGCAGATGCCAAAGGCACTACTGATCATGGTGATCATCCTAGTGGCTATGTTCAACCGCTTTAAACAGCCAATCATCATTTTGGCAACCATTCCACTGGCGGCCTGTGGTGCAACCTTTGCACTGATTGGTTTGGATAAGCCATTTGGATTTATGGCTTTGGTGGGGGCAATCACGTTATCGGGCATGATCATCAAAAACGGCATAGTGTTGATGGACCAAATAGAGCTAGAGCGTGCCAATGGTAAGGGCCTATCCGATGCCATCAAGCATGCAACGGTTAATCGCACCATGGCAATCAGTATGGGCGCATTGACCACAGCGCTGGGCATGATCCCTCTGCTGAGTGACCTGCTGTTTGATCAGATGGCAGCAACCATTATCGGCGGTCTAGTGGCGGCAACCGTATTGTCACTGTTTGTGATGCCGGCTCTGTATAGATTGACCACCAAAGAAGAAGCAACTGAGCCTCAAGCAGAGCTACTTACTCAATAGGACATAATGATGAACAACCTAAAAAACTTTACTCCTATTGCGCTAGCAATCCTGCTTTCGGGCTGTGCTGTTGGCCCTGACTATCAGGAGCCGACAGTGAGTATGGCCGAAGCTTATATCAATGACCAAACTCAAGCTCAACTTAATGAGGGTCATTGGTGGCTAGGCTTGAATGACCCGGTGTTGAACACCTTGGTTCAGGATATGCAGAGCCAGAGTTTGACCCTACAGATGGCCTCGCAACGCGTGAAGATGGCAAAGAACTATCAGACGGTAGTTGAGTCATTTAAGGTGCCAACAGTAAGTGTCGGTGCCGGCTACTACAACTATCAGTTGAGTAAGAATGACTCCCTGTTATCGCCTGCACTAAATCCTATTGGTGATAGCGTATCTGGCTTGCCTCCTCAGATTGGCGGTATGACGCTTTTGGATAATCAGCATCAGGGCGGTTTTGTTGGTGCCTCTATTGCATGGGAGGCGGACATCTTCGGAAGACTCGACAGACAAGCCAATGCCGCGGAGATAAGAAAAGAGCAGGTGGAAATCTATCAGGATGGATTAACCACCTTGCTCACTGCCGACCTTATCCATAACTACCTTCAGTATCGCGGCGCTCAAAAACGCCATGCCTTAATGCTGGATAACCTTGAAGACCAGCAGCGCACCGAAGAACTAGTACAAAAAATGGTTGTTAGCGGCTATGGCTCTGAGCTTGACCTTGCCCAAGCCCAGGCGCTAACTGCAGCCACAGAAGCGCTACTACCTCAACTTGAAATCGCACAGCAGGTGCACAAACAGCGTATCGCAACGCTTTTAAACGAGCCTCTATCTAAGGTGGACATTCGTTTGGCAAATGAGGCTGAGCTCCCTGAACTTGAGGGAACTATCCCTGTCGGTTTGCCTTCAGAGTTACTGAAGCGCCGAGCAGACATTCGCTTTGCCGAGCGCGAGATGGCAGCGGTGAATGAAGAGTGGGCAGCCAGCGTTGCCAACCGCTATCCGAAGTTCTTCCTAACTGGTGCTCCGGGCGTTTCGGCGGACAGCTTTGATGACCTGTTCAGCAGTGATTCATTCGGCTGGGTAGGGGCTGCAGGCATCCATTGGAATGTGTTCGATGGTGGTCGAGGCAAGGCTATGGTTAAGATGAACGAGGCTAGATTTGAATCGGCAGCTATGAGCTATCAACACTCGGTAAATAGCGCAGTTGCAGAGGTGGATAGCTTGCTGTTTGCCTATGGCAGAAGTCAGGAGCACCAGAAGAGCATCGAAAAGGCGTATCAATCTGCTGAGACAGCATTAACTAAGGCGAAGTCTCTGTATAAAGCTGGGCTGATTGATTACTTGAGCGTACTTGATGCTCAGCGCCAAAAGCGCATGCTGCTCGACCAAGAGGTCGCAGCTAAGCTTCAAACCTCGCAGGTGACTGTGGGTCTTTATAAATCCCTCGGAGGCGATTGGAAAGCATAAGGAAATAAAAAAGGTTCATTGCAGATTCGCGGGAACAACTACTACTTGAGGTTCGTGTGCTCACTCTGCCAGTGATGCATGGCAAGCCGCCGTAAATACCTCCCTGTAGGCTTGGTTTCGGCATCCTTGCCTCAAACACTTGCCCTGCACCACAGCCTGCCGCTCAAACGCCCAGATATCGGCGATGACTTTGAGCCTTGCGAAGTTGGAGTTCCCACTGATGCAGCTGCTGGAGAGTGATTGATGGAGCAAGGTGTCGCCCGCAGGGAGGCGAGCGCCAAGCGCCCACGGATGGGTTCACCGCGGCCTTGTGAATCAATCGCTCGGAGGGAGTGACTGACTCAGAGGGATTATTAACGCTCCACTCTAATTTGCGATGAACCATAAAAAACCCCGCTTGAAAATGCGGGGTTTTGTTTATTGGGTGTATCAGACTAATCGATTACAAATCGAAGCGGTCTGCGTTCATTACCTTGCTCCAAGCGACCACGAAGTCGTGTACAAATTTCTCATGGTTATCGTCTTGGGCATACAGTTCAGCGTAAGCGCGTAAGATGGAGTTTGAACCGAATACTAGATCTACACGGGTCGCAGTCCATTTTACGGCTTTGGTGTTTCTGTCGCGGATCTCATAGGCGTTCTCACCTACTGGGTCCCAGGTGTATCCCATATCGGTGAGATTGACGAAGAAGTCATTGGTGAGCTGGCCGACTCGGTCAGTGAACACACCGTGCTGACTGCCACCATGGTTAGTACCAAGCACCCTCATGCCACCCACAAGCACCGTCATTTCAGAAGCTGAGAGCCCCATGAGTTGTGCTCTATCTAGCAGCATTTCTTCAGGCGTTACCACGTAGCTCTGTTTCTGCCAGTTGCGGAAACCATCATGAAGTGGCTCTAGTACCTCGAACGACTCTACATCTGTGTCGTTGTCGGTGGCATCACCGCGTCCTGGATGGAAAGGCACATTGACACTTATGCCAGCGGCTTGCGCTGCCTGTTCTACGCCAAGGTTACCGGCGAGCACAATGACATCGGCCACACTTGCTCCGGTATCACTGGCGATACCTTCCAGTACTGAAAGTACGCGTGACAAGCGCTCAGGTTCATTGCCTTGCCAACTGTTTTGTGGAGCAAGACGAATGCGTGCACCGTTTGCACCGCCGCGTTTATCTGAGTGACGGAAGGTTCTCGCACTATCCCACGCGGTAGAAACCATATCGCTCACTGATAAACCGCTAGAGGCAATTTTAGCTTTTACTGCCGCTACATCATAACCAGCGTTGCCTTTTGGCACTGGGTCTTGCCAGATAAGATCTTCTTGAGGAACGTCTGGACCAATATAGCGTGCTTTAGGTCCCATATCCCTGTGAGTCAGTTTGAACCAAGCTCGGGCAAAGGTCTCAGCAAAATAGGCTGGGTCTTTATGGAAGCGCTCAGAAATCTTGCGATATTCTGGGTCTACCTTCATCGCCATATCAGCATCAGTCATGATTGGGTTGTGGCGAACGCTTGGGTTCTCACTGTCTACAGGCTTATGATCTTCTTGAATGCCTACCGGCTCCCATTGCCAAGCTCCGGCCGGGCTTTTCTTGAGTTCCCATTCGTAGTTTAGGAGGAGGTCAAAGTAGCCGTTATCCCATTTGGTCGGTTCTGTCGTCCATGCGCCCTCAAGGCCACTGGTAACAGACTGGTTACCCACACCACGTGACTTCTTGTTGAGCCAGCCGAAGCCTTGGTCATGGATATCACCGCCTTCAGGCTCTGGCCCTAGCTCATCAGCATTACCGTTACCGTGCGCTTTACCTACAGTGTGGCCACCGGCGGTTAGTGCTACGGTTTCCTCGTCATTCATCGCCATGCGAGCGAAGGTGACGCGTACATCGTGTGCGGTTTTAGCTGGGTCAGGTTGTCCGTCTACACCTTGTGGATTTACGTAGATCAAACCCATCATTACCGCCGCAAGTGGGTTTTCAAGGTCACGCTCGCCGGAGTAACGGCTGTTAGGGTTGTCTGAGGTGGCGAGCCACTCTTTCTCTGAACCCCAGTAAATGTCTTTCTCAGGGTGCCAGATGTCTTCGCGACCAAATCCGAAGCCGAAGGTTTTTAGACCCATCGACTCGTAAGCCATGGTGCCAGCATAGGCGATTAGGTCAGCCCAGCTGAGCTTGTTGCCGTATTTCTTCTTGATAGGCCAAAGGATGCGTCGTGCTTTATCAAGATTGGTGTTATCCGGCCAAGAGTTGAGAGGGGCAAATCGTAGATTACCTGTCCCAGCGCCACCACGACCATCAGCGACTCGGTAGGTGCCAGCTGCGTGCCAGGTCATACGAATCATTAAGCCACCGTAGTGACCCCAGTCTGCTGGCCACCACTCTTGGTTGTCGGTCATAACAGCAATAAGGTCTTGCTTCAGAGCTACAAAATCCAGTTTTTTGACTTCTTCTTGATAGTCAAAAGCACCGGACATAGGGTTGGTTCTATCGTCGTGTTGATGGAGGATGTCGAGATTAAGAGACTTGGGCCACCAGTCTTTCTCGGTGCGGTCCCTTGTAGTCATCGAGCCATGCATTACTGGGCATTTCCCAGAAGAGTGTGCTTTGTCTTGTGACATGATGTACTCCCTTTAAAGTGCAAAACGCGGGTGTCTATCTATACAACTGGTGAACAAACACAGGCTATTGAATGTATTCGTTGCTCTATTACGGCTACAACAATCCAATCGAGCAATTGCTGAATAAGGTTTCTTCTAAAGCAACAATAAAACCGTACGTTTCTTGAAGACTGTTTTGTTGGAATTAACAATCACTCTGTGGCGAAATCACGGTTATTTATTCAGAACCTTATGTTCAGATAGGGAAAGTATTGGGGAGAACTGGTGATTTGTAAAAATGATAATGGTGATTACTTCAATCGATAAAATCGATTAATAACTGTACGGCGCGCAGGTTTTATCAATCGATGAATAATGGCACCGACAAAGAGTCAGGTCAGTGTTCCATCAAAGACTGTTTCGATATCTTAGCTAGCAGTTGTAGTGTGGTGATATCAACATAATTCGGCCTGAATGCCAAAGCGATACGACGATGCGGGCTGGGCTCATTTAAGTGGATAGCGGATAGGACAGGGTAGTGGGTAACCAGTTGTTTTATCGCCATTTCCGGCACTAAGGTAGTGCCCAAACCACTCATAACCATCTGTATCAGAGTATTCAAGCTGGTGGCTCTGTACTCTTGGTTGTTAGTGTCATCGGAGAAACGGCAAGCGTCTAGGATGTGGTCTTTAAGGCAGTGACCGTCTTTTAACAGCATCAGGTTGGTCTCTTGCAGTTGCTGTGAGGTGATCTCAGTCTGTTTGGTGTTTGCCTCCCCATCTAAGGCAATCCAGTAGAAATCTTCTTGCCAGAACTCAAGGGTCAGCAATCCGTCGCAAGGATAGGGCATCGCCAACACGGCTGTGTCTATCTCCCCACTGTGAACCATTTCCACTAATACATGAGACTGTTCTTCTACGATATCTATATTGCTGTCAGGATATTCTTGCTTGAGGACTGGGAGCAATTTCGGCAATAGATAGGGGGCTATGGTTGGTATCATGCCTACGGATAGTGGGAAACAGAAAGGTTTGCCCTTGCTGTTATCTAACCGAACCAACTCGTCTAACTGGCTCATGATAATACTGGCTTTATCTAGCACCTCTCGCCCTAGCGGGGTAATGAGCACCTTCTTATTATCACGCTCAAAGATCTTAATACCGAGCTGCTTTTCAAGCTCACTGATGCCTGTGCTCAGGGTTGATTGTCTGACATGGCAAGTCTCCGCTGCCTTACGAAAATGCAGTGTCCTAGAGACAGCCAATGCGTACGACAACTGTTTCAGCGATAGCATCGCCTCCACCCCCCATGATTTATATACCCAGAATATGGTCGTTTGGACGTTCGGTTTTATCAAACATGCTTGTGGTTAATTACATGCACTTGCCCTTGCATTCATCCTCTATTCTTGATGCTAGCTTGAGTGCTTGATGTTCGATAAAGGTACTATCGGCGGCAATCCTTTGAATATCTTCCACAAAGTGGGCTGGGCGTATTAGATTCAGCGCACTGTCATTCTTGCACACAAAGTCTATCCAAGGGATGCCATCATCGTCTTCATACTCGATGATGTAGGCAGCGGCGGTTTGCTTGTTAAGCTCATCATTTAGCTTAATCAGCCAGTTGAACTGTTGGCTTTCAGACCAGTCGCTAAAATCCTGTAGAAAATGCTTTCTTAGTGATTGGTAGCCATTGATATTGACCAAGCTAGTGGTAAAAGAACGCTCGTTTGTTGACGGCGTGTAGAGTTCGATAGGCAAGTGATGACGAAAGCGCTCTTGGCTCCACTGCTCTGCCAGTAATTTAGCGTGCATCAGTACGTAGTGGGCAGCGCTATAGATCCTCGCATACACAAAACGTGACTCGTAGAAGAGCTGCATTCGCTCTCCGCTGTAGCTGTTGATGTAGCTATCGGGTTTGTTGTTAGCGGAAACAGACTGCTTGGTAATCGGAGTCTCAGAGCTTTCTAAACCAAAGAAGTCTGGATTCCATTGACGTGATTTCCATAGGGCAACGTCCAAGGAAAGTAGATCTGGCCATGCCACGGGTCCGAGTTCTGCTCTTTCTTGGTCACGAAAACGGATGCAATCATCTCCTTCGCAATGCCGTTGTTGCAGACCTCGATGTATTTTGTACCTGGCTTGTGGTGATGCCAAAAACCATAACCTTTGTCGCTCGTCTTCGCTGTGCGCGTCCGTATACCCAGGTAGATAACGGTCATAAAGTTGCTGCTCTGACATACGTTCTCTCCAAGTAAATCTGTTTAGTTAATTGTATACGCGAATGAGAATCAGTAAGATTAAACTTGCTGATTTACAGTGGTGGCTATTTATCTAAACCCCACCCTGAATAACACTTGATAGTCATTTACACTTATTCAATAGGAACATTCAGGCTCAGTTAATCTTTCACTTCAACTGGGTCAAATTGGTGAGGGATGTAATATGTCGGAACAAATTAGCCAGTGGCTAGCAAGAGATCCAGACCCGAAAACTCGAGATGAACTCCAACATCTAGTGGATACCAACAACGAGAAAGAACTGACAGACAGATTCGGCTCTCGCTTGGCCTTTGGTACCGCTGGTCTGCGCGGAATGATAGGCGCAGGACCGAATCGTATGAATCGCTTGGTGATTCAAGAAACGGCGATGGGCTTGGGTAACTATCTAATTGAGCAGGTCGCTGATGCACAATCTCGCGGCATAGTCATTGGTTATGATGGTCGCCCTGATTCAGAGCAATTCGCCCGTGATACCGCTTCGGTATTGGCTGCTCTTGGCATCAAGGTTTATCTCACTCACAAGGTAGCGGCAACGCCTATCGCTGCTTTCGGTGTTCTTGAACGCAATGCTGCTGGCGCCGTAGTAGTTACGGCGAGCCATAATCCTCCAGAGTACAACGGCTTTAAAGTGTATTGGGAGAATGGTGCTCAGATTATTCCGCCCCACGATGCAGGTATTGCCAACAAGATTGATGAAGCCACAGTACTTCCTTTACAGCTGATGCCTTTGGATGAGGCGCATCAAAAAGGACTACTGGTTTGGCTAGAAGATGAGTATTACCAAACCTATCGCAAAACGATGAATGAAAATCCGCTGCTGATACCCGATGGGAATACCGATATTTCGATTGTATATACCGCAATGCATGGGGTAGGCGCGGAAATGGCGGAAACCTTGCTCGCAGATGCTGGATTTAAAAAAGTCGCTAGTGTTGCCGAGCAGCGAGAGCCTGAAGGTCGCTTTCCAACGGTTAACTTTCCAAACCCAGAAGAGGCGGGTGCAATGGACATGGTGATGGCGTTGGGGAAATCAGTCGATGCTGATATCGCCTGCGCTAATGACCCTGATGCCGACCGCTTTGCGGTTGCGGTAAAACGCCCAGATGGAGAGTATCAAATGCTCACTGGTGACCAAGTGGGTTCGTTATTAGGAGAATACTTGCTCGAAGGTCAGCCTAGCTCTTTGGTGGGAAACACCATTGTCTCCTCGCGACTGCTGAGCAGTATCGCTAAAGCCCATGGCGCTCAATACTATCAAACCTTGACCGGTTTTAAGTGGCTCACCAACATTGCAATGCAGCAACAAACCAAGGAAAAGCCATTCTTGTTTGCTTATGAAGAGGCGCTGGGTTACACAGTCGGCAGTAAGGTATGGGATAAAGACGGTTTATCGGCGCTAGTAGCTTTTTCTCAACTGACAGCCAAGTTAAAAGCGCAGGGGAAAACGCTTTGGGACAAACTGGAAGATATCTACAGGCAACATGGCTTCTACCTAAACGCGCAGCGCAGTATTGCTTTAGATCCGAAAGCACCTCCAATAGGGGATAAGCTGCGAGCGAGCCCACCTCAAGAAATAGCAGGTAAGCGGGTTCAAGTTACCGAAGATTTGAAAACCCTAAGTCGGCTCTTTGACGACGGGAAAGCTGAATCTATTGATTTACCGGCGAGTGATGTACTTATTTATTATTTAGAGGATAAATCGCGGGTGATTGTTAGGCCGTCCGGCACAGAACCTAAATTAAAGTGCTACTACGAGGTGATCAGTGAATTTGATTCGGGGATGAGTTTTGCTGAGGCAAATGAATTGGCGCAGGCTAAGATGGATGAATTGATCCAGGCGCATCAGCAAAGTCTCTAAAGTGACATGTATGAAGAAGCTGCCTGTTTGGTAGCTTCTTTTCTATTGGATTAGCACGCATCGAGATAGGTAGTAATGATGGGTGTGCTGCTTTCTGTAGCGTTTTGATACTGAACCATACATTCGAACTTACTGTTTACTAGTCCTGCTTTGGAGTCGCTCATAAAGAAAAACTGAATGACACGCTTTGCGCCATCCAACCCAACCTGAGAGCGATCCATAGTCATTACTTCGCGCGGCCAATCCTTGTTCGTTTGCCGGTTGACCACCTCAGCATTTAACCAGCCACTTAACTTGGTGATATGGCTATCAAGATTGCCGTAACTCATATCAGGATAGCCATAAGCAAGGTCGAGGTTGGTACCATTGCCAAGGTCAGCTTTGCCCGTCTCTCCCTCTTGCCCCTGAATAATGGCCTTTGCATGCACGAGATCAACGCCAGAGCGCAGCGCGCTGGCAAAGTTATTCATGGCGGCTATTTTGCCATCCACACGGAAGTCCAAATACCTCGGCGCTGCCACCACGGCAATCACACCAAGCAAAACTATCACCACAACTAGCTCAATCAGAGTAAAGCCTTTAACTCTCATTACTACTTCGCTATCAAATCTAAAAGAATTTCCCTTTGAAGAGGGGAGTTAGGCCTTTAGTGCAACTAAAGGCATAGGGTGCAAGGTTATACAGAATTCAGAACTGTAACAAGGTGGTATTTGCCTTGTGAATGAGTAAGTTAGTTTTTCAAGGTGTTACATCACATAAACGAACTCAAAGTTAATTTGAGCTAGCCTCGGGATGATGCCTAGTGTATGAAGCTTGTCCCATATTGATTCTGGTCGTATTCGGAATTGTGGCGTGAACTGGTAAGCATTGTTTTCCCGCTGCAGTTACTATCGCGCGACTTTTAATTTTATCTAGCTTCTTGGGAAATCGATGAACAAGCAATCTACTTTTCTAGCGGTCACACTTGCTGCACTTATGGCAGGGTGTTCAGACTCTGACTCGTCTTCGGGTGGCGAACCTTCCACCTTTACTCTCTCTGGTGTCGTTCTTGACGAAGCCTACAAGTCTGGCACAGAAGTCTGCCTTGATTTCGAAGGACTGGATGAGACATGTAAGTCTGAATTCACTACGACTACGGATGAGAATGGACAATTTCATTTCGAACTTGAGAGTGACAACCAGGAAAAATTAGCAAACGCGAAGATAACTGCGAACATCGAAAGTGATTCATCAACATACTCGTTATCAACTTCCTCTGAAGAAAGCTCGACTATCAAGTATGAGGCTTTAGCAATTGGTACTCAAACAGAGCATATTGTGGTATCACCTTTCACTACACAAATTGTGAATGAAATTGCTCTAAGCAACACTGGTCTGGTTAACGACGCAAGCTATAAAAGTGCCAGTCAAAAAGTTTCAGATAACCAGAATCTAGATAATACAGACAATCTATTTGAAGACTATTTGTTTGCCGCTGATAACGATGTTGCTGAACGAGCGACAATCGCTAAACAGGACATGGAAAAAGCTCAAGAGATAGAGCAAGAAATCCTAGAAGATATCCAAAATAACCCTGATTCGCCTTATGCTGGTTGGGACACGGTTGAAGTTTACGTCACAAACCTATGGCAACACAGTCACCATAATCATGAGTTTACCAACCGTGTTGAACACCTTGTCTATATGACTCGCGTATCGGACGCAGGCTTGGATGAAGATAAGAAAGAGGGAGTGCAGTGGTATGTAGAGGATTATGCCGATGGTAACGGTGATCCTATGCAGAACTGGCGAGAAGAGCGAGTATGGCGAACTACGAATACGGTAGAAGTGCACGCGTATTGGGAGTTTGACTATAACAGAGACACTAGTTTTGACTTTAAAGGTGAGAAGGGTGCTGTCTACCATTATGAGGACCTAGAGCTTGCAAAATACAGTGGCTATGAAACCTATAATGAGGGTAATCCGGCTGATGAGGGTGCTCAGGATAGACCAGATCGAGAGTGGTCTGAAAACTGTCCAGTAATAGATGAAATTAATAAAATCGAAGCAGGAACCACTCTAGATACTTGTGTTGATTTTGTTGAGTTCAGAGATATTACGACAACTGAATTTAACAAAGGGATTCGTGCTACTGATTTTATGACTGAGTGGCAGTCCCCTGTTGGTGTACCTGTAGAAGTGCGTAACGACAACCAAGACTACTATGAAGAGCGTGTTCAAGAGTGGTTAGATGACGGCTCTCAGTCTTACATGTCTAAACATGATTGGAATGCAGTTCATTATCATCAGCCGGATCTTCCTCATGACGAACCATTCAATGAGATAAAGATCGAAGGTAATGAGCCAAATGGTGAAAGTTATATCGACCATTCAGTACCGTTTTGGAACAACGCACTTGTACCCTCAAATGAGTTTGAAATGCGAGGTGCATTAATTTACGACCAAATCAACATGTTTAGCTGGATGAACACAAAGGAAACCTTCATCTCTCAGCGTCATACTGAGCTTGGTGATGGTTCTGAATCTTACGCTAGCACAACTATGCGCTTGCAAGCAGAAGATCCGAAGCTTTATTACGTGGATGCCAATGGCAAACCTGAAGTTTGGTCAGAAACTGAAATTGATTGGGATGCAGACAAAGAAATCCTAGATGCGAAAATTAAGTCGTTTGATAGTGAAGATATTCCTTCATCAGCTTTCGTTCAGCATTTTAAGGTTGACAATTTTGTAGATTTTAACGGTGTACAGTTTGCAGATATGGCCGTTAGTGGCCAACAAGAAGGTAATGATAACTCTGCTAAAGAAAGACCGGCTTTCACATCTAGTATTTTTGAGGGTACTAGTGAGTGGAGTGTGACAGTTCAAAGCGATGATGTTTATACAGAGCAAGTAGCTGCTTTCATTTTCAATTCATCACCATCGTTCGTATTTAATAAGTATCGTCAAGGTTATGATATGAGCGCATATCCGGGAGATGCTTGTATTGACGGTACTAATGGCGGAGGTATTCAGCAGTTTCTTCAGTTCGAAAAAGGCGGTGATATGTACTTGACTGTCAGATGTGAATTCGAGGATTCTGAGAGCAAGACCTACGATCGAGTAATCGATACTTTTAAGATGGAAATTACGTCTGTAGAAGCTTCAGGTAACTTTGTTGCTGTGCTAAAACGTTGGGATTGGGGTGTTAATGTATTTGACGTCTCACCTGCGGGCGAAGCTACATTGTCTTTCCAACGACAGTAATCGACCTATTTAAAAAGAGTATTAAAGCGCCAATTTGATTGGCGCTTTTTTTGTGCTCTTTGATAGTTAAAATTACTTGTTGAGAAGCTATCTAGCCTCAAAAACACATAAAATTAATACACATCCATGCTACTATCCCTCTCCATTTCTTAGGCTAGAATTCTTTGCATCTAAAGGGTTCAGCAAACCACAGAGTGATTTATGCCATTTTCTAAACTAGGTCTTTCCAAGGCGTTGACCGATGCCGTTGTCGAAACCGGTTATGACAAGCCGACTTCTATCCAAGAGAAAGCGATTCCTATCGTATTGAAGGGTCGAAACTTGATTGCGGCAGCGCAGACGGGTACGGGTAAAACGGCGAGTTTTGTACTGCCTATTTTGGAGATGCTGAGCACTGGTACCACTAAGAAAAAGAAGCGTGTGCGTGCACTGATTGTGGTTCCTACTCGTGAGCTTGCCATCCAAGTTGATGAGAAGGTTAAGCAATACGCCAAGTTTACCGACCTTACTTCAACCGCTATATATGGTGGGGTGGATTATGCACCTCAGAAGCAGGCTCTGATTGAAGGAGTGGATATATTGGTATCCACTCCTGGACGCTTAATTGATCTGTATGGTCAGCGTGCGGTTTACTTTGAGGAAGTGGAAACTCTGGTTCTGGATGAAGCTGATCGCATGTTGGACATGGGCTTTATCGAGGACATCAACAAGATCATTGCTCGTCTTCCTGATGATGTTCAAAACCTGCTGTTTTCAGCGACCCTGTCTAATCCAGTTCGCGAGCTAGCACGCACTGCAATTGATGACGCGGAAGAGATTGCTATCTCAAAGCACAGCGCATCAAAATCAAATATTGAGCAGTGGCTGGTTACAGTAGATAAGGATAAGAAGTCTGCTTTGCTTGCGCATATGATCAATGAATACCAATGGGATCAGGCGCTTATCTTTATTGAGACCAAGCACGGTGCGGCTAAGCTTGCTAGCCAGCTAGAGAAACGCGGTATTGCTGCTGAGGCATTTCATAGCGGACGTAACCAAAAGGTGCGTGCTCAGCTGTTAGCGGATTTTAAAGCAGGCAAGATCCAATACATGATTGCAACGGGTGTGGGCGCACGTGGTATCGATATTCAAGAGCTGCCTCGCGTAATCAACTATGACCTGCCGTACCCTGCGGATGAGTATGTACACCGCATCGGTCGTACCGGCCGAGCGGATGCCAAAGGTGAGGCTATCTCTTTTGTGTCGAAGGACAACTTCAAAAACCTGTGTATGATTGAGAGCCGATTGGGTCACCTTATTGAACGCCGTGAGATCGAAGGCTTCCAACCACGTAAGGAAGTGCCTATCTCGATCCTCAACTATGTGCCAAAGCATAAGAGAGAAAACAAAGACTAATTTGTTGAAAACTCATCCCTAAGCCATTGGAGAAATACGGATACATTTCGGTTCTCCAATTGCTTTTCATGGCACACCACATACACACCTTGCGTCGGGTTGGTGACTGCGCTTCCCACTTCTACCAACATTCCTTGCTCAATATCATCCTTTGCGAAGTGCCGATGGGTGACCAAGATACCTAGTCCCCTAATAGCAGCCTGAATGGCTTGCACCGATGCTACAAAGGTGAGCTTAGGATCGGGCTTTGGCCTCGAAAGATCGTAGGCGTCACACCAGATCTTCCAATCATGCTTACGTCTAGCATTGTTCACATTGATCCTTGGATGCTGATTGAACAGCTCTTGCGGTGTTGTGCTCTGTTCTAGAAGATTAGGGCTGCATACCAAGATGAGCTCGTCATCGGCTAGGTGCTCACAGTGATAGTCTTTCCAAGGTTCGATGGCATCGTGAATGATGGCAATGTCTACGCCCTCAGCATCTAGGTCAAACACGCCTACGCGATTTGAAATACGAATATCCAGTTCAGGTGCCAGCGCCTGCAATCGGTTGACTCTAGGGATCCACCAATGCAGAGTGAGAGAGTTAACCATATTGATGGTCAACCTTGGGCTATTTTTATTAAGTAAATCTTGATTAGCATCCAGTATGATTTCAAGAGCTGGAGCTACCTTTCGATAATACTCTCTGCCCACCTTGTTGAGTTCAACACGTCGTCCTATACGAGTGAATAGTACAGTATCCAGCTGAGACTCAAGTGCTTTAATAGACTGGCTTATGGCAGAGTGACTGACATTGATCTTTTCTGCTGCCGCGGACATGCTGCCTGTCTCGCTAACCGCAACAAAAGCGTAAATTGATTTTAGAGGAACCTGTTTTCTCATTGGATGCTATATGTAAGTTTTTCTAACAGTATAGTTCAGCATTATTCAGTTATTCTCAAGCTCTTTGAGACCTATACTGCGCCTAAATTCATCGGGTTTAGGAGTATGTAACTTGATAAAGACTGACCAACGCGCCACCGCATTTATGCTCATGTCGACTTTTTGTACCTCTCTTACGGGCTTAACTGCAAAATTTCTAACACTGCGAATGGCGACGGGTAGTGTGTTACTTCTCAGATTCTTCTTGCCTGCCATCATCATGCTGTCTCTGATTCTGCTGGCAAAGCGATGTCTTCCAGAGAGAGATATGTGGCGCGTGCTGATTATCCGCGCTGTTGGAGTGGCGGCCTGTCAGTTCTGTTTCCTTTACTCTTTGGGCAAGCTGTCGCTGGTGGAAAGCGTGGTGTTATTCAGCACAGGGCCAATATTCATCGCACTGTTTGAGCGTTGCCTATTTAAGATTCAATTGCAGTCAGCAACTCTGTGGGCAATTGGTCTTACCTTTTGGGGTGTGATATTTCTGGCGGGTAATACGGATGGCTTTACCTTTAAACCGGAGCTGTTGATTGGCCTTATGTCGGGCATGTTCAATGCGGTTTCTCAGCTGAGTCTACATAGGGCATCTAAAAGCAGCATGAGCGGTATGGAAAGCAGCGGTTGGTCTTTTCTGTTGGCGGGCGTGATACTAGTGCCTATCCTAGCTCTGTTCCATGAGCAAGGCGCTGTAGATCTGAACTTTACCTTCACTGCTAGCCATATCGTGATGCTAATAGTCATGGTGATGACCTTTGCTATTATCGGCACACAGTTGGCTCGCAACAGCGCGTATCGATTAGCAGAGACCAACTCACAGTTGGCCCCGCTCATCTATACCAATCTGGTATTTACCGCTGTTTGGCAATTTACCCTATTTGATGAGCGCTTCAGCCTGCATCAATACATAGGTCTTGGGCTGATAGTGGGCGCAAATATGCTGCGTTCGGGTCTCTTGAAGCAGATGGCAAAGCAGATGCTAAAGCGTTTCCGCTAACCAAACCATCTGTGGGTAGCCTTTATCTGGCCTATCGTACACTCGGAATCCAAATCTCTCATACAAGCCTATCGCCTTTTGGTTTTTCGGGTGAACCCCGAGGCGGATACCGGATTCGGTGTTTTCGATGCGAGTGAAGAGTTCATCGAACAGTGCCTTGGCAATACCTTTACCATGATGTTCAGGAAGCACCGCCATTGCTAACTCAGGATGCTCGGCATGATCGTCAGTTACACAGGTTTTGTGGCGGATCTGGATCAGTCCAATCGGCGCGTCATCGCCATTCACTGCTACCAAAGCTAAATCCCCCTGTTTGCCCCAATCTTGGTAATACTCCTTGATATGGGGCAACTCCAAATCTGCTTTGGTATGCGGTGTTTCGTCTTCTGGTTTCCAAAGGGCAGTGAATAGGAGTTCTTTCTGAATATCCGTTTCGCTAGGATGTAACAGCCTGATTTTCATGGTTATCCTTGACCTTTTTCTGAGTGAACAGCTTTAGATATACCATACCTATCATCAGTCCCCAAAGGGTAGAGCTGATTCCTAAAAAATTTGCACCAGATAAAGTAACTAAGAAGGTAAGTAGAGCTGCTTCTCGGTAGCCTTCTTCAGCAAATGCGGTCTGCAGACACATCATCAAGGTGCCAAGCAGAGCAAAGCCGGCGAGTAAATGAGTAAGCTCTTTTGGAAAGGCCAAAAAAAGACTCACTACTGAGGTGGCAAACAGTCCCGCAATAAGATAGAAAACCCCAGCCCAGATACTCGCCTTGTAGCGCTGAGAGGTGTCTTTATCTACCTCTTCATTCATGCAGATAGCAGCGGTAATAGCAGCCAGATTAATGGCAAATCCACCGATTGGAGCGAACAGAATATTAGCCGTTCCCGTAGTGGCTAGGGTTGCCTTTACTGGCGGCTCATAGCCAAAGCTTTTCATCATGGCAAAGCCAGGTAGGTTTTGCGAAAGCATGGTCACGATATACAGAGGAAGGGCAAGGTTTAGGATGGCGTGCAGATCAAACTCTGGCGTTACCCATTCAGGGCTTGCCAGTCTTAGGCTTAAATCTACACCATTGAAACTGCCCATATATGTGGCACAGACCAAGGCGACCGCCAGAAGAACGACCATGGCGTATTTTGATGCAAATTGCTTAGCCACAAAAAAGGTCACCAGCATAATAAAGAACAGCCACGGGCTGCTTGGCAAGGTCTCAAATGCGCCCATGCAAAATGGAAGTAGTATTGCGCCCAACATGGCGGTGCCCAGCTGTGAAGGAATTTGTGCTAGGGCTCGGCTGATGGGTTTGACAAATGCAGTCAACATTAGCAGAAACCCAGAGACGATAAATGCTCCCACCGCAACGGAAAGGCCATAACCGTGTCCATCGCTTGCGATCAGCACCGCGCCTGGCGTTGACCATGCAGCTAGAATTGGCAGCTTGTAGTACCAAGACAGAGCGATTGAGCAGATACCCATGGCTAAGCCAAGGGCTAATAACCAGCTTTCTAATTGAGTTTCAGTAGCACCTAAATTGTTGGCGGCCTGTACTATGATGATCACCGCGGCGGTATAGCCGATTAGGATTGAGGTGAAGCCGGCAGAGAGGTGCCCAAGATTGATTCTCTGACTCATAGTTTGATCCCTGTTTCTGTAGTATTATCTAAGTTGTGCGTTAAAGCGCACAAATAGAATGTAGCACTGTGCGTTATAGCGCACAAGAATAAATTAGAGCCATGACAGATACAGTTTTTAAGACTCAGATAGCCAGTCACCTAAAGGCGTGCCGTAAAGAAAGAAAGCTCAGCCTAGATGCCACCTCAAAATTAACTGGGGTTTCGAAGGCCATGCTAGGCCAGATAGAGCGTGAGGAATCAAGCCCCACCATCGCAACGCTGTGGAAGATCTCCAGTGGATTAGATATTTCGTTTTCAGCCTTTTTTGCCCATCAACCTGAGCTTCAATCCAGTGAGAGTGTTTTTCCCGATGACGCCAAGATGAAAGTCAAAACCTTGTTCCCGTATAAAGCGGACACAGGTATGGAGATGTTTGAGATAAGCCTTATCGATAGACATCAACAGATGTCGACGGCGCACTCAGTGGGTGTGATTGAGCACATTCACGTACTTGAGGGAGAGCTGAATCTTTTCTTCGACAACGAGTGGCATCTGTTCAAAAAGGGAGAGACGGTTCGATTCTTCGCAGACCAGCCTCATGGCTATGAAGCGCTTTCAGAAAAGACCGTCTTTCAAGATATTATTTGTTATCCAAAATAGGATTGGTCAGGCGCATTAGTTTTACACCGGAGACTTCATCACTAAAACCCTGTTTGCGGTAGAAATCGAACATATCGGGTAAGCAGTAGAGTTCAAAGTGCTGCACTCTGGCAAGGCTTGGGTGCGTTTTGATGCAGTCCAAATTAAGAGTGCTGATCCCCTGTCCTTGATAGTCACTATCTACGATTACATCGAAGATTAGCGCCTTAAACACCTTGTCTGATAGAACACGAGCAAAGCCAATCAGCTGTTGCTCTTCGTTCACTATGCCTACACAAAGGGTTGAGTTTTCAATGCAGAGTTGAGTTTGTTCTAGGGTGCGACTCGTCGACCACCACTGCTTGCGATAGAGGGCAAGCAGTTCAAGGGTGTGATTGTGCGTTAATTCAAATATCGGCTGATAGGGCATTATTCAAAAACGGGTCTAAAGAAACTGCGTTCATAGCTTATAACACAATCAACATCTTCCGCATATTTAAACGCTGCTTGGCACTCTGGGTCATTAACCGAAGTAGTTCGGTACTCTTCGTAAGCCGCAAGGCTAGGGAAGGTAAACAGGCACAAGGCGATGTTGTTGGCACCCTCAGAAGGCAGGTAGTAACCGTTGTGTTGACCGCCAAACTTTTCCACTAAGGGAATCCACATCTTGGCGTAGACCTCAAACTCTTTAATCTTCTTTGGGTCGATAACATAGCGCACGTAGCAAGTGATCATCTGTCTTTCCTTTTGGTTATTTAGCCCCCTCAATTAAAATAACTTGCTGGATGCAACTTTAAATAATGAAAAGTAAAAAATAAGACTTCGCTACAATTTTGTAACGAATAATTTCTCACGTATTAACAGTGATTTAGAGCAAACATTCACCGTTTCAATCCTAGTAAAATGGTATTCAATGGATACGAGGGAGGGATTGAGATGAGAAGAAACACAAAACGCGCCTTAATATCGGCTGGATTTTGCGGTTTTTGCTTGGTGCTTATCGAGTACAGGATCTTAGGCTTTGTGGCTATGTTGACCGCCGTAGCGACACTGTTTCTCACCATAGTCTACGGAGGACTTGCTGCGGCAGGCAGAGACGATGATGTCTTTGATGCCTACCAAGAGGGTAAGCAGACCCTAGCCAAATCTCTGGTATCTTTCTTTAAAAGAAACGCATAACAAAAAGCCCTGCTCAGTGAGCAGGGCTTTTTAAATCAGAACGTGGAGCTTCTAATTATTATGCAGTAGCAACTTCTGGCTTAGCTGCAAATTTTGGTGCGCCTACTGGAAGTACAACGCGACCGTATTCAGCGTTTAGCACTTGAGCTAGACCGAAGTAGATAGCTGAAGCGCCACAGAAGATACCTTCGATACCCGCGATAAAGCCGATAGTGCCGTTACCAGTCCACTCTTTTGCTGCAAGCAGGAAGAAAAGGATGGTTAGTGAAGAGAATACGATTTGCTTCGCGGTTGGGTAGCGCAGAGAACCGATGTATAGGAAGCCTGTGAACACGCCCCAGATTGCGAAGAACCAACCCATGAATGGTGCTGGGCTCGCCGGGAAGCCCATTTTAGGCATAGCGATTAGGCCAACAACAGTTAGCCAAAAAAGACCGTAAGAGGTGAAAGCAGTTGTACCAAAGGTGTCACCACGTTTGAAACACATGGTGCCTACGATAACTTGGCCGATACCACCGTAGAAGATACCCATAGCAAGGATCATTGAATCTAGTGGGAAGAAGCCTGCATTGTGCATGTTAAGTAGAATGGTAGTCATACCGAAACCCATCAAACCTAGTGGTGCTGGGTTGGCTAGTTGCTTTGACATTAGTCGTCCTTTCAAAAATGTTGGTAAAAATTAAGCGCGGAGTTTAATGGGTTGCGTCACAAATAGGAAAAGATCTAACTGCAATCTAAGTTTCTGATTTTCAATGTATAAAGTTGCATATCCACTTATCAATCGCTTAACAGCAGACAAACAAAAACGACGCATAAAGCGCCGTTTCTAAGGACCAAAGCTCGGTTATTGTACTGAGTGAGCAAATTCAGTGGCAAAGTCTGCAAAAGTGCGAGGTTTCTTACCTGTTACTTTCTCAACGGTATCGGTTGTGTAGGCGTAGTGACCTTCACCAAACCAAGCCATGATTTCTGCAAGATTGTCTGATAGCCATTCACCCATGCCAGCACCTTTCATCGCTTCGGCTGCTTGCTGCTCTGAAACCGCAACGTATTCCACTTTTTTGCCAGCTGCTTTACTGATGATTTCAGCCTGCTCCGCAAAGGTTAGAGAATCTGGGCCTGAAAGTAGGTAGATTTTATTCTCGTGACCGTCTTGAGTCAGTGCAGTAACGACAACTGCTGCTACATCACGGATATCCACTACGCTCTGCTTTGCATCTGCTAGAGGCAAGAAGAACTGACCCATGCCATTGATGGTTTCAAGGCTGCCGTATAGGTTTTGGAAGAAAGAGTTAGGCTGAATAATGGTATAGGTTACGCCTGATGCTTCCACTAACTCGTCAGTCTCCGCGTGAGTGCGGATGATGGCAGAGCCAGCATCTTTCTTAGCTCCCATGCCTGAAAGCTTAACCATGTGCTCAACGCCTGCTTCTTTTACCGCTTCAAGTACATTCTCTATCCATAGACGGTTATCTGGGTGCGCTGGCATTGCAACATAGATGCGCTTGATGCCTTTCATTGCCTCAACCATAGAGGCCTTGTCGTCAAAGTTGCCCACACGTATTTGGTTTTGTGTTAGGCCAAGTTTCTCTGCTGCCGATGCGTTTCGAACCATAGCGCCAAACTTAGCGTCAGTTTGTTTTAATTGCTCGATTACTGCTGTGCCTGTGTTGCCTGTTGCGCCTAGTACCAAGATATCCATGATGAACCTCTGTTTGTTTGTCTGCTTGATTGCTTGAGATAAATATTAGGTCATCCCAATAAGTTTGATTAGATGGTTAAATTGGGCTTTACTATCCCGAATATGGGATAAATTTAAATAGACAATGAAAGAGATATCCGCACTACCTATCTTCGCTACCGTGGTGGAGTGCAAAAGCTTTGCAGAAGCGGCGCGAAAGCTGAATCTGCCAACCACAACCGTAAGCCGTAAGGTGCAATCCTTGGAGCAAGAGATCGGAGGCAAGCTTCTCAATAGAAGCACGCGCTCACTCTCATTGACCGAACTGGGTGAGCAGGTACTGCCTAAAGCACGTTTGATAGCAGATACCGTGTATGAGCTCAGCAATGAAGCCCAAACCATGATGAGCAGCCCTATGGGTAAGCTGACCATCTCTGCGCCTCGCGCCTTGAGTCAGGATTTGCTCGCTCCTTTATTGGCTGAGTTTTTGAATCGCTATCCCAATATCAAACTAGACCTCAGAGCTTCGAACCGCTTTCAAAACCTAGCGGAAGACAATATCGACTTTGCTTTTCGCCTTGGTCCTTTGGTAGATTCCAGCTTGATTGCGATGAAGTTGTCCAAGGTGACTTATGTGTTGGCCGCACACAAAGATGCGGTGAGTGATGAGTTGGATCATCCTAGCCAGCTTCTGGAATTGCCCTGTATTCGAGCGCATATTGAGGGCTATATCTTGCCGTGGCAGTTTGCTAAAGCAGGAGAGAGGTATGAGATTAACTCTGAGCCAGCCATGCTATGTGACGACTTTATTGTGGCACGCACCATGACCATAAGCGGCTATGGGGTGAGCTTGTTGCCCGCTTCTCTTTATCGAGAGCGAAAAATGCAGGATCTGAAGATATTGCTACCCGACTGGATAGAGCAAGATAAGAGCTTGTTTATGGTGTATCAGGATAGGGTAAACCTACCGCAGAAATCCAAGCTGTTTATTGAGTTCATAAAAGAGAAGCAAAGCTGGATTGAGTCCATACTTTGCCCCTCTGATATCAGCTGATTAGTCGCGCGCCTCAGAGCGAGCGTAAACAATCAGACCAAGCGCGGCTACTACACAAGATAGAGCGAACGAGGTAATGTTTGCTGGTACAAAGCCATACAATGCATAGCCTGTACCTGCGATAGCTAGCAGTACGAATACCGGCAGTGCAGGAACGCGGATAAGACGCTTCGCATCTGGTTGAGTCTTACGCAGACGCCAAACACCAAGGAATAGTACTGCGTAGATGATCCACATCAGTGCGATTGGTAGGTCGCCGTATAGGTCGAAGATACCTGTGTGAACACCAGTACCGGCTAGGATAAAGCCAACAGTCATGTAGGTAGCTAGCAGTGCCAGCATAGTGAGACCCGAGCGAACCGGAAGGTTAGTGCGAGGAGAAACTGATAGTAGCGCCTCTGAGCCTGCAAAGTTACGACGCATCGCTAGCGAGTATGGCATGCGCATACCCAGCAGCATCAAACCATTAAAACCACCAAGCGCAGAAATAACGATAAAGAAGGTTAGGGTGCGGCCTAGGCCTTCACCAAATAGGATGTTGGCCACGCCAGACACATCCATCTCACCTGCCGCATAGGCATGACCGCTCGCCACTGACAGAAGACCCGTAGTGAACATCACGTACACAAGGCCGATGATGGCAAGACCACCTACCATAGCAAGAGGTAGGTTGCGCTGAGGGTTCTTGATTTCGTGTGCGATAGTGGTTACGAAAATCCAGCCATCGAACGCAAATAGCACAGGGATCATGGCTGCTGCGATTGCAGTAGCAAAGCTCACATCACTGATTGCTTCCATTGCTGCCTGACCTGCTTGAACGGTTTCGCCTTGATGGAAGAATCCAAACAGAGCGATACCTAGTAGTGGGATCAGTTTGATAACTGTGGCAACGCGCTGTAGTAATCCACCTAGAGACTCAGCCAGCAGGTTCGCTGCTGCAAAGGTTACGAAGTAAAGGGCACTTAAGCCTGCAAGCGCTGGCAGGGTAGGCTCAATCTGCAAGAATGCGCAGGTAAATACCGCTGAGTAATAAAGAATGATAGAAAGGATAAGCGGGATATACAGAACCGTTTGTACCCAGCCGACAAAGAAGCCAAAGCGTTCACCCCAAGCGGTTTCACTGAATGACATCAGGCCGCCGGTTTTTGAGCCCATCGAGGCGATCTCAGAGATTACGATAGCCGCTATTGTGGTTAGTAGCGCTGCCGCTACCCAAGCAATGATGGCATACGTGCCGTTACCGCCGGTTGCTTGCAGGACAGGACCTGCCTTAAAGAAGATACCGATACCAACTACGATACCAACAACCAAAGAAACGGCTGTGCCCAGTCCGTATTTGGGCTGTAGTTTTTCTTCCACTTTCGTTCACCTTATATAAATCTGGGATATAGAAATGGCGTGCAGTATAAGCCAATCCATAGGGATTTCTACCACAGATTTGCACATGATTGGTGCAAGATAAGGTTTAGTGAAAGTAGTGTAGAGGAATCAGTCAGCGACTATGAGCGTGGCAGCATAGCCTTGGCTTGGTTTATGTTATTGATAACCTTAGCTCTATCCACGCCTAGGTTCTGAGAGTCGAGTATCTTAGTCCAGGTATTGATGGCGTTTTGATAGTCAGCCTCAATGAAATAATCGGAAGCAATTAATTGCAGTGCGGTCTCGTTGAAAGGGTCGCTCTCAAGGGCTAGATCCAGATAGTGCTGAACTTGTGGAGTGATGCGTTGCTTGTTTTGATAGTAGAGCGCGGTGGCAAAGGCGGCATAGTGGCCCGCGTGTGGCACCTTGGTGAGTTTTAAGGTGTAGTCAAAACAGGTGAGCGCAGATTGGAATTGGTTGTCTTGGATATAAAGCTTTCCTAGCTGAAACCAGGCTTCTGAATCGTTTGGATTATCTCTTAGTTTGTCTTGGGTTTGGCTTAATAACCCAGGGTAGGAAACAGGCTCTGGTGCTGTTTCAAATTCTGGTGTGGGCTGTTTTACAGACAGCCAGACTAGGGTTGTTAGCAGAATCATACCCACCACAGTGCTTCCTGCCTTTAGGTTAGGCTGGGACTGGTGTTTAAACGCGACTCTTAAGGTGAAGAACGCGATTAGGATTAGGGTTAGGGTGATGAATAGTATCTGCATGTTTGGTTTAGTTTGGGTTGGTGGGGAGATCCCGGATACGCCTAACGGCGTTCCGGGATGACGATTAATTAGTACAGTGGTGTTCTTCACGAATTAAAGGCAACCTCACTTTCAATTCGTCATCCCGGAATTTGCGTCTAGCAAATATCCGGGATCTTCCACCGTATTTACTTCACTACCTAATAAGTCGCCTCACGCTTCTCAGCCTCCTCATCCCACTTCGGCACTACTGTCTTCAAGAAGTGTTCTTTCTCAGCGTTCATGCCGTCCATATCCATACCAAGAGCTGCTTGTGCTTTTTCTTTAGTAGAGATATCTGGGATCTGAACCTCATCAGTGATGCCTTTGGTTGCTAGAAGACGAATCAGTTTCGCACGAGCATCTGCTGCACGGTCAACCGAAGTACCTAGCACTTCAAGAGCAACCTCAGGGGCGTGCATATGTACGCCGTGTGATGCGATTGCATAGTCCCAGCGCCATTGAGCGTGACGGATATCTTGTAGGATATCTTTCATTTCGTCTTCAGTAGCACCAGCATCCCATGCCGCTTTTGCTTCAAAGTGAGCGGCAACGATCTGCTTCTCAGCGGTTAGCTTCATGTTCAGAACCTGACCTTTACGAGTAGCCACTATGCTGTGAAGCTGGTCTTTGCTTTGGGTGTGGCACTGAGCACAGGTGTCTTCGAAGCGATCGAATGGGTTGCCAATCTTATGGTCGGTGTAAACGGTGCCATCTTCGCGCTCTACTTTAGGCATGTGGCAGTCTGCACAGACCACGCCATTCTTGCCGTGGATGCCGTCACGCCATGTTTCATACTCAGGGTGCTGAGCTTTTAGCATTGGGGCTTTAGATACGCCGTGGGTCCAGTCTGCGAAGCCTAGAGCGTCATAATATTGCTCCATCTCATCCACATTGGTGCCCATATCCCATGGGAACTTAACCGCGTTCTTCGCCTCTTTTACGAAGTAGTATTCAACGTGGCACTGACCACATACCGAGGCTTGCTGATCAAGACGAGACTGCTCCTCAAACGGCATACCAATGGCAGTCATGGCACGGTCTACATAAGGACGGGTGATCTTAAGAGCAGGTTCGCCCTTCTTGAAGCCATCGCTCTTGGTGTCGTGACAGTCGGCACAACCTATGGCATTAACCACTTCCCCGCCAAGACGTGCCCATTTACCTTCAAAGTAACCGTCCTCGCCGCGCTCATCGATAAGACGCGCTACGTCAGGGCTTTTACAGCTCCAGCACGCCATAGGCATAGGACCAGATTCTGCGTCCGTTGGACCACCGGTACGTAGGGTATTGCGTAGATCCTCGATGGCATAGTAGTGGCCACGAGCCTTGTTGTAGTCTTTAGCAAAGCCATAGCCTGCCCATAGGATCACCATGTTTGGATCTCCTGCTAGAGCATCGTCGATTTGTTCGCTTTCGCTGGTGGCTTTCCAGCTATGAAATTGATCAGGATGTACTTGTTCGTACGCCTCATTGCGAGGGTCAACAATCTCCTGGCTATACGATTCGGCAAAGGCGTTGCCGCTCAAGGCACCGAAAAGCGCTAACGGTGCTATCCACCCAAGCTTCCACTGTTTCATGACGAGTTTGTCTCCATATTCTTAATTTTATGAACGGCGTTGTGGTCACGATTCCTAAAAAAGAATTGGAGTAAAACCTATATATAAATAGGTTCTGAGTATCCAAAATAATGTCTCGGATATATTAATTTTACTGCAAATATTAAAAATTATTTTTCATATTTAGTTTCATTTGATATACATCAATTTCTATCAGAGACCTTTATCACACTTATTTAAATCCATATTTAGGCAGTGATTTTGCTCGCAAAATAGACGGGTTTTATTATCTGTATCAGGGGTTTAGGCGTAGACTTTATAAGGTAAAAGCGTTGTGGCTTATCCTAAATAAGAATTAATTTCACTTGAGTTCGGTGCAAGGAATTCAAGGGGTTTTAGTTTCTAATCAAAATTCCGCGTGGAATATTTTGGTTTTAAGGAAAGGATACAATGGGCAATATTATATTGATCAAGTCCATGATGCTTAGTCTGCTATTTGCATCCTGTTTACTTGGTTTCTCAAATAATGTTATGGCCGATGATGGTGTCCAAAGTGATTCAACATCTGACCGTCATAAAGTCGAATACATTCGTGACAAAGACTATAAATGTATTCAGTGCCACAAGGACTCTAAGCAAACCTTAGCCGGATCTCACGGTGAGGGCGTTATGCAAAAACTAGGCAAAGAGGCCAACTGTACTGATTGTCACGGCAATATAGGTCCCGATCACCGCGATGGGGCTTCCACAGTCACTAAGTTCTCTGATGCTCAATCCCAAGCGGGTACGGGCAAGACACACCTTTCAACCGATGCCATTCTACAGGCCAATAATACCTGTATGGATTGTCATAGCTCAGAGAATCTAAGAGAGGCGAGTTGGACGCACGATGTGCACGCCAAAAATCTAACCTGCTCAAACTGTCACACACTGCACGCCACCGACGCCAAGGTGCTCTCCTATGAGCGCAAGCAGTTGGTGAATATGTGCGTAGATTGTCACTCTGATTTTAATCAGACCCGCGAAGAGAAGGAGTAGGGATATGAGTTGTTCTAGACGAAACTTCCTTGCTGGCGCGGGAGCTGTGATGTTTACCACAGGCACTGGGGTGGCAAGCGTGGTTTCCAGCAAGAAATCATTTGCCACCACAGAGGCAGAAACTAGCGTCAAGCTAGGTATGCTACACGATGAGAATGCCTGTATTGGCTGTACCGCGTGTACCGAGGCATGCCGGGAAGTAAACAAGGTGCCAGAGGGCGTATCTCGCCTTGAGATTGAGCGCTCTGAACCTGTTGGTGAGTTCCCAGATGTGGAGTATCGATTCACTCGCACTTCTTGTCAGCACTGTGAAAATCCACCTTGTGTGTATGTGTGCCCAACCGGCGCAGCTTACAAAGACGAAACAACCGGCATCGTCGACGTGCATCATGATAAATGTGTAGGTTGTGGCTACTGTTTGGCGGCTTGTCCTTATCAGGTTCGTTTCTTCCATCCTGAAAACAAGTCGGCTGACAAATGTAACTTCTGTCGCGACACCAACCTCGCTGAAGGTAAACAACCTGCTTGTGTTGAAAGTTGTCCAACTACGGCGCTTATCTTTGGCGACCTCAATGACCCAAGCAGCGATGTCTCCAAGGCCATAGCATCTAGTCCTGTCTACCGTGACAAGGTAACGCTAGGCACTAAACCTAAGTTGTACAAAGTTCCATTCGCGAAAGGAGAGGTGTAATGAGTAGCGCATTTCATTTTGATTCTCTGGTCTGGGACTGGATCATCGCCATCTACCTGTTTCTAGCGGGTATGTCTGCGGGTGCGGTTATTGTCGGGTTGTATCTGAAGCGCAAGGTCATTGAAGGTGATGCTTCACAAAATGGCATCATGAAGGCGATCGCTTGGCTGGCACCGTTTGGCATCATAGTGGGCCTGTTGATCCTGATCTTCCATCTAACCAAGCCGTTAGATTTCTGGAAGATCATGATCTACTACAATCCGACCTCAGTGATGTCCATGGGTGTGATCCTATTCCAGGTGTATATGGCGGTGCTGTTTGTCTGGATCGGTATCATCTTCCGTGAGGTTATAGTTGGCTTCCTTGGTGGTAAGTTGAGCTTTGTGGATGGTCTACTGCAGTGGTTCAAACGCTATGAGAATGGTATCGAGCTGTTCCTTGGCTTTTTGGCCATTGCGCTAGCAGCCTATACGGGCTTCCTACTATCTGCATTGAAAACCTACCCAATGCTAAACAACCCAGTGCTTCCAATCCTGTTCTTGTTCTCCAGCCTCTCGTCTGGTGCCGCGGCCTGTTTGATGTTCGGCATCTTAGTGTTTAAAGAGGACGTACACAGCTCGAGTGTCGCGTGGATTCACGGCTTTGAGCGCCCTGTAGTGATGTTTGAGTTGTTCGTTCTAGTGACTTTTTTCACTGGCCTTATCTTCGCAGGTGGTCAGCATGAAGCGGCGGCATGGAATGCGATCGGTGGCGGTTTCTGGTCCAACTGGTTTTGGTTTGGTGTAATTGGTTTGGGCATGTTGTTGCCACTTGCCATGAACTACTTCTCTCCAGCCAAGACCAAACACAGCCACGGTTTTGTGTTGGTAGTGACTAGCCTTAGCCTGATAGGCGTATTGATGTTACGTACCTTTGTTCTGTACGCAGGACAGATGACGCTTATCTAAACGTTATCACCAAGCTCAGTATGGGCTTGGTGATATATCCAAATTTCTTTGTGGTTTAACTAACCTGTACTTCCGAAAGACGCCGTTAAATCATCCTTGATGGCTTTACTGCGGCATCCATGCCGCAGAAACTTTCTACAGCACAGGTCAGTTATCTTTTAAGAGATCACGAGGTGATTTGGATATAGTAAAAATTAAGGATTTCATTTGTTGTTAGCAAACAGCGGCTTATGGCTCTTAACAGCGGTAGCCGTACTGAGCTCCCTACTTATATTGATAGGCATTAAGGGCTCAATTTCTCAATCTAGATTAGCCTCAAGGCTACTCATCGGTGGTGCGCCTCTGGTTCTGGTTATAGCAAGCTCAGCGGTGGGCGTTTTAATGTACGCCTTTGCCATCGATGACTTTAGTTTGAGCTATGTCTCTGACAACTCAAATAGCTCGCTCGCGATGGGCTTTAAGCTGGCAGCAACCTGGGGTGGGCATCAAGGCTCTATGCTGTTCTGGGTCTGGGTGTTATCGCTGTGGGGAACCTTGATAAGTGTAAGGCGAGTAAATACCACACCTGTCGCGACCACAGTAATGATGGCGGTGATTGCCATCTTTAGCTGGTTTACTTTATTGGCTTCCAATCCATTTGAACTCAATACCCTAGTGCCTTTAGAAGGGCGTGACCTCAACCCTATGCTTCAGGATATCGGTCTTATTATCCATCCGCCACTTCTGTATGTGGGTTATGTTGGTTTCGCTTCTGTCCTAGCGCTGGCAGTGGCTTCGCTAGTATGTAGAGACTATTCAGCACAAGCGTTTAAACGTATTAGCAGGCATACCATGCTGGCGTGGGTGTTCTTAACCCTAGGCATTGCAGTGGGCAGTTGGTGGGCGTATTACGAGCTCGGGTGGGGAGGTTGGTGGTTCTGGGATCCCGTAGAAAATGCCTCGCTGATGCCTTGGTTAACAGCTACAGCGCTGTTGCACGCTCTTGTTCTTAGCCGCACTCAAAAACAGATGCTGTTCTGGAGTTTGTCCCTTGCAATAGTCACCTTCTGCTTGAGTATTCTCGGGACCTTTACTGTTCGCTCTGGAGTGCTGACTTCAGTACACGCGTTTGCGGTAGACCCAAGCAAAGGACTGACACTGCTGGCGATGCTAAGTCTTATTTTTATCGCTTCCTATACCTTACTGGTAGTGAAATCTAGAGAGATACAATCAGAGGATATCAAGCAACTTGAGAGCAAAAATAGCCTAGTGCTAGTAGGGGTGAATGTCCTAGTCGTGGCAACCTTAGTGGTGGTATTTGGCACCTTCTATCCCATGGTTTATCAGTTGCTTGGCCTAGGTAATATCTCTGTGGGGGCGCCGTACTTTAATCTGTTGTTTGCGCCTTTAGCGCTGCTTAGTTTAGCGCTCTTGGGTGTGATGCCGTTTGTTAAGTGGCAAGGACAACAAGGGAAACCGAACTGGCTGGAGTGCAAGCTAGCTCTGTTCTGCAGCTTAGTGCTCTCCATTTCTTTACTCAATCTCTATACCCATTCCAATAAAGAGGTAGGAGCTGAGTGGTCATGGTGGGCGTTTGCAACTTTGAGTCTCGGGCTATGGGTGATTATTGGTCATATATGGGCTCTTATTCGAGGTGGTGTCTCTGCCAAAAAGCTCTGCGTAAGCCTTGCTCATATTGGGGTAGCTTTGGCGTGTATTGGCGCCAGTATGAACAGCTTCTATTCCTATGAAAAAAACGTGCGCCTTGGCCCTGAACTTGGCACTCAATTTGGTGAGTTTCAGTTACGTTATCTAGATACTGAGCTCTATATCGCACCAAGTTTTACCGCAGAGCAGGGGCAGATTGAGATCATCAGTGGCTCAAAAAGCTATCTCGCAAAGCCTGAGAAGAGACACTATCCGGTGCGAGTGATGAATATGACCGAGCCGTCGATGACCTGCTTTTGGGACGGTGATATCTACATCACACTTGGAGAAAAGCTCGACACTCAAAACTACGCGGTTCGAGTACAATTTAAGGCCTTTGTTCGCTGGATTGGCGTGGGTGCGCTGTTGATGGTGTTTGCCGGTATCGGGCTTATTTGTATACGGCTAGGTAGACTTATTCCACTACCTCGCTTTAAGGAAAGTCTTTCTCAATGAAATCCCTGTTAACCCTTGTTGTACTGCTTCTAGTTTCTAGCTTCAGTTTGGCTGAAAGCTACAAAGTGCATCCGGTGGAACTGTTTGAATTTGATTCCATTGCGCAGCAAAAACAGGCAATTAATCTGGCCAAAACCTTGCGCTGCCCTATGTGCCAGAATCAGAACCTTATCGAGTCTAATTCGGAAGTAGCAAAGGATATTCGACTGCGAGTATTTGAGTTGGTGAAAGCGGGCAAGAGTGACGCTGAGGTTAAGGCGTTTATGGTCGAGCGCTATGGCGAGCATGTGCTCTACAAACCTAAGCTCAGCATGCAAAACACACTACTTTGGGGTGTACCAATCTTGCTTGGATTGTTTATGATTGGCTTCAGCATAGGTCAAATCAAACGGAAGTTGCGTTACAAACCATGAGACAGCAATACCATTTCAGACGTTCACAGCAGGGGCAACTGCTCATTTGGGATGTCATCAAGCTGATAGAGTTAGCCCGTGAATTCGAGGTCATGTCCGTTCCACTAGAAAGCATTAAAGAGCTCGATGAGGCCTTCTGGTATGACTTAGGCGGTGCCAAGCCTACCTGTCGCAATGTAGCAGAGCATGCCAAGTTGATTCAGCAAACCGACCTCAGCTATCCCATTTTATTGTGCAGCGAAGGCAGAGTAATGGATGGCATGCATCGTGTGTGCAAGGCTCTGATAAATGGTGATAGTCACATTAAGGCAGTGCGTTTTCCTAATGTGATCGAGCCGCACTTTATCGATGTCGACCCAGATACTCTCCCTTATTAAACCTCGTACAGCTCCAGTGGCAACTGGTCTGGGTCTTGGAAAAAGGTAAAGCGTTTGCCAGTGAATTCGTCCACTCGCACCGGCTCTACTTCAATGTGAAAGCCAGTCAACCTGTCTATCGCAGCATCCAAATCTTCTACTTGAAAAGCCAAATGTCTCAATCCCTGCGCCTCCGGTCTGCTGGGTCTTGCGGGTGGATTTGGGAAAGAAAACAGCTCTATTTGTGTGCCGTCGGGAAGCGCAAGATCGAGCTTGTAAGAGTCGCGCTCGGCTCGATAATTCTCCGCAAGGATCTCCAGTCCTAACACTTCAGTGTAAAAGCGTTTTGAGATCTTATAGTCGCTACAGATGATTGCAACGTGATGAGTACCTTTGAGCATACTCTAGCTCCAATTAGAAATGACGAGCCTATTTTGCCTTGTAATCAAAATGGTTAAAACCCTAATCAAGACAATGATTTAAAGTTGTTTCATATGCTTCTAGGTTACTTTTAAAGCAATCTTATTTTTCATCGTCGATTGACGATATGCCTGTTCAGATCAATTTATTGCAGTTTTATTGCCGTTAAGTTTCAGAGAGTAACTTCAGTGTTTCAAGGTAACTTAATGGCGGATAAACAGATATCTCGGCGACAACTCCTCACCGGAGCTATAGCCACGGCAGCGGCTACCGTTGCCACATCAGCAATGGCATCACAGCCGAAAAACTCACTAAAACAGCAGTCTGGCTCAGGCAAACGATGGGGTATGGTCATTGATCTACGACGTTGTGTTGGCTGTCAGGCATGCACCGTGGCGTGCAAATTCGAGAACAATGCGCCCGTTGGTCAGTTTAGAACCTGGGTTAGCGATATCGAGGTGAAGAGCTATCCGGACACTCGCCGTTCATTCTTACCTCGATTGTGTAACCATTGTGAAACGCCAAGTTGTGTTCCTGTTTGTCCAACTGGAGCGACCTATAAGCGAGAAGATGGCCTAGTTCTGGTCGATTCCGATAAATGTTGGGGTTGTGGTTCGTGTGTAACAGCCTGCCCTTACGGCGCTCGCTTTATCAACTCTGAGACCAAGATTGCAGACAAGTGCACCTTCTGCGCTCATCGATTAGAAGAGGGGCTACTTCCAGCCTGTGCCGAGACCTGTGTCGGTGGTGCCCGAATTTTTGGCGACTTGAACGATCCTCAAAGCCCAGCGAGCAAGCTTATTGCAGAGAACGATGTATCGGTTCTTAAACCAAGCGCAGGCACGAAGCCGAACGTTTTCTATATCGGTCTAAATCATCCTGAGATTGCTAATGGTGAGATAGAGCCTAACACCTGGCTATTAGATCTTGAGCGCAACATGGATGATGTTGAGTTGACCTTCAAGGGGGCGAGCAATGATTAATATTATCAACGTATCGAACCAGATGCCTTTTGGTTTGCTGTTCGTTAACTACTCCTTGCTCGCAGGTATGGCCGGTGGCTTAGGCGTAGCTTGGGCGTTATGTACCGAAAAACCGAGCAAAGCCTATTTGCCGCAGCTAGTCGCAGTGGCTTTGGCCTTATGCGCAACCTTCAACGTACTGGCTGAGGTACAGCAACAAGGTCGCTTGATCTATGGATTTATCGCCGGATGGGAAAACTGGAACGGCTCTATCATCAAATACGGCGTGCCGGCTATCCCTGTGTTTATGGGGCTGTTATTACTGACCATATTCGCACCATTTCACCCGATTGCTGAGAAGCTATTCAACCCACTTCGAGCAGGGATCGTGGTTTTAGGCCTTTTCCTACCCGCTTATTCGGGCATCTGGATGATGAATGAGCATGGCGTGGCACTATGGAACTCTCCACTAACGGTAGTCTTGACCTCTCTATCTGGGGTGGCAGTTGGCTCTCTACTATTCAATGTTCTGTCTCACGATGGAAGCACTATCAGAAGCAACATTCTTAGAACACTGCTGGTTACCAATATCGCGTTTTTATTCTTAGCCAATTGGTGGGCGATTCGTTTCTCTGGCGCAGAGGTTCAACTCTCTAAAGCCCTTCTGGATACGCATTTTGCTGGCATTGAGTGGACAGCCTTCGGCGGCTTCGTACTGGCGTTGGCGATCCTGTTGATCAGTCGCTCACGCGCTATGGCCTTGATTGCTTTTGTATTGTCTGCAGTCGGAGCCTACTTTGTGCGCTACTGCTTGCTCGTAGCCGGAGAAGGCGTGAGTCGCAGTGGGGGAGGCATCTCGCTGTTTGCTCCAGACCTACACGAGCTTTTCTTTACGGTCGCATCTCTGTTGTTAACCGGCGGCTTGTTTGCAGCTCTGCTACTGGCTGTTCCTGCTCTTATTCAAAAAATTGAGGATTAACCCATGGATAGACGTAAATTTCTAAAAGGTGCTGCCGGTGTTGGTATTGCAACTGGTGGTGCGGCCTATTCAGGTATCTTCGCCCGTGCCGTTACCATGAGTAAAAACGGTGAGCCTGTTAACTACCAGGCTTATGGCAACTCGGACAATGTTGAATGGCGCTTGAATGAAGTAGGTAAACACCAGATTGCTCCGGGCTATTGTATTAAGCACACCACCTGCTTACAGTGTCACTCTGAGTGCGGACTGCGCGTTAAAGTAAACAACAACAGCGGTAAGATAGAACGTATCGTTGGTAACCCTTATCACCCAAATACCAAGATAGATTACACAGATATCTCGACACCAATTAGTGCAACTGCGGCTGCAGTTGGTACCGTGTGCGCGCGTGGTAATGCGGGTATCGAGACCCTGTACGATGAATACCGTCTAAGTGCACCGCTAAAACGAGTGGGCAAGCGAGGTGAAGGTAAATGGAAGACCATCTCTTGGGAGAAGTTGATTTCAGAGACGGTTAATGGCGGCAAGATATTCGCCGATACCTCAGATGCTGACAGCCAAAACTTGAACGTGAAGGGTTTCAAACAACTCTACCAAAAGCGCGATACCTTGATCGACAAGCAAAATCCTGAGTATGGCTTTGAGACTAATAAGTTTGTGCTACAAGCAGGGCGCATCGTTAAGAGTCGTAAAGACTTCCAGTCGCGCTTTTGTAACTCGTTCGGTACCGTGAATAACTACGAGCATACCAATATCTGTGAGTTGTCCCACCACATCGCAACAGGTGAGGTTTATGCGGGCAAGCACAATGCCAAGGCTGATATTACCGAGTCTGAGTTCATGGTGTTCTTCGGGACAGCACCAGGTGAAGCTAACTTCCCAATGCAGACCATGGGCAAATACAGTGCAGAAGCGCGAGTCAAAGGAGCACAGATCACTGTGGTTGACCCAGTGCTTCCACGCACAGTGCAGACCTCACCTAACACTCATTGGATTTGCCCTAAGATAGGCTCTGATGGTGCCATTGCTGCGGCTATCTTACGTACCCTTATTGAAAGCGATGGCTTCAACCGCAGTTACCTGAGTCGTCCAAGCCTAGAGTCTGCCAAACGCTTTGGTGAACTTTCTTATACCAACTCTTCTTATTTGATTGATCTGGAAAGCGGCAAGTTTGCTCGTCAGAACGGCAAATATCTAGTGGCGGATAAGAACGGCAATATCGTGCCATTTGATACCCTAGATGAGGCAGATATTGAGTTCAAAGGTGAGCTAAACGGCAAGCCTCTAGTCACTTCTTTCTCCCTGCTTTGTGACTCTGTATTTAGCCAAAGCATGGCAGAGTATAGTAATCAGTCGGGCGTAGAGTTCGAGAAACTCGAGTGGCTAGCTAAGGGCATCGCCAAGGCAGGACGTAAGTCAGCGGTGGAGTTTTATCGTGGCATTGCTCAGCATCCGAACGGTTATTACACCGGCTTTTTGATCAATCAGATCAACGTTGTAATGGGCAACATGAACTGGACTGGCGGTCTGTCCGTTGGTGGTGGCGGTGTCGATTACAATGGCGGCGCCTATGACCTGAAAACCATTCCTGGACTGAAAGCGAAACCTCAAGGGCTGCACATTACCCGTGAGCAGATGGCTTACGAAGACTCTAGCGAATATAAGCGCAAATTGGCCAATGGTGAGAACCCATATCCGGCTCAGCGCCCTTGGTTCCCAATCACCAAGGATGTGTTTAGTGAGATTATTCCGTCTATTATCGATGGCTACCCTTATAAAGCAGACATCTTGCTTTGGCATATGTGCACACCTCTGTATTCGACGCCAAGTACGGGCCGAGATGAGATCATTGCCAAGATCTCTGACCCTAAAGAAGTGCCTTTGTTGATCGCATCGGATATCGTGGTGGGTGACAGTTCAGCTTATGCAGACTACATCATCCCAGATCTCATGTACCTTGAGCAGTATGTGCACCATCCAATGATGGAGGCAACACTGGTTAAAGGCACGGCAGTGCGCACTCCTGTAGTTGAGCCGATGACGGACAAAACCGAGAAAGGCTTCCACATGAGCTATGAGCAGTTCTTGATTGATGTGGCGATTGAATTGGGTATGCCTGGCTTTGGTGAGGACGCCATTCCTGATGGCTACGGCAAGCTATGGCCGCTAAATACTATGTCTGATTACTACATCAAGGGTGTGGCTAACCTTGCTCACAACTTTGGTCAGATTCCAGAGATCACCGATGAAGAACTGAGAATTACCGGTTTAGATAGCTTCTACCAAGAGCACAAAGATACGCTTAAAGCGAATGAGTGGTTGGATGTACTGTTTGCTATCAGTCGAGGCGGTTTGTTTGAGTCTGTGAATAATCGTCGCAACGGCAAGCAACTGACGCATCAGTTCGATAAGTGCATTTCCATGTACTCAGAAAAGGTGGCTACCACTGTCGATAGTATGACGGGCAAGCGATTCAAGGGACAGGCGCTAAACGCCGAATCTGTGACAGCGTTAGACAAGCCATTATCAGATCTAGATACAGGGTTTGACATGACCATATTGACTCGAAAATCGGCTCTGCAGAGTCACTCACGCCTGTCGTCTGCGAACTCTATCCGCCAAATCACGCCGACTAACTTTGCCGAGATCAACAAACAAACTGGCGAGGCTAAAGGGCTGAAAACCGGTGACATGGTGTGGATCGAGAGCGTAAATGGTAAGCGTAAAGCGGAGGTGAAACTGCGTGAGGGCATAGCACCGGACGCAATTAGCTTTATCGTTGGCTTTGGTCACAACGGCTATGGCGCTTCAGATTATGAAGTGGATGGAAAGCTGATTAAGGGAAGTAAGCAGCGCAAGGCCGGATTTAATCTAAACCCGATTATGCGCACCGACCCAGATGTGCCGAATATGGGGCTTATGGATAAGGTAGGCGGTTCCACTGTGTTTTATGATACCAAAGCGCGCATTGTAAAAGCGTAAAAAAAGGCTCAGCATTTCGCTGAGCCTGATAGTTTTAAGCCATTTTTAGTTATAAACCAAAGTTTGACGTTGTTATTTTTGTTTGTTTGTCTGGAACAAGTTCAACAGGGGGACTTTTATTTAACCGGAATAAAAGCGCTGATTGCCGACACTAAAGGCGTAACCTTTTATACGGTTATCTATGCTGAAGTGTGGCCTTGTTCTGTGACACGAAAGATACCAAACAACTGAACTAATGTTTTATCAATTTGCGCCACGGTCAATAATTAGTCGGTTTAGAGTTGCTGATATTTAGAACCATTGAGTCTCTGGCGGTGCTCGCGAACCGTGCTAGCCAGGGATTGGATCTTTTCTAGATTATTGTCTCTAAGCTCTTTACGTTGCTTCATGTCCTGTAATAGGTCTGGGTCATTGGCGCTTTCCTGCAGGGACAGTAGCATGGCATCTCCACCGAGATCGCAGTAGTCCTGGTGGTTCATGACCGCGATGTCTCTGTAGTATGCCATCTTAGACTCCATCGAGGTGATCTGTGCCTTAAGCTCCAACGCCTCTGGATAAGAAACCTCTTCAAGCTTCTGAACAGATTTATGTTCTAGCTGATTAGCTCGGTTTTCTATCATAACGTTGGAAAGCGAGCCTTGGCTTTTTCCGCTTGCAATAGCCGTTTTTAAAAGCCCAAACAGGTTAGCGGTGCGGGTTTTGCGCGCATTCTCAGTCGCCAGCTTTTTGCGAACCTCTTTACTACAAGAGGCTTGGGTGTCGCCCTTGATATACCAAGAGTCCACCATTTCTAGGGCGCGATTATCCACCTCAACCGAGGAATCAAAATTCTTAAGAAGCTCAAGCACGGTCTCTCGTACTTCACTCTTTACTAGATAATTACTTGGGTATCGGTATTCCACACCTGCTACTTCACCACCTCTGTCTTTGTAGTGGTTTAGGATACGAGAGGTGTAGATAAAGGCATGAATCAGCACACGCTCAATAAGGGCTACCGTCTCAGCAGAGCCTACATACAGTTCTTTGACCGAGATTCTGAGCTCGCCATTGCGGGCCTTTCTTACTAAGCGGTTTCGAATAGCTGTTTTCGCCAGAAGAGCATTCTTCTCACGTCGAGAGATACGACCTAGCAGTCGCGTATCATGAAAGAAGCGATAATCCTGTTTCTGACCATTAGAGTAGAAGAAGCCCGTTTTTAGGCCACGCAGGTGCTGCTCTTTTCTGAGTTCAAAGTTCAGCGTTGTGCCAAACCTAACGAACTCAATACCCGCTTTATCGGTTAGAACCACCACATATAAACTTGAACTTTCTGACACAGTCACGCCTACCTTATGCAAACAAACACTCTCTAAAATCATGAGAACCGTTGAAGAAGTGAACCATAGCAAAGATGCCAGATTAAAAGTTGTCAGTTTATGCCAACAAAATGAATCTTGCCCGTCCGCCCTCTGAAAAGCATTCTAAGAATCGAAGAGACAAAAAGTGTCTCACAATGTAAGGCGAGGAAAACTTTTTTAAGCTTATAATAATCCAGAAACAAAAATGCTCGACCCCATTGTCAAATAGTGGTCGAGCATTTTTAAGAGTCAGAAGTCGATTACTTCTGCATTGATGCAACTTGCTTCTTCAGCTCGTCGATCTGGTCAAGTTTCGCCTTAACACCCAAAGAAGTTTGAGTGATGGTTGCTGGGTTTAGCACCTGGCTGTTTTGACGTGGGAACTTGTCTAGGGTTGCGAAGAACTTGCCTAGCTCGTCCTGTACTGGAACGAATAGCCACATGTTGTCTGCCATCCAACGTAGGTACATGCCAGATTCGTGTGGTGCTTTTTCGAATGGGTCAGCACGTAGGTGAATGATCTTCGGCCAGTTAGACTGGAAGCGAACTGCGTCAGTGATGTTACCTTCTAGGGTAGCGAAGTGCAGTTTCCAATCCTCCCAACGGATTGCGTTTAGCTCGCCGTTTGCAGAGAAATAAAGCAGTGAGTCACGAGGGCCGTGGTCTTCTTTACCTTCGAAGTAAGGCTTGAAGTTGTAGCCATCGATGTGTACACGCCACTCTTTACCGTTAGCTTCGTAGCCCTTTGCAAGCTTCTCTTTTACATCAGGAACGCCAGCTGCTGCCATTAGCGTTGGTAGCCAGTCTTGGTGCGCCATCATGTCGTTGTAGCGAGAACCTGGTTCGATAACGCCAGGCCAGCGAACTAGCTGAGGAACACGCATACCGCCTTCCCAAGTGGTACCTTTCTCACCGTGGAACGGAGTTGCACCGCCGTCAGGCCAAGATACTGTCTCTGCACCGTTATCGGTTGAGTAGATAACGATAGTGTTGTCAGCAACACCTAGGTCATCTAGTTTGTCTAGCAGGATACCTACGTGGTCATCGTGCTCTAGCATGCCATCTGCATAGATGCTGATGCCAGACTTACCTTTGTACTTCTCTTGCAGACGAGTCCAAACGTGCATACGTGTGGTGTTGTGCCAGATGAAGAAAGGCTTGTCAGCTTTAACTGCTTTTTCCATGAAGGCTAGAGATGATTCTAGGAACTCTTCATCAGCAGTTTCCATGCGCTTACGCGTCATAGGACCTGTATCTTCGATACGACCGTCAGCGTAAGACTTAATTACACCACGAGGGCCGTAGTTCTTGCGGAACTCAGGGTCTTTTGGATAGTAGTAAGTCTCTGGTTCTTCTTCAGCGTTAAGGTGATAAAGGTTACCGAAGAACTCGTCGAAGCCGTGCTTGGTTGGAAGGTGTTGGTCTTGGTCACCTAGGTGGTTCTTACCGAACTGAGCTGTCATATAGCCCTGTTCTTTAAGAAGGTCAGCTAGGGTAGGCGCCCAGTCAGGGATACCGTGGGTAGAACCTGGCATACCGATGGTTAGAAGACCCGTACGGAACGGTTCTTGACCTGTGATAAAGGCTGCACGGCCTGCAGTACAAGATTGTTGGCCGTAGTGGTCGGTGAATAGCGCACCTTCGTTTGCGATACGGTCGATGTTTGGCGTGTCGTAGCCCATCATGCCTTGGTTGTAAGCACCAACGTTCCAGATGCCGATGTCATCACCAAAAATGGCTAGGATGTTTGGCTTATCAGCCGCTACAGCAGAAGCAGATGCGGCTAGCATACCTGCTGTCATTGCGATCTTACTGATTTGCATTGTCAAAAGACTCCATCAATTTCGTTTTAGGATTTGAAAACAAAACGAGAGGAGCGCTTTTGATATCCCTAGCAAATAACAAGTTCATTGTTACGTCCATATGGCGCTCGACTCATATTGATGGCCAGCAGTGTAAATACTGCACCCCGACAAAGTCGCTTTATACCACCTATAACTAAAAGTTATCTAAATCGTAAGTGATTGATAGTTATGAAGTAAAAATATGACGCCTATGGACGGTAGCGCCAAAATTGTGAACTAGATTGGCAATCAAAGCGTAAGGAGAAAGGGGCGTTGGCGATTGGTTAACTATTCGCCAATCAAGCGTTTCTAGTCTATATCTTGGTTGGCTAGTTATATAAAACAAACAAGGAGTTACTATGACTGCGTTTAAAGGAGCTAAACGTCGCTTAGCGATAATAGCTTCGGTTCTTCTCGGGGCAGCAGGTACTAGCGTTGCAGCAGAAAAACCGAATATTTTGGTTATATGGGGGGATGACATCGGGCAATCCAATATCAGTGCTTACACCTTTGGCTTGATGGGCTACAAGACCCCGAATATCGACCGTATCGCTAAAGAGGGCATGATGTTCACCGACTATTACGGAGAACAATCATGCACGGCGGGTCGTTCAACCTTTATTACCGGTCAGAGTGTATTGCGAACTGGTTTGAGTAAGGTGGGCCTTCCGGGCGCAGACTTGGGTTTGCAGGCTGAAGATGTGACTATTGCGGAGCTTCTAAAACCCCACGGCTATGCAACCGGACAATTTGGTAAGAACCACCTAGGTGACAAAGATGAACACCTACCTACCGCACATGGCTTTGATGAGTTCTTCGGTAACCTTTATCACCTAAATGCTGAAGAAGAGCCTGAGAATATCGATTATCCGAAAGACCCAGAATTCCGTAAAAAATTCGGACCGCGTGGGGTGATTAAGTCCTATGCTGACGGAAAGATTGAAGATACCGGGCCGCTGACTCGTAAACGCATGGAAACCGTTGATGAAGAGACCCTAGAAGCGGCCATTCAGTTTATGGAAAAATCAGTAAAAGCGAAGAAGCCTTTCTTTGTGTGGTGGAACGCTACTCGAATGCACTTCAGAACCCATGTGAAACCTGAGCTGCAGGGCTCAACAGGCATCAGTAATTATGCCGATGGTATGGTGGAGCATGATGGCCATGTAGGGCAACTGCTGAAAGCAGTCGACGACCTTGGTATTAAAGACAACACAATTGTCTTCTATTCAACCGATAACGGCCCACACATGAACACTTGGCCTGATGCGGGTACCACTCCATTCAGAGGTGAGAAGAACACCAACTGGGAGGGGGCATATCGCGTACCAGCTATGGTGCGTTGGCCAGGCAAAATCCAGCCAGGAACCGTCTCTAACGAGATCATGCACCATATGGACTGGATGCCAACATTCCTAGCCGCTGCTGGTGATGATGGTGTAAAAGAGAAACTACTTAAAGGTATGGATGTCGGCGGTGAGAGCTTTAAGGTTCACTTAGATGGTTACAATTTCTTGCCACACTTGACGGGTGAAGAGGCGGAAGGGCGTCGAGATGAGATCTTTTACTTTACCGATGACGGAGATTTGGCGGCGCTTCGCTACAACAAATGGAAGATCGTGTTCCTAGAGCAGCGCGCCAAGGGTACGTTGAATATCTGGGCTGAACCCTTCACTCCATTGCGTGTGCCTAAGATCTTCAACCTAAGAATGGATCCATATGAGGTCGCAGACATCACCTCAAACACCTACTACGACTGGATGCTAGACCGAGCCTTTATGCTGGTGCCAGCACAGGCTTATGTAAGTAAGTATCTCGAGACCTTCAAAGAGTTCCCACCAAGACAGAAAGCAGCCAGCTTTAGCTTGGATCAGGTGATGGAGAAACTACAAACACCTCAAAACAAGTAAACATTATTTATTCCACTTATGAGACGAGAGCCCAGATTTTCTGGGCTCTTTTTTGTGGAGATAAGCAAGATGTACGAGTAATATATTTAAAGGCATTACAATAACAATTTAACGATGAAAAAATACGAAGTTCTAGTACAAGATATAGTCAGTAAGATCTGTCAGAATATTATTACTGACAAGCTCCCATCCGAACGTGAACTTGTTGAAAAGTATCAGATTTCTCGTTTCTCTGTACGTAAAGCACTGTCTAAACTGGAAGCCATTGGTATGGTGACTTCTAAAATAGGCTCAGGTTACTATGTTAATACCTCTATTATCGGTGCTCCGTTAATTTATAATTCAATCACTGAAACTAAATTCGGTGAAATATCCTACAAGAAACTTAAGCTTAATAAGCGTCTTCCTACTGCCCATGAGATGCAGGTATTCTCTATAGAAGAAGATGAATATATTTGGAATATAAGAAGGTTGAGACTCGTTCAGGATAAGATTACTCAAATAGAAGAGGCCAGAATGCCAGTCTCTTTATTCCCTAAAATAACCGATGAGATTATAGAAAGCTCATTGCAGAAGCATGTTCTATCACTAGGGCTAGAAATAGAAAGTTATCTAACGAGTTATCAAGCAATTAATTTATCTTCAGAGGATGCAAATTTATTTGGGGTGAAACGCTCAAGCGCTGCTATGAATATTACGAATCGAGGGTTTTTATCTAGCGGTGAGGTATTTGTCGTCAGCGATATTATCGATATTAATTATCAGTGTACCTATCACACCAAGTTTAATAGCGAGAGCCTGCAATACAGAGATACATCGGGCGAGCAATAGGTAGGGCTTTGCTTTTCCCCAGATACAGAAACGGCCACCAAAGGTGACCGAGTCTGTGATTTGAAATATTTTTATTTATCCGTCTATGGCGTATGGATAGTGCCATCCGGTAGGCGGCTCTGAGTCCACTCGTGCGGGCGATAGACAACAGGGAAATCTTTCGCTGCTGCTACATCCATCTCAACACCAATACCAGGCTTCTCTTGAGCATACAGGTAACCGTTTCTTGGTTCAGGAGCATTAGGGAATACACGCTGGGTGTTTTCCTTGTATTCAACGTGCTCTTGGATAGCCGCGTTGTGCAGGTGAACGTTCATATGAGTGTTTACCGCAGCACCGATCGGAGTCATATCTGGTGGGCAGTGCCATGCGATACGAACACCAAAGCTTTGACACAAGTGGCCTAGCTTAAGGGCTGGGGTGATACCGCCAATCTGAGAAACGTGGCAACGAATAAAGTCGATGCGACGATTAATGATTAGCTGCTTCCACTCTTCTGGGTTGTTGAACAACTCACCCAATGCAAGGGTCACACTGGTTTGGCTGCGAAGGTTATCCAGCCATTCAGTTTGGCTTGGGGGGAGGATATCTTCGATAAAGTATGGATTGTATTGCTCGACTGCTTTCGCGAACTGCAGAGCCTGATTTGGGAACAGACGTTCGTGCACATCGTGCAGGATGTGGAACTGGTTGCCATATTTAGCGCGAAGCTGTTTAAACATCTCCACGGTATTTGCCATATATTGGTCTTGATCGTAATAAGAACCCTCGGTTGGATTCTCTGCCGTATTTAGACTCTCTGGCACACCACCATAAAATCCAAGTTGACAACGAATATGCTTGTAGCCTTGCTCAAGATATTTATCCACTTGCTCATATAGGCCTTCCATAGTATCGCTGGTGGCATGAGTATATACCTGAATAGCATCGCGAGACTTACCGCCAAATAATTGATGGAGAGGCATATTAGCTAGCTTGGCTTTAATATCCCAAAGCGCCATATCGACACCAGAAATAGCATTATTAATAACGGGACCATTACGCCAATAAGCGTTCACCATCATCATTTGCCATAGGTCTTCGATATTATTGGCATCTTTACCGATCAGTAGCGGATTAAGGTATTCGTCCACCATGGTTTTAACCGCAAGGGGACGTTGTTGAAAGGTGGCACATCCATAGCCAGTCACGCCTTGCTCAGTTTCAACAATTACCGTGATCAGATTGTGTCTGTCTGGTCTTGTAATAATGCATTCAATGTTAGTAATGGTATTTTTGTTCACTTCAGATGGTCTCTGGCTAACTGGATTTATTTTATCTAACAGCGAAAAAAAACAGATTTCAAGGGGTATTTTGCACCTAAAATTAACTGGTTCGTTCCTGTTTCGTTTTGCGCTAAAAAAACGAACCAATCAGCGAAAATGATTGAAAATTAACTTTTTGGAGCGTTTTGTGTGATGAAAGTCACCGTTTTCTCGATTGGATTAATAACCTGGATAGATACCATGAGCACATCTGATAACGACAAGCACATAGGGCGATATGATGCAATTGACAGAAACAAACGGCGGAACCTTCAGCGCATCCCCAGGCAAAGAAAATAGCTTTGAACAAAACCTACAGCAGATAGTTCAGGGTCTTGGCGGCGAAGAGAACATTGCCAACATTACTCACTGCATGACTCGCTTGAGATTCAAGTTAGTAGACGAATCTAAAGCTGACAAGACAATCCTTGAGAGCGTAAAAGGCGTTAAGGGTGTAGTGCTGGCTCAAGGCCAAACTCAGGTTATCATCGGCGTGGACGTTGAGAAGTGGTACAACGCGCTTTCTGGCAAGGCAGCAGCAACAGAAGAAGCTGAGATCGAGCAAGAAAAAGGCAAGCTTTTCCAGAACGCGATGCGTATCGTAGCGGGCATCTTTGGCCCAGTAGTACCGGCTATCGCAGGTGCAGGTATGCTGATGGGTCTGCTTTCGGGCCTTATCGCAACTAACGTAATTCCAGAAAGCTCTGATACCGTCTTCTTCTTCCGTTCTATCTCTACAGCGGTATTCTTCTTCCTGCCTATGCTGGTATCTTTCTCAGCGGCTAAGGTATTTAAGGTAAATGAATACATCGCTCTGGCAGTATCGTCGGCAATGCTTTCGCCAGCATTGATTGACAAGGCGGCTGCGCTAAAAGATGCAGGCGCTGATCCTACACTTACCGTGCTTGGCGCAGTGCCAATCGAGCTAATGGGCTATGGTGGTGCTATCGTACCTGCAATCCTAGCGGTATGGGTGCTATCTAAGATTACTCCACTGGTAGACAAGCTAGTACCATCATCGGCTAAGCCTGTATTTACTCCGCTACTAGCGTTCACTGTAACCTCTACTGTTGTGCTTTCTTTCGTAGCACCAGCGGGTATGTGGCTAAGTAATGGCGCAGGTTGGGTAGTGAGCTCTCTACTTGAAATCTCTCCAACACTAACTGGCTTTATCTTCGGTCTAACCCGTCCAATCACTATCGTGTTTGGTATCCACCACAGCATGACACCAATCAGCCTGAACAACTTTGCTCTGTACGGCAAGGATCTGCTGATGCCTATCATGTGTCTAGGTAACATCGCTATTGCGGGTGCAACCCTAGCTATCTGGTACAAGCAACGTAAAACCCTATCTAAAGAGCAATCTTCAGTGACTGTAGGTTCAGGTGTGACTGCAATTCTAGGTATCACAGAGCCAGCACTATTCGGTGTTCTAACCAAGTACACTAAGGCGCTATTCACTGCGAGTTTGGCAACAGGTATTGTAGGTGCAATCTCGGTAACGATTGATACTCACCTAACCAGCTATATCCTATCTTCTGTGTTCAGTCTGCCAGCATATCTAGCAGCCGGTACTCAGAACTTCATCCAGGCGGTAATGGGTGTACTAGGTGTGTTCGCACTGTCATTCGTAATGACAATGGCAGTAGTGAAATCTACCGACAAATAAAAAAGTAAAATACAAACATAAGAGTCAAGCAAAGGCCTACTCATTTGAGTAGGCCTTTTTTTAGGTTCATCGCAGATTGGTGCGAACAGCTACTTCAGCTTCGTGCGGTCACTCTGCCTGCGATGTATGGCAAGCCGCCGTAAATACCTCCCTGTAGGCTTGGCTTCGGCATCCTTGCCTCAAACACTTGCCCTGCACCACAGCCTGCCGCTCGCTCCGTCCGGGGCATCAGCGATGACTTTGAGCCATACCAAGTTAGGACTACATACCGATGCCGCTCCTGGAGAGTGATTGATGGAGCAAGGTGTCGCTCGCAGGGAGGCGAGCGTCAAGCGCCCAAGGATGGGTTCATCGCGGCCTTGTGAATCAAACACTCGGAGGGAGCGACTGGCTCAGAAGGAATATTTGCGCTCCCCTCTAATCTGCGAAGAACCATTTTTTATGTCTGGTCCCGTAAATTAAGGGAATGAATAACGTGTAATGCGCTTAACCACCGATGCATATTGGCGCACAAAATGGCCTGTGTTGTAAGGAATACCGTAGCGGGCAAACACCTCTCGAACCTGAGGTGCTACTTCCTGATATCGCGACGAAGGCATATCTGGGAACAAGTGGTGCTCAATTTGCAGGCTCAAGTGTCCACTTAGGATATGGAACCATGGCTTGCCGTTAATGTTTGCTGAACCAAGAGCCTGACGATAATACCATTGGCCTTTAGACTCATTTTCACACTCTTGTTGAGTAAAAGTGCGAGTCTGCTGTGGAAAGTGACCACAAAAGATAATGGTAGAGGTCCATAGGTTGCGCAGTACGTTTGCAGCTAAGTTGGCCAAAAGAACGGTCACAAAGAAAGGGCCGGCAAGGGCTGGAAACAACAGATAATCTTTGAATATTTGCCTAGCACCTTTAGCAAAGAAGGCTTTCTTTAATTCACTGTGTGGAACTGTTGGCTCACGACCTTCCTTCTTTTTACCGAAGAATACGCGCTCGCCTGCGAGCTCGTGGTAGGACACGCCCCACTGAAACAGCAGACTTAGCATGGCATAGGTGATCAGTTGCCAGAGGTTTTTAACTCTCCAGCGAAAATCATTAGATAGACGCAACAAGCCATAACCAAAGTCACGATCTTTACCAATAATATTGGTGTAAGTATGGTGCTCATAGTTGTGAACACGCTTCCAACTGCCGCCGTCGCCAGCGATATCCCACTCGAACTTATCCGAGTTGATATTGGCATCGTTCATCCAATCATACTGACCGTGCATGACATTGTGGCCGATCTCCATATTGTCGAGGATCTTTGCCAGCGCCAGCAGCAGAATACCGGGGATCAAGAGCAAAGGGACGAAACAACCGGCAAAGATAAGAATGCGGCCAGCGATAGCCGCTACTCGATGTACCAGAATAACCTTTCGGATGTATCGAGCATCGGTTTGGCCGATCTTTTTCTGGGTGTCAGCTTTGATTTGGTCTAAGTCACGGGCCAGATTATCGAAATCGGCCTGAGTTAATTGCTTCATGTTGGTTCCTAAAGACTAAGTTCGACTGGAGTTTGCGCTTGGGAAATACAGGTTTGAATACGCTCTTCGCCTGGACCAGAAGTTTTGCCTGTAAGCAGGTTGACGACAGTGCCAGACTTTTTAATGCAGCTACATTGATGACACACCCCCATTCGGCATCCAGAGCGCACAGCCACTCCCGCGGACTCAAGTTGATTTAATAGCGTATCGGGCTTGTCTGGTTGTACTTGTTGGCTAGTGCCATTTTGACTGACAGAAATAGCTGGGGCAGCTTGCGCAGCGCCAGATTCAAGGTTACCCAGCGACAAAGAGAAGGCTTCGGTTTTGAAGTTTTCCGCGCTGATACCTGCGGCTAACGCTAACTTACGAGCCTGTTTCATTAATCCATCAGGGCCACAGACCATGACATGGTCACTATCATTTTCACTTAGGTTTTGACGCAGCATTTCACGACTCAGATAGCCTTGCTCCTGTGTACTCATTGGTAAGTAGCGAAAATGCGGGTGCTGCTGTGAGAGCTTAGTGAAATGCTGACTAAACAGGTGATCATCAGAGGTTGGTGCAAAGTGCAACAAGGTTACTGGTGTGTCACGTTTTACCTGCTGATCAAGGAAGCTGGCAAATGGTGTAATTCCCGTGCCACCGGCGATCAGCAATAGAGGAGAGCGGTCTGTTTCAGGATAGAAGTTTCCCTTTGCTTCACTGATATACAAACGATCGCCTGACGAAACGGCAGACAATAAGTGTGGGGTGAACTTGCCATCTTGGTGGCATCTTATGGTGAGTTCTATTTCCCCTTCTTTCTGCCACAAAGACAAGGGGCTCGAGATGGTGAAGGTGCGACTTTGCTGGCGGCCATCTATCAGGGTGTTCAGTTCTATATGCTGTCCCGGCTTAAAGCCAGGCCATTTTGCCGAAGGTTTTAGGCTCAGTTTAAGCACATGCTGATTGATGACTTGTTTGCTTGTTACATAACAGCGAAATAGCCCAGGCTGCCATCCTGGGCGACGTAATTGAATGACCGGAGCTAACCAGCCGATAGCAGAAGTGTTGTTAAACAGCGAAGCATTAACGAAGCGCTTCAAAGGGTTAAGTGTTGTGTTCATTATTTAAGCTTACACTTGTTAGCTGAATGAGCGCACAAGTGTAAGCTTAAATATTTTAAATGCAATCCTTTGGTAAACTAAAAGTCCACCAAGATCACTAATTTGATACATTTGCTTAACGCAGTTAATCAAAAAAAGACCTACTCAAACGAGTAGGTCTTTTTGCATTAGTAAGCGTAACTTAGGCTGAGCACATGGATTCGCTGCTCATCCATTCGACCATCAAAATACGGGATATCGCCAATACTGTAGGTCACATCATGAGTACCTAGGTTACGATACTCGTAGGCTAGGCCGATGCGATGACCATTACTGCGTGCCTTTTCAGCGCCTAATCCAAACGACCAGTTTTCAGCAATTGCTAGCTCTGGAACCATGTTATCGGTATCAAACATGGCTGAGTCGTAGCGCAAGCCTGCCTGATAGATCCAGCCATTGTGCTGATACTCAGCCGCACCGCCTAGGGTGTAGATATCGTTAGCATCCAGCACATCAGAAAAATCAGACCAGAATTCAACGCCCGTCATGGCTTTAAGGGTGACCTTTTCTGTTAGCTTGTGCGAGATACCAAGGTCTAGGCGAGAAGGCCAGTTTACACCGACGTCCACAGAAGCTTTTCCGCCATTTGAGAGGTCTAAATCCACGGCTTTATCGCTGTGATCAACCTTGTGCTTATAGTTGACGCCAATATAAGTGCGCTCATTTAGGTCATACATACCAGAAAGGATAAAGCTAACAGCGGTATTCCCTTCGTCACCACTGCCACTGACCATATTACCAAAAGATAAATCAACCGAGGTCATAAGGTGTTGAACCACTAGCGCGCCACCAACGGAGAGAGAAGGAGAGGCTTGATAGGCCGCCGCAAAGTGAACGTTCAGCGCTTCTTGAGATTCTTCATCTATGATGCCGATACCTGAACGACCATTTTTATAGTCCATGCCCAAACCGCCATCACCATGAAGTGATGTTGCAATCACCCAGTCTTGGTTCAGTCTGTGGGCGTAAGCAAGGCTTGGCACCGGAGATTGGTTCTTACCCGATGTGCCCACTGGATTATCCAGCGCATTCACGCCATTTTACTCAGAGTAAGCGTCTAGATATTGCAGACCCACAGAAAAACTACAGTCACCGATAGCAGTAAGGCCAGCCGGGCTGGTGATAGCCGCACTGGCATCAGTGCGATTGGTTGGGTTGGAAACACCTGCAGATGAGACGCTATCAAAGGTAGCAATTTCGTGAAGCAGGATACCGCCGGCAAATACGTTTGCTGAGAAGGCACCGGTAAGTGCTAGAGTTAACAGTTTTTTGTTCATAACAAGACCGAAAGTAGGAAAACCGCTCGATCTTAACCAAGCTAGAAAAGCGTTTTTGCACTCTAAGTGCGAGTGTGATTTGGTGGAGATAAGATAAAAAAAGGGCCAGTGGGTTGCACTGGCCTAAGGGTTTTCAGTCGAATTCGATAAACGAACCGACACGTATTTTCCCCCACCGTGAGGAGGTCAATAACTTTTACCTGATACCTGTCGCTGATGTTATTTACAAAATTAGCAAACCATAGGCGACAAAAATCCATACGGGGTGTTGCTTGTTACTACATGGATTACCTTGCAAAGTGCACAGGATATAAGGGCGCACTCTACGTGTTAGGTTTCGCGATTAGATTACCTAAATTATTCAAAGCAAAAGTTGCACCTTGCAACTTTCGAGCAGGTATTTTATCGATACAAACTTCGTTATTTTCGAAGTGTATGGTTGACAGGCGTACACGAAGCAGAATGAAAGGTTATTTGGGGCTTAAGTTGGGTGAGGCTCTTAATCTAGCAAGCCGGCTTGATGCAGAGTGATAGTCCCATAGCCGGTGCTGAGGACATTGTTTTGCTCAAGGCGTTTGATTTCTCGATACACCTTGAACTTGCTTTCCCCGAGGTAACTAGCGAGCTTATCTGTTGTGATGTTTATTGTATGTTGTTTGTCTTTAAGGGTGTTGAGCCTTCGCAGGATGCGCTCTTCTAAGGGGAGTAACATGGCAGAGGTAAATAAGACCTCCGACCTTCGATATAGCTGAACCACGCAATAGGCGGCCAGTTGCGTGGCTTCAGCCTTAAGAGCAGGGTGTTTTCGCAACACAGAAAAAGGAAGCGTTAATAGAGTGCAATCATTTATTGAAAGCGCTTCGGCAGGAGAGGTGCCGTTATCGAGATAGCAAGCCGCATTAAATACCCAGCCAGTCTGAAGCTGTTCCGCAATATAGCTGTTACCGTCCGCCGAGGTAATGTGTGCCTCAGCAACCCCCTCTATCAATATCCCCATATAGTCAGGTTTTTCGAACTGCCCAACTATGGTCTGTCCATGGCTATAGCGCACTCGTTTACCGTGATTTTGAAAGGCATTAAACAGTTCAGAGTAGAGGGTTTTGGAAAGTTGATGCGGCAGTGGGCTAATTGACACTTTAGTGTGTTTCCTAATTCGATTAATTCTATATTATGAAATCAATTGCTTTATTGTTGTGTCACATTGTAAGAATTTATTTAGAATAAATATGAAATAGAGAGCGCATTAATTGCCATATATAATCATTAATTCCTTATTCTAATTAAGGTTATATTTTCCAAATCTATACCCATAAATCACATCAATGAGTTACATATTAAACTGATAAGTCCTCATAATTAAGATGAAAATTTGTCACCAAAATCACAAAATTTCTTTGATCTGAAATATAAATTTTCAAAATTGTAAGTATAATGGAGCTCCCCACAAAGAGGCTTAGAATGAAAACTATTAACCGTAAAACGTTAGTAGAAGGGAAGCTACAAAACATACTAAAACATAACCCGGACCTAAGATTCCAGGTAGACGAGTTGGGCTCAGGGCGAGTGCAAGTCGTCATTTCGGAAGGTTGGTGTGCTAAGAGTGTGCCACTGATTCTTTCGCGTGTAGACGTCATTTATTTATTGCTAGAAGACACTAAAGTCATCAATCACATTGTCGATTTTTGCCTACATTTCGAGGCTCAGATCGAAGAAGGTGACTGGCCACTAGTTGCAGCAGGAGGCTTAGCCTGATGCCTATCGGTCGTGAACGATTAGTTAAAACTGCCCTAGAAAACATGTTTGATTTTACCCTAGACCTAGCGTTTAAGGTAAGAGATCTGGGAGCAGGTAAGGTAGAGATCATCATCAAGCAAGGGCAGTTTGCGTGTAGCAAGCCCTACGTGATGGATAGGGAAGAGGTTCGCTCTTTTCTGTATGCCGAAGAGAGCACACGTAAAAACGTGTACGAGTTTGGCATTGAGTTTACCAAGACATCTCATCTACAGCAGAGCAAGCAAAGTCATCAACTAGAACTAGCTTGATCCTCTGAAATACAAAAAGGGCGTTCTTTATAGAGCGCCCTTTTTTTTGCTTATCCCAACTGACGATTTATTCTGATAAGCGCACTAAGTTTAATAACAGATTAAATAGGATGACATCACTGTTATTGAGCACTTATATTTCATACTGTCATCAATAGTTTGTGCTACTAGAGAAATTCATTGGCTAAAGAACCGAAACGCATCCAGTCTATCGAACGAGGATTCTCTATTTTAGAGGTGCTATCCCTCGCTGAAAAACCTATGTCTCTGCAGGCGATCAGCGATGCGGTTGAGATCAGTAAAACTACGGTGCATGGTATTCTGGCTACTCTATCTGCGCTTGGCTATGTCTCTCGAGTAGAGCAAGGTTACGCTCTTGGGCTCAGGCTAAGAGAGTTGTCTAAACCGCTCGAGCAAAACGATGAAAGCATACGCCTTCACTTTAGCGCTCTGCTTAAACAGATGGCGCAGCTTACCGACAATACCGCATATCTAGCGGTGCAAAGTGGCGCACAAGAATATCTGTATATCGACGCCATTGAGAGAGATAACCCACTAACGATCCGCAGCCCTCGAGGTAATCGAGAGCGCTTGGCGACCTCCGCGATAGGTAAGGTATTTCTGGCCTTTGATGATGGACTGCGCCGTGCGTTGCGCCTGAGAGACGAGCTTTCTGCTCCCCTTGAACAAGAGTTGAACCAAGTATTCGAACAGGGATATGCATTGGATCTAGAAGAGGCAGAACCTAACCTGAATTGCCTTGCCATACCGCTCTATCTGGATGGAAGGCTAGTGGCTGTGGCAGGAGTGAGCGGTAATTCTGAGGAGCTGAACAAGAAGCGCTTGATACACTTCGCTGGTGTGTTTCAAAAGAGATGATTTAGGATTGGAACTCAATCTTGATGAGCTTTAACTCGAAGCTTCCAGCTCGCTTGTCTGCTATCAACACCCCAAGTTGTTTTACATCTTTGGCTATAAGAGTGGGAGCATTGTAAACGGGTCTTCCCCTGAAGGTCGCCTTGAAGTCCTCAAGCTTGAATGTCTTTGTCTGCTGCTTACCTTTCTCGGTAGTGAACTCATGCTTATAGGTAACTCGGTTGCCATTGTTCCAGCTAGCAAAGCGCATTTGATAGGTGCGACCGTCGCCGATGAAGGTTAACTCTACTTCGGCCATCTCTGGCGCTATTTCTATAGAACGATTAGCCGAACTAAAGCCACCATTGTTTTCTAGTGATAGCTCTCCAGAGAAAAGGCTAGTCTCGCCGTCATAGCGAACGCCGCCTTGTGATATCCCGCCCATGACGTTGTCATTGGTTGAGCGCCATAGTTGGTATTCGTTTGGCTTGGTGAGATCAATCATAGAGGTATCCGAGGCGTGGGCAGTTAAAGAGAGTGTGAGAGAACAAGCCAGTAAAAAACAGAGAGAAATAAGCGTATATAAAGGATAAGGGAGCATTGGCATGATGAACTCCTCTATTGCAGCGGTTTACTTGCAGTAAGCGCAAGGCATTGCTGAATGAATTCGTTGTAGTGAGAGGTATCACGATATTCGATCTTCAGCGCACCATGGAACATTAAAGTGACGGTAACGTCCTTGTATCCAATCCAACAGGTGTAGCCATCATAGTCATGCCATGCGTTTATCATGCCTAGCTGATAGCGATCCTCGGTTCTCTCGCCGTTAGAGCGCACGCAATCAAATACCTTGAGAAACTCTTTTACTGTAAGTCTACTGTCCATGTATCGCTCCTAAGCTTTAATCCTTATAAGCGTTAGTTACGATTGTCGGTTAGTGCAAGATCACCGCTTTATCTCGGGCGAATGTCGTTTATAAAGCCCAGTTTAGTGAGGTTTTCTCAAGGGACACTTGCCACAGTTTAGCCGCCATATCTTTGTCTAGGGCAACCGCATCCAACTTATTTTCTCCTACAGGACCAACGGTATTGGCTCGCTTGGTTGGACCATATAGCTTGGCTGTTGCGAGTCCTGATTCGGTGGCGCACATTACCTCTGGCCAAGCGCCTCGCTCCGCTGACTGAGCAACAATACGAGACATTACCGACCAAACAATCTTGTTGAAGGAGCTGGCAGTATCCATCAATAGGTTAGTGCGTGAAGCGCCAGGGTGACATACATGTACCTCAACGTTTTTGCCTGACTGCTCGATACGGCGCTGTAGTTCATAGCCAAACATCATCTGAGCGAGCTTACTCTGAGCGTATGAATCCCACGCCGTGTAATTATCATCGAAGTTTAGGTCTTCAAATTTGATGCGCTTTAACCCCATCTTATAGGCATTGCTGCCTACCATCACAATACGGCCTTTAGACTCTTCGATACGGTCAAAAAGCAAACCACATAGCAGGAAATGACCAAGATGATTCACGCCTAGCTGGCTTTCAAAGCCATCAACAGTGATCTCTTGTTTGGCTACCTGAGCAATCGCGCCGTTACAGATAAGTGCATCTATGCGTGCAGTGGATTCAAGGACCTCTTCAGCCGCTCTGCGCACAGAGTCTTGCTCGGCTAGGTCAATCTGTACCAAGCTCACGTCTATCTGGGTGCCAAGTAACTGCTTTAATTGAGCTATAGCCGCGTCAGACTTGCTTGGGTTACGGTTTAGCATGACCACCTTGGCACCTTTGGAAAGCAGGATGCGAGAGGCCTCAAATCCAGCGCCGCTGTTAGCGCCAGTGATCAGATATGTTTTACCAGTAAGAGAGCCAATACGTTCTGGAGTCCAACCTTTTTTACCAAAATGCAATGTGGTCATAATCGTTACCTATGTCGTTTAATTGAGCGCTTTGATAGCGATATAAAGTGATTTACATTCAGCTATCGGCGGTAGTATCTTTGTGTGGAAGTTACTATAACTCTCAGGTTGATACTAAAATAGGCATATTAATGTCTAAAACTTGCCTATTTGTATCTTTGGTGTGATTGGTGGATATAATGCTCAAGCAAAAAATAAAAGCGCTGGTAGAAAGGCGTCTCTCAGAAGATGGTATGTTTGAAACCGGAATTAAGGGGGTTAGCCTATTTAGGGTGACCGACTCCATTCCCTGTGCACCTGCAGTCTATGACCCTACTGTTATCGTTATTTTGAGCGGCAAGAAGGAAGCTATCTTAGAGGGTGACCGCTACGTGTATGACAATAGTCAGTACATGTGTTGCACGGTCTCACTGCCAGTAGAGGCGGGTACGCCAGATGCCTCACCCGAAGATCCTTTGCTAGGTGTTTATATCTCACTCGATACCAAGGTGATGACCGAGCTTGCCATAGAGATGGAGAGCGCAGCAGGAGCAATCAAGCTACCGAAAAGCAGTGAACAGCCCCCGGGTTTGTCGCTGGTTAATTGGGATGACAACTTTGCCGATGCCTTGCTTAGATTGCTTCAGCTTGGTGATGATAAGACGGATATAGCAGTGCTTGGTGAGAGTCGCTTGCGTGAGCTTTACTATGCGGTGTTGAAAGGGGATGCAGGTATATCGGCGCGCAGAGCATTTGGCATTGGCAACGAGATCGCCCGCTCGATCGAATACCTATCTTTGAACCTAGGTAAGAACGTCACCATAGACGAACTGGCTTCTTTGGTGGGGATGAGCCGGGCTGTTTTCCATCGTAAATTCAAACAAGCTACTCGGATGTCACCCATACAGTTTATGAAATCAATGCGCCTGAATAACGCTGCAATGAAGATAGCGGCTGGCATGAATGTCAGTGAAGCGGCGATGGCGGTGGGGTATGTCAGTTCATCACAGTTTAGCCGCGAGTTTAAGCGAATGTATGGCCAATCACCTAAGCAGTGGAGCCAGTCCAAAGCGCTACTCGAAAACATAGCCTAACTCAGGTTGATACGAATAGGCATGTTTTAAAGAGTATATCGCCTAGTTTGTAGTCGGTGTGAGAGATAAAGTAGCTGCATATGTTCAGCCGAGGCTAACCGTTGTGAAAAAGCTTATCTCATCTCTAGGAGTCAGTATGGTGCTTGCTACTACCTCTTTTGCTAATGACATCAATCAACAAGATACAGTTAAAGATAGGGAAGGGAATACCTACCGCACTGTGAAAATTGGTGAGCAGATCTGGATGGCTGAAAACCTCAGAAGTACCCAGTTTCAAGATGGCTCACAATTAAACTCTGCCGCAATTCCGAAGGATGATGAAGCGAACTTACTGAAATATGGTTGCCTTTATGACTGGCATGATGTGAATGATGATAGAAACATCTGTTCCGAGGGCTTTCGCGTAGCAACCGATGAAGACTGGAAAACCCTAGAACGAGCCCTAGGTATGTCTGAAACAGAAGTGAACTCAGATGGTTGGCGCGGTGGCGAACAAGACCTTGGTGTACAACTTAAAGAGGAGCAAGCAGATGGTCTGTTTAAGAATTTCGATCGTGCTGATGTAAACAAACACGGCTTTGCCGCACGTCCCGCAGGAGTGAAATGGAAAGGGTGGTACATCACCCAAGGGGCATACACCGAGTTTTGGACAGCCAGCAATGCTAGTGAAAAAGAGGCGTATATTCGTACCCTAGCGTACTCTTGGTGGAATCCACACAAAGGTGAGATCAGACGCACAACCAGTACTAAGGATTACATGTTCTCGGTGAGATGTGTGAAGATCTAGCCCCTACAGAAATCACAATGCCCCGCTTGATAAAGCGGGGCATTTTAATGAGCCAGTTAGACTTTGCGGATCTTCGCAGGAAGTGACTGGCGAGCAGCAGCTCCCACCACCCAGTCAAGCATCACGCCTTTGCCCTCGCGGGTTGGGTCAATCAAACCCACATCGTTGATGTTAACCCCGTCTTGGCTATGAGATTTCACCGGCTGTTGCTTGTCACCAATCCAGTGGGAACGCTCACCAAGCTCGGTATGACCGAAGCCGTGCTCAAATCCGAGGCTACCTTGACGGATGCCAGATACCACCATAGCTAATGCCTTGGTGCTGGCACTAGGGGTCTCAATGATAAACTCATCACCGGTCTCAATGCCTGCTCGTTTCGCATCTTCTGGGTGTATATAAACAGGGTTCACGCCCTTAATCGAATTCAAACGAGGTGACAGATTCGACACAGCACTATGAATGTTCGATTTGAAATTGGTAAGACTAAATGGCCACTCACTCGTTGGATACATGCTCTCAAGCGGTGTACCGTCCATCAGCTTTTGTGGATACCAAGTAGGGCAACCGCTATACAACTCACCCGTCATGGTGTTTCGTGAGCTGCCTACTTTCTCGTTCCAGATGGCCACAGGTCGAGTCCATTTATACTTCATTTGCTCGCTTTTATAGGTCTCGGTTGCATCCTCGAAACGACCACCACGAGCCAAGATGTAGGCCACGCGCTTCATTTCTTCATGGGATAGCGCTTTTTGCATGCTAGGCAGCAAACGTTCAAGTCCAGACCAAGCTATATCTTCTGCGGTGACCTCTGGCACGCCACCCTTTACATAGGCCAAGTTAGCCGCCGAGCGTAGGTAATAGTCTTCAGCACTGTGAATTGCGTGCCAACTGCCGTCTGCACCTTTGATAGCCTTGTCGCCAAATCCGCCCAGCTTCATCTCCTTAGCCAGATCGATAAGGAAGTTCTCGAGACAGATATTACGGCCATCGGCAGTCTTATCTGTGCGCGCTTCAACGATAGGCCAACGAGCGGTGATGGTTTTCACTGGCACATCGTGCCAAGGCATCGCCATGCCCCAACTCTCATAGGTCACGGTATCTGGCACTATGTAGTCTGAGAGTTTCGTCGTTTCGTTGATAAACGCATCCACAGAGACTATCAAGCCAAGCTGTTTCGGGTCTTTAAGCTTGTCTTCAAGCAGTGTTTTTAAGCCTGGAATACCGTAGAGCGGGTTAGCTATGTGGTTTATCCACGCTTTCACACGATACGGGTAGCCATCAACAGCAGCCGACAGGTGTTCGGTTAACAACGGTGCTGAGATAGGGTACCAAGGTGCGCGAGTTGGATATGGAGATTCACCGGCAGCAACGCGTCGCTTGTATTCGCTGGTTTTCTGATAAGGGAACTTGCTACGTGATAGGAATACGCCCTTTGGTGCTACCTTGCCATCAAACTTGGTAAAGTCGTAGCGAGGGCCGTTTGCTGAAGTAGGGTAACCACCGGCTTTGGCCATGGCGCCACCTTTCATGTTGATGTTACCCACAAGGGCGTTGAGCATCATGATGGTAAAGCTATTGTAGAAACCATTGGTGTGCATGTTACCGCCATGGGTATCTACTACGGCTTTGGTTCCGTAACTGGTAAAGCGCTTGGCAAGGACCGTCATGTCGTCTACCGAAACGTCACATTGCTTGCTATAGAAGTCGAGATCATACTTGAAGGCCTCTTCTTTTAAGCGTTGAAGTGAGGATTTCACTCGAACAAGGCCTGATGCTAGCTCAACCTCACGGTCCACAAATAGCTCAGCTTCCTCTGCTTGAGTGTTCACACCTAACTCACCAGTACTGGCACTTACGATGACATATGGGTCGGTTTCAGATAATGGCTCTCCCTCAAATGCCAATCCAGCTTCCGATGCACGCAAGAACTTACCGTGTCTTGGGTGCGAATCGTCACTGATAACCAAGTGTGTGGCATTACACCAGTGTGCGGTTCCAGCACGTTCCATCGCCTTAGGTCCAGGTTGCGCCAAGAAGGTTTTGTTGTAGCGCTCGTTATCGATGATCCATTGGATCATGCCAAGCACAAGTGCGGAATCGGTACCAGGTTTGATTGGTAGCCAGTTGTTTCTGTCACCGGCAGCCAAGCTAGACGAACCAGCAGGTAGGCTAGGGGTGACAATGGTGTACTCCAGCTTGCCTTCAGTGCGTGCTTTTGCCAATTGACGTGCTTGGCGCTTAAATGGGTTGCCCGCTTGCGCCGGTGACATACCGATAAAGATAACAAATTCAGCGTTATCAAAATCTGGTTTAAGGTGAGCAAACTTATCGAGGTCATTCATAAATGCGCCGCTACCAGCGCGGAACGCATAACCACAATAAGAGCCGTGGTGACCGAAGTTACGAGTACCGAAGCTATTGAAAGCAAAGCGCTTAAAGATATCATCACGGCCTTCGTTGCTACCGTTGGTCATCAATAGCTGGTTTGCTTTTGGTCCGTACTCAGGGTTTTTTGGATCAACAGGCGTGGTTAGATCGCGAATTTCAGCTAAACCCTCAACATGCCCCTCACCAAACAGGTCACCGCCATATACCACTTCTTTGATCAGCTGTTCGTAGCTGATAGGTTCCCATCTACCTTCACCGCGCTTGCCTACTCGCTTAAGTGGCTGAGTGATGCGATAAGGGCTGTTTCGGATCTCTAGCATGCCGTTGCCACGAGCACATGCGGTGGAACGTCCTTCAAGACCTGCTTCACCAGTCAGCCCAAGATAGGCGTCTTTCACTGGAGTGTTGTAGGGAATGTGCGATTGATGAGACAGCGGGTGATATGGGTTACCTGATACACGCAGTATTTCATCGTTTCGGTTGTCTACTCGTACTCTAAGCCCGCATAGGGTCCAACATCCGAAGCACATAGAAGGAGCAACCCTTTGATTTGGGTTTGGGATAAGGTTGTCACTCTTGTTGACCTTATACTCAGGCTCTAATGAATTGCCGTGATGGATGCTTTTGGTTTTCTCACCCGCAGTGCCATCTACGGCACCTTGGAGCATATGTTTGGTTGTTGAAGCATAACCAGCAGCAAAGGCACCTACACCACCTACTGCTAAGCCAGATTTCAAAAACTGACGACGTTTGTTATCCATAATGAAATCCTCTGAAATTAGTGTTTTGATGTAAGTTGTTTGTCTTGTACTAGCTCTGAACCAAGCAGAGCGAGTGCTATCCACAGACCAAACATGCCTACAATACCGAGCAGTCCACTGCCACCTAGAGGCAGTTCATAGGGGTAAGGGCCGACATCAAATTTTGGAATGGTTTGCACATCTATCATGGTGACCCAGCGCACTGCCCAGCAGGTTACTAGTGTGAAGACAGATAACAGTATCAAGCCAATGCGATTGGTTTTTTGCTTGTTGAATACCGCATAGGTGATAGCGAAGCAGGCAACAAACAGCGCGCACAGTAACGAGATGCTAAATACCCAATGACTGCCTTCAGAGATAGGGATGGAGGCATGACCTGAAGCCCAAATAACAAGAACTAATAATGCCAATACTGAAGTGATGGAGACTGCTCGTTTAAGTAGCTTTCGATCACCATTGGTGAGCTTGGTATCTGAAGGGATAAGTGTACAAAGAAGCAGAGCGAAGCCAGTCGCACCAAAGAATGCGGTAACAAACCAGATCACAGGAGATGCGGGTTGGTGCCAAAGGGGGCGTGCTTGAACCACTGCGATCTCTGCGCCGGTATAGAGCGCAATAGAAAGACCCGACAGTACCGCTAGGCTGGCAGAAACCAAGATAAGGGATCGGCTGGTTTTCCAATTACCTAGCGAGAGTTTCGACAGTAATTGAAACACCTTACTTTGTTGCTCACCCAGTTTTACCAAGTCTGTTCGCAAATAAAGCCAAGCCGTTGCAATTGTGGTTGCTGAGAACAGGGGTAGGAACAGTGAACCCAGCGACATCCAAGACCATGGGGTAAGGTGCGCGTAGAAGTGCCACGCTCTTCCAGGCTGGTGGAGGTCGCCTGTAAGTGCCAGTGGGCCCACGATAGCGCCAATCGCCATGGTGAGTACCAAGGCAGAGCGGAGTCTATGGCTGGTATGGTTCGAGAATACGAGGGCTATCAGAAATAGGATCGCAGCGGCATAGGCTGAGCCTATATAGAAAAAATATTGAACGGCCCATGGAAGCCAAGCAACGGCTTGCGGCGGCACCAGTACTTCAGTAATGATCATGCTTTGTCTCCTTCAGGGTCGTAGATAGCAGACTTGCCTTCGATATGAGAGGTGAATCTCTGGTCCATGCCGATGTAGAACACGTGTGGCTTGGTGCCTTCCTCAGGTTTTAGTACCTTGATGTCTTTTTTGTGCTCTGTCATGAGTCGGCGGATCTTGCTATTTGGGTCATTAAGATCGCCAATTACGCGAGCACCACCAACACAGGTTTCAACGCAAGCGGGTAGCAAACCATCCTCAAGGCGGTGGGCGCAGAAGGTGCATTTGTCGGCAGTCAGGGTGGATTCGTTGATAAAGCGTGCATCGTAAGGACAAGCTTGAACACAGTAGGCGCAGGCTACGCAGCGGCTGTTATCTACCATTACAATCCCATCTTCTCGCTGGAAGGTGGCTTGAACTGGGCAAACAGCAACACAAGGCGGGTTCTCACAGTGGTTACAGAGCCTAGGTAGCATGAAGGATTTTACTTCTTCGGTCGCCGTCGTTCCGTCGCTGAGCCTCACCTCGTACTGCTTAACCGTGGTACGAAATTGACCGATTGGGGCTTGGTTCTCAATGCTACACGCAACGGTACAGGCCTGACAGCCCACGCATTTGCGAAGGTCAACAACCATGGCGTAGCGTTTACCCACTTGACCTTTTCGGTCGGGCTCATTGTTGTTTCGAATAATGGGTGCTGCTGTTGCAGTTCCTATGCCTGCAACAGGGATCAGCGCAGCGCCAGCGGTAATCGCGCTGAGAAATCGACGTTTGGTAGAATCCATAACGAACCTGCTAAGATTGTTTAATGCTTGAATCTATTGTCGAAAAAGGCGCCTGCAGTCGGTATTGTGGATTTCCACATACTCGAATCTAGATTGATCTAGAACAAAAAAGGAATGGTTCATCAGGATGATATTTGAATGAGTAAACAAGGAATCACAACTCACCTGACATGAAAAAAGTTCGTATATTTCAGACCATTTTGTTGGTGCTATTGAGCTTGATGTCGATGTTCAGCCAAGCACAGACATCATCGGTAACACAAAGTGGACAGACGCTTGAGCAAAAAACTCAAGTAGACGTTGGAGTGCTGGCCATTCGCGGTCATCTTTATGCCAAGAGCCGATGGCAACCAACAATAGACTGGTTAAATCAAATTATCCCCGAGGCACATTTTGTATTGCATTTGCTCGACCTAGACGGCATGAGTGAGGCTGTGAAAAATCAGAATATGAGCTTTGTTTTGACCAACCCCGGCCAGGCGGTAAGGCTAGGGCGTCAGTATTCTCTCTCTTGGATAGCGACGCTTTCTAATCGAAATGGCCAGAATATCAATGCAAGCATAGGTTCTGCCTTAGTAGTAAGAGCCGATTCGTCTTATCAAAGTCTTCAAGATGTTTCTGGTCATCCCATGGCCGCTGTGTCGGAGCGAGCGTTCGGTGGCTACCTGACCCTAAGGTATGAAGCAATCCAGCAAGGGATTGACCCAAATACCTTCTATGCAGAGGCTAACTTCTTAGGCTTTCCTGTAGATGCAAACCTATATCAGCTCCGTGATGGATACGTAGATGCGGCGGTTGTCCCTGCGTGTTTGCTTGAGCAGATGGGGCGAGAGGGGTTACTGGATGTCGATAAGTTTCGAGTCTTGAATGCTGAAAGCTCAGCTGAGGAAAGTTGTCAGGTGTCGACCACTTTGTATCCAAACTGGTCTCTGGCAAAAACAGGCAAAGGCTCTGACGAATTGGCAAAGAAGATGAGTCAAAGTCTGCTTTCGATGAAATCCGACAATCCAGCTGCAATTGCAGCTAAAGCCTCAGGCTGGGCACCTCCGGTCAGTTTACTTTCAATCGATAAGCTTTATCAGGCGATGGACCTGCACCCTTTGCAGCAACCATGGTGGCAAGAGGGGCTGAGGTGGCTTCGAACTCACCAAGAGTGGGGTTGGGCACTGTTTCTTTTCGTTATCTTCCTGAATATCTATCACTTTTGGCTCGAGTATCGCTTCAGTAAAAGTAAGCGAGAGCTTGAATTGACCCTGCAACGATTAAAAGCAAAGAGCGAGATGCTCGAACATTCCCAGCGCCTTATGATAGTCAGTGAACTTGGCAGTAGCATTGCCCATGAGATTAATCAGCCATTGGCGGCGATTCGAAACTACAGTGAAGGTGGGCTTTTGCGACTGCAAAAAGAACGTCCCCATCAAGATATCATCCCGGTAATGACTAAGATTCAGGCTCAGGTAGAGCGCGCTGATGCGATTGTGCAAAGATTGAGAAATTTGATTAAAAAGCGCAGCGTGGAGATGAGTGAAACGGATCTAGAACAACTGATCAGCGATACCGTAGAGCTTCTTGATTTCAGGTTGCAAAAACAGTCGATAGATTTGATACGTGGACAGCAAGGTACAGCCAGGTTTATTGAGGTAGACCCTGTTGGAATTCAGCAGGTACTGGTGAATGTCATAAACAATGCGATTGATGCCTGTGTGGCACGAGCGGACGAAGACGACTATCAAGCTGAGATCGTTTTGTACACCAACTATCAGCAAGGTCAGGTTGAGATTGAGATTCGCGACAATGGTACTGGTCTTACCCATGACAAACCGACTGAGGCGTTCGTAAGCACTAAGAGTGATGGATTGGGTTTGGGCTTAAGTATCTGCAGAGATGTGATGGAGATACATCATGGTGAATTTATTATAAAGTCAGTTGAACCAAAGGGTTGTATGGTAACTTTGAGTTTGCCGTTTACCGCTGATGAGTAAGGTAACAAGGAGCAACAGATTTAATGAGCGAGCAAGATATTTCACTTCCGGTTTATGTGGTCGATGATGATGAGTCCGTTCGAGATTCACTTGCCTTTATGTTGGAAGAACACGGCTTTTCAGTGACGGACTTTGAGGGTGGACAGGAGTTTCTGGATAGTGTGGATATCACAAAAGCGGGCTGCGTTATCTTGGATAGCAGAATGCCAAACCTTCGAGGACAGCAGGTTCATCAGATCTTAAATGATGCTAGGAGTCCCTTAGCAGTGATATACCTGACCGGTCATGGTGATGTGCCTATGGCGGTGGATGCACTCCAAGCGGGAGCGGTGAACTTCTTCCAAAAACCGGTGAAAGGTGACGACCTCGCCCAAGCGATTCATGAAGGTCTGGCTAAGTCTTTAAGTGTTCTTGATCTTAAAGAAGCACAACTTGCCTATGACTCTCTCACCCAAAGAGAGCTGGATATCTTAAAGCTCATTATCGAAGGAAAGCGCAACGCGCGTATTGCTGACGAGCTTTGTATTGCTATGAGAACCGTTGAAGTACACAGATCGAATCTGATGAAAAAGTTCGAGTCAAAAACGGTAGCAGAGCTTGCCTATATATATGGGAAGTTGGGGTAGACCTAAACCCCAATAAAATAAGCTCTACAATCGGAATCAAGAGCACTAATACCTAGCGCTAGCAAAAGGAATAACAATGATCAGAAAACTGCACCCAACCGATAAAACCTCCATTCTATCTCTAGCCAAGAAATCCCAGATGTTCGAAGCAGAAGAGGTAGATTACATAGGAGAGTCTTTCGACAACAGCCAACAAGGCACTCTTTGGTTTGGGGCATTTGAAGGCGAGTTGATGACAGGTGTTGCCTATTGTGAGCCTATGGAAATGACCAACAAAACGTGGAACGTTTTGATGTTACTTGTTGATCCTGAACATCATAGAAAAGGCATTGGTAAAGCTCTGATGTCTCTGATGGAAGAGACTCTATTAGAACAGTCTCAAAGGTTATTATTGGTTGAAACCTCCAGTCAGCCAGACTTCGAAGTTGCTAGGACTTTCTATAGATCGATTGGTTACGCGGAGCAGGGCGTGGTTGAGCACTATTATGACCAAGGCGATCACAAGGTCACCTTCACAAAGGCACTCTAAAACAAACGCTTATGGATCACACACCTTGAAGGATTTCCTTTGACTCTAGATTCCTCAATGTGGATTTGGCTACCGCTTTGTCTAGCCATAATTTTTGCTTTTTGCCATCAAACCAAGCTCAGCATAGCTTTCATTGCTGTTAGTTTAATCGGAGGGTTTATAGAGAGCAAAATCAATACAATCGGTTTGATCACCCTTGGTACAGGGCTTACCGTTGCGTATCGTATCCCAACTTTACAAGGTAGGTGGAAACTCCTAGGTTACCTGTTTGTTGTTGTTTGGAGCGCGACTCTCTTTTTACACTTAATACCGGGTTTTAGTAATGCCAAGGTTCTCGATGCTGTTACGGCTGGAGAGCGAAGTATACCCTTTACCATGCACTTGAACCTGGATAAGCCCTTTGTCTTCTTTGGTTTGTTATTTGCTTACCCCTCGCTTCTTGGCAGTAAGGAAGTATTTAATAAAAAAGCTATTTTATACAGCGCAGTCCCACTGTTTAGCTTGCTGTTAATTGCGTGGTGGATAGGCCCTCTATCGCCCGAGCTTTCACTGCCAAGTTGGTGGTGGTTGTTTTTGTTAAATAATTTTCTGCTTACCTGTGTGGCTGAAGAAGCCTTTTTCCGTGGCTTTCTACAGCAGGTACTGTGCAAAAAATATGGTTGGCATTTAGGTGTTGCGATAGCAAGTCTGTTATTTGGCTTAGCACATATGGGTGGTGGTTTACTGCTGGTTGTTTTTGCTTCCTTAGCAGGTCTTGGTTATGGATTGATTTTTCATTTCAGCTCGCGATTATGGGTCGCAGTGCTATTCCACTTCTTGTTTAATTTCACTCATTTGCTGTTTTTCACTTATCCAATGATGAAGTAAAAATGAGTGTAAAATAATCAACCAGCTACCTGTAAACAAAAGGCACCGCTAATTACGGTACCTTTCAGTTTATGTGGGTTTGATTAGTACATACTTGTAGTTCCAAGCTAACGTTGCACCATTTGAGACCTAACAGAAGCCGCACCTAGTTGAGTTATGCGATAAGGCATGCTCTTTTTAGATCGAATGAATTTCTTGCTTTTCAGTCTTTTGAATACCTCTAATGTACAGTCGGAAAGTACATGACCTTCACGGGTGAAGCACAGAATTTCGTTGATCTTGCTCTTCTCACTACGCTGGTATTGAATTTCTCCGCCTAATGCTAGGACGTGCAATACGCGCTGTTCGTGTTTCGAAATGTTCATTGTTCTCTCTTGTCTTTAAATCGTTTGTTTTCAGGAAAGCTGAATTTGTCAGCTCTCCTTGCTTTTATACCTGTTCGCTAGGGTGGCCCCACATTAATGGTTCTGCGTAAGGACCTGTAAGCGATGAGGTAGATTCACCGACACCATCTAGAGCACCATCAGTGAGCTCTCTTGCGAACCAACATTCCAGAGGTGCTTGCGTTCTGACCGGTGGTAGCACTTTGTGTGGCGTGTTATAGCGGTTTGCGTAGTGGAAGGGTTCGCCCATCACAAAGATGACGTCTGCATCCAACTCACTTTCTGCTTGTTCCATCAATCGTGTGGCATAACCTTGACCTTGATATTCAGGTAGCACTGCCAATGGTGCTAGCACATAGCATTTAAGATGTGGAGCTGCATCTATGGTGATAGGTGTGTAACAGGCGTGTGCCACACCCTCATAGATTATTGAATAGCTACCGTCTGCGATTAGGTTGTCAGCAAACTCGGCGTATAGTTTTGCGTGCCTTTCGTCGTAAAGGCCACCGGCTTTGGCAAATGCTTCGAATTGAATTTGATAAGGTGTTTTCATTCTATTGTCCTCTTTATAAGTTAGTGACTGACTAGTCGGTTAGTATGTTGCTTCTAAAAAAACACGCTGTTGTTTAGCGTGTTTTTGAATCTGTTTAACAGTATTTCTTAATAAACTCTTGCTTAACTTCATCGATAGGAAAACTATCGTTAAGCAGGTAATTCATTGATATCCCATCGATTTCTGCGATAAACATCTTGGCTATAACTTCAGGTTTTGGGTGTTCTAACGCGCGAAAAACAGCTTCTGTTGAGGCCTGAAGTCCTTCATAGCGCTCTTCAATTAAGTCCGCAACTATCGCTCTGGTTGTTGGGTGAACCATGACACTGAAATTGAATTGGTACATTTTTCTGTGTTGTGGGACGGTCATTCCATCAAAGATAGAATCGATCATAGCCTCTAGTTGGATATCCTTGTCACTTACGTTTTCATCGGCTTTGTCGACTTCTTCAATCACCTTTGAGATGTGTACAAAGACTTGCCTTAAAAGCTCGTTCTTGTTTTTAAAGTGATGGAAAACTAACCCCTTGGATATCTTTGCTTCTTCACAAACTAGAGAGACGGGCGTCTTCTCAAAGCCATTCTCTGAGAAAAGGCGAGTCGCGACTTCGATGATCTCTTGTCTTTTATCCATTCTTTATACTCTAAGTGTTATCGACTGACCGTCCGGTTAGTGCGTAATTTATTTGTTTTGAGGGATGACTGCAAGCGTTTTAAGAAAAAACGTATATTTATTGCTCAGAGAATTTGATTAGGGATCTTCAAAGGGGGGCAGGAGTAGCTACTCACAAGGGTGATATAGCTTCTCACTGTGTAGTTATATCTCTTGCATCAACTGAATGTAGTTCCCACAAGTATCATCCAATACAGCAATCATCACAGGACCTGCTTCTCGTGGTTCAATTGAAAACTCCACGCCTAAATCAGAAAGCCTTTTGAATTCGGCCTGGATGTCATCGACAGCAAAGGATGTCCAAGGGATACCGGCTTCTTTTAACGATTGTTGATATTGTCTTGCTGGTTCGAATGCTAGTGGTTCGAGCAGTAGCTCCACTCCTGATTGCTCCTGAGGTGAAACTACAGTGAGCCACTTGTGCTCTCCAATGGGAACTTCGGTCTTTTTGATGAAGCCGAGAAAGCTGGTATAGAAATCGAGGGCTTTATCTTGGTCTTCGACTGGGACACTGGTTAGGGCAATCTTAATCACTGGTTAATACCTTGTCTGTTTGTGTATAGGGGTAAGATAGCGAAAGTGGTCACTAAAAACTTATTCTAGATTGCTTTTGTTGAGCTGCTGATACTCTTTTGGGGAGTAGCCAGTTCCTTTTTTAAACATAGCTGAGAAGGTTGAAAGGCTGTCATAACCTACATCTAAACAGGTTTGGGTGATCGAATTTCCCGCCTTGAGTAGTTGCTTTGCTCTGGTGATACGAAGGTCTTTAAGGTAATTTCGCGGGGTGACACCATACATTAGCTTAAATATTCTCACGTAGTGGAAGCGAGACATAAAGGCCGCTCTAGCTAGGTCATCCAGCTCTACCTTCTCAGCGTAATGCTTTTCCATAAACGCCTTGGATTGTCTGATGAGTAGATATTGCTTTGGTTGCAAATTCCCTTCGCTGTCTAGGCGGTCTATCTCTTGTTCATAGAATGTTTTTGGCGTTGAAGACATTTCAGCTCACATGCGTTCGAGTCAATCCCAAGCTTAACACAGCTGTTTGAGACTCATTCCACAATCAGTTTAAAAGAGACCTACAAGTTTTGAATGAAATCAATCTCTAGTTGTGGTTTTATTTTTGCTCAACGCGGGTAACAGCCGTTTATGGGCACCCTGTCTGTTTCTGTTTAGCTTCAAGATAGCGAAGGTGACTAGAAAACTTATTCTAGATTGCTTTTATTGAACCTCTGGCACATTTTTGGGTAGTAGCCTGTACCTTTTTTGAACATAGCTGAGCTGTCATAGATTAGCTCCAGTTCTTAGGGTCACCAGTAATGGCCATCCATTTTTTGGGTTGTCGGATACTGCTATAGGAATTGTGATTGAGCATGACCAACCTTGCTTGATAGCTGACTAGAAACGAATTGAGTAGCTTGGCGACGTGTTTGCGGCTAAACATGGTTGGTTTCTTAGGGTTCAGCTTAGGCTTGCATTACAGCCAAGACACCAACAATGTGGTCAGTTACTAAGAATGCACTCATTTCAATGCCTCAATATTGATGAAGTTATAACCCAACAATTTTAGCTCGCGTGCGTGTTTTTGCTTGATTAGATGTGCCGTTACCGTATTGGGTGCCACTAGGGTCTGTTGACCTTTTGAGTTGGTTTTTGTAGCGAGTTGTTGGGCTCTATAAAAGACAGGCACTTTGAGGTGAAGTGGTTCTACATTAAAAGTGTCGATTACAGCCTCTTGCGACTCTCTCCACACACTACCAAAAAGATGCCTACACTAACTGAACTACATGAGCCTGCCGTCGTCACGAAATTATTTTGGATCCGACTAACCCTATCAGCAGTATTAGACATGTGTTTGGCCTGTGAGCTGATTTGATAATGCATTAAGGCCACTAAGTTGCACAGACTCAACCGAAAGGAGAAAGCAATGCAAAACTTTGATTTCTACAATCCTACTCAAATTGTTTTTGGGCAGGATCGTCTCGCGGAGTTGGATAAGCATATCCCACAGAATGCAAAAGTAATGGTGCTTTACGGCGGCGGTAGTGTTAAGAAATTTGGAACCCTAGATAAGATTGCCAGTGCGCTTGGCAGTCGTGAGGTGATTGAGTTTGGTGGTATCGAGCCCAACCCTAAGTTCGATACCATGATGAAGGCGGTAGAGATAGTACAAGCTGAAAAAGTGGATTTTCTGCTGGCTGTTGGCGGTGGCTCGGTAATGGATGGTACTAAGTTCGTTGCCTTTGCTTCGACAGCAGACAGTGAGCACCATACTCTGCTATTCCACGGCTTTAACCCAGTGCCTGTGAGTGAAGCGCTTCCCCTTGGCTGCGTGGTTACCTTGCCTGCAACCGGCTCAGAGATGAACCCATTTGGGGTGGTTACTTATAATGACCAGAAGTATCCCTTCATGTCGCCCTTAGTGTTTCCTAAGTTCTCTTTCCTAGACCCAGATTTGACCAGAACTTTGCCTGACGAGCAGGTAGCAAACGGTGTAGCAGATGCTTTTGTGCACGTCGTTGAGCAGTATCTCACCTATCCGGTCCACGGCATGGTGCAAGATAGATTTGCCGAAGGGCTATTGAAGACACTGGTTGAGATTGGCCCAACAACATTGGCCGACAAGGATGATATTGACGCTCGAAAAAACTTCATCTGGTCTGCAACTATGGCACTCAATGGCTTGATTGGCTCGGGTGTACCACACGACTGGGCGACCCATATGATAGGGCATGAGCTAACGGCCATGTTTGGTATTGCTCATGGTCGTACTTTAGCGATTGTCCTGCCATCGCTTCTCCGTGAACGTAAAGAACAGAAGCGAGAGAAATTGCTTCAGTTCGCTGAGCGTGTTTGGGAGATTAATGAAGGTAGTGACGACGAGAAGATCAATTCTGCTATCGATAAGACCGAAGCCTTTTTTAACTCCCTTGGTATAGTCACAAATTTGACGCATTACGGCATCAACGATTCCGATATAGATACAGTGGTCGCCAACATGGAGAAAATGGGCCTGACTGCACTTTCTGAGACAGGAGATCTGACCTTAGACATAGTGCACAAAATCTTAACCGCAGCTAAATAGAAAAACGGTTTAAACTAGAGTTAAGAGCTGAATAAGCACATCGCTTATTCGGCTCTTTATCGTTAAAGCTCTGAGAGGGAAGAACTAAGTCGATGTTATCAAAGGTTTTGTTAATTGTAGGCGTGTTTGGGTTTGCCGCGGCCATTGCTGGCTTTTGGTATTACAAAACACAAACCGATTGGGTTGAATCTGCCAGTTATGCCAAGCCAACTAATGATCCAGCTAAGGTGTTGGTGGTGAGCTTTTCGCGCACCGGAAATACAGAGGCCGCAGCTAAGGTAGCGGCAGAGTATTTCGATGCAGACTTCCTTAAGATTGATGCCCCAAATTACGCCAATGACCTGAAAGGATTAAAGAAGGCCTCTGATGATGCCATGGCTGAGGTGGTCTCTAGCCCAATCTCTCACCCTCCAGTCGATTTAAATCAATATGAGCTAATAATATTGAGCGCGCCAACTTGGTGGTTTAGGCCAGCGGTTCCTATCTGGTCATTCGTAGAGAATCACGATTTTCACAACAAGCGTGTTTTTTTGATAATGACGGGCAACAGCCGTTATGAAGAAGAGAAAATAGCCAAGTTTTCAACACTGGTCGAAACGAACAATGGACGTTATTTAGATATGTTGTTTGTTCAACGGGGACGTATCTATTGGCAGAAAACCAAGGATGAAGTTAACGTTGAAGTGAGAGAGGCTCTTGAGAGTCACACTGCGCAGTGGCAAGAGATTTTGCGCTTGGAGTAACCGTAGAATAGCCTTCTCAAAATGTTGGTTTATCAAGGTCTATACTCTTTTACACTCCACCAAAGCAAAAGGAATCTAGCTTATGGCAGACAACACAGAGTTTTATTTTCATGATTATAACGAGTGGCGACAGGCCATCACAGAGCGGTGCAATATAAAGCTTACACCAGAATACTCCCGCTCGAGAATAGCTGCGCTGCAAGATTCATCTGACAGAACCACCCAAGAATTTACCGAAAAATACGGTGAGGCCTATTTGAGTCAAGTGATTTCTTGGTTTCAACAGGCAGAGACAGAATCAAACCAATAGTGTTACTTCCTCCTTCTTTATAAGACCGATATACCATATACAGCAAGTTGAGACTTGATGTGATTTATGTCGGTTTTTTTTATGCAAAGAAATAACGCGGCTTACATTTGTGTGATCTATTATGCATTTGTTTGTCTGGAAATCATTGATAATCAACGCCTTTTTAACGTTTTGTGTAAGCGTTTATTAATCATGGTTGCATGACTCCATGTCATCGCCTTCAAGCAAGTGATATCAAGTTTAAGGAAAACACAATGAAACTAAAAACGATAGCGGCGCTTTGCGCACTCTCTTTTGCCGGCAACGCATTTGCAGATGTTGTGGTTAAAGAGACGGATAAGTTCCAAGATGTGGCAACCAAGGTTAGCGAGTTGACCGCGAAAGGAGAGAACCCACTTATCGTAATTGATATCGATAACACTTTGCTTACCTCAACGGCCGATATCGGTGGTGATATCTGGTATCAATGGCAGCGTGGCAAGCTAGATGTTAAGCCTGCCAAGGATGATAAGGTTGAATGCTTGTTCGAAGATTCTATCGGTTTGTTGTATGAACTTGTGCCGATGAAGACCATCGAAGACCAAGTACCAAATACAGTACGTGGTTGGCAGGACAAGGGGCTTACGGTTATGGCATTGACCTCTCGCTCTCCAAACTATCGCTATGCTACCGAGCGCGAGATGTATCGTAACCAGTTTGATATGACTATCACGCCGCTAAAAGAGAAAGGCTCAGATGAGTTGCCTATTTATATCGATAACCCAGAGCGTCCGCTGAGCTACATCAATGGCATCATGATGACTACAGGTATGAACAAAGGCACTATGCTGAAATACATCCTAGATAAGACGGATCAGAGCTTCAGCAGTGTGGTGTTCATTGACGATAGCAAGAAGAACATCGTTAATATGGAAGAAGCCTACAAAGATGATTCTACAGTAGACATGAGCATCTTCTACTACACCAAGGTTGAAGAAGACCGTATTAAGGCAAACGGCTCAGTGCTAACTCAAGAGCAGGCCGACAAGATGGCTCGAGATTGGGAAGAGCTGAATCTTATCCTAGACAAGATTGCTCCGGCTCGCGCTGGCGACGCTTGCCTAGGACGTTAATCTAGCTCCCTGATATGAACAAGCCGTGTAGTGATAAGCTACACGGATTTTTTATACTGTTTGCTATCCTCTGAACTGGTGCTCTTTTAGCTCTTTCTGGGCCTTTACTTCAGCGCAGTATTCAGCGGTCGGCCTAGCGATAAGCCTACGAACGCCAATGGGTTCGCCGGATTCTTTGCAATAGCCATAATCTCCCGCACGCAGTAGCCTCAAGGTTTTTTGGATTTTTGGAAGTAGCTTTTGCTCCCTATCAACGATGCGCAGTGCGATAGCAGATTGCTCTTCGCTAGAGGCCCTATCGTTATCGTCACTAAATTCCATTGGAGCAACAATACTCTCCTTTGCTTCCTCGATTCGAGCACAAGTTGACTCATACAATTCCTCTAGCTTGTGTTCGAAGAATCGTAGCTGATCATCGTTCATGTATTCAGACTCTGGCGCAGCAATGATCTCTTCTTCTGTCAGTAGAACCTTTTCGGATTCAGCCATAATCTCACTCCTTTTGAATCAACTTGCGGGGCAAATCTTCAATCAATAGCTACAATACTGATATGTTATAACATAGCATTTGGATTTGTGGTCTATGAACAATTTGACTCAAAATCAGCTTCCAGTGACCGTACTCTCTGGTTTTTTGGGGGCAGGCAAGACAACGGTACTCAGCCATATACTGAACAATAGGCAAGACAAAAAGGTCGCAGTCATAGTGAACGACATGAGTGAGATCAACATCGATGCTGCCATAGTTAAGAACGAGGTCTCCCTGAATAGGAGTGAAGAAAAACTCATTGAGATGAGTAACGGCTGTATATGTTGCACCTTGCGAGAGGACTTATTAGTCGAGGTAACTAAGCTGGCAAGAGACGGAAGTTTTGATTATCTCGTCATAGAGTCAACAGGTATCTCAGAGCCACTGCCCGTCGCTGAAACCTTCACCTTCGCTGACGATAGTGGCGTTTCTCTGAATGATGTTGCAAGGCTAGATACCATGGTAACCGTGGTCGACTCAGTAAACTTCCTGCGAGACTACGATGAGGCAAAACAGCTCAGTGACACGGGAGAGTCGTTGGGAGAGGGCGATGACCGCAGCGTTGCGGATCTCTTGGTTGATCAAGTGGAATTTGCGGATGTGATCTTAATCAGCAAAACAGATCTTGCCTCTCAGGAAGAAATAGATAGGTTGGTTGCGATTCTGAAAACCCTCAATACTCATGCCAAGATTATTCCTATCGCTAATGGCGAAATCGAGCTCGATAGTGTGCTTAACACTGGTTCGTTTGATTTTGCTAGGGCACAGCAAGCGCCGGGATGGCTTAAGGAGATGCGAGGTGAGCATGTTCCTGAAACCGAAGAGTATGGCATTGGTAGCTTCCACTTCACCGCGAGGCGACCGTTTAACCCTGAAAAGTTTTATGACTTTCTGCATAACACAGAAGGCTTTGGCAAGCTTATTCGCTCAAAAGGCTACTTCTGGTTAGCAACACGACCTGATCTTGTTGGGCAATGGAGCCAAGCTGGTGGCATTGCACGCTATGGATTAGCTGGAACCTTTTGGAAGGCTGTGCCAAAAGAGCATTGGCCCACAGATGTGGAATATCTAGACGCTATCTACGAACACTGGGAAGAACCGTTTGGTGATATGAGGCAGGAGTTGGTGTTTATAGGACAGGGTATAGATGAGGCTAGGTTCACATCTGCGCTCAATGATTGTCTTCTTACCGAAGAGGAGATAGAGAAAGGTCGCAGTTATTGGTTGTCTTTAGAAGATCCTTTTCCAAGTTGGGGCGCTCAGTAATACCGGAGTTGGGGTTAAAAGCTGACTCCATTTTTGAGCGTTAGCATTGAGATTGCCACTATCTTCACTGTTTATTCTGAGGTGGTGGCGTACATCTTCAGTGCATCGAGTGGCACAATTTCGAGGGCACTCTCTTCGCAACTTGCTAATACTACTAGCGGAGCCCATCCGGCTTGCCACGCTTCTTTCCAACGCAGTGCACACAGACACCAGCGATCACCTGGCTTCAATCCCGGAAAGTTAAACTCTGGGTTGGGAGTAGAAAGGTCGTTGCCTCGGGTTTTGGTGAAAGCGAGAAAGTCTTCAGTCATGACTGCGCAGATAGTGTGCTGACCCATGTCGCTGCCATCGGTACGGCAGTAGCCGTCTCTGAAATATCCAGTAATGGGTTTGCAACCGCAAAGCTCCAATGGCTCGCCAAGTACATTATTTTTGCTGTTCATCATGATTCCTAGCATGGGGTTATTCGGATAACAGTGTAGTTGAGAAGTCGGAATTAAATAGAGCTTAGTTGCGATAACCTTAAGTTATATGCTCGATAATTAACCAAAAGTTAAAGCGCCTAGTAGACTAATTCTTAAGTTATTTTTGTGACCTAACGGAATGATTTAAATGAAAAAACTAAGTCTGATCTCTATAGCTGTTTTGTCTAGCCTATCTTTTCACTCCTTTGCCAAAGATTGCGATCCTTCATTGCTTCCTTCTTGGAAAGATGTAGAGAGCAAACAAGCGCTAGTTAAGTTTGTAGATCGCTCAACCAACAAAGCGTCTTCGGGATTTATAGAAGTAAAAGACCGTATCGCAGTATTTGATAATGATGGAACCCTTTGGTCAGAGAAGCCCTTCTACTTCCAACTTGCCTTTGCCATGGATCAGGTTAAAAAAAAGGCGCCGGAGCATCCTGAATGGAAGACCGAGCAACCATTCAAAGCCGTGCTTGCTGGAGATACCGAGGCTGTTCTAGCCAGTGGTAATGAAGGTCTACTCAAGTTGGTTATGGCGACTCATTCAGGGATGACTGTTGAGCAGTATCAGGAGACAGTGAAACAGTGGTTGTCGGTTGCTAGAGACCCAAGATTCAATAAAGAATACACAGCCCTGACCTATAAGCCGATGAAGGAGATGTTGCTCTACCTTCAAGAAAATGACTTTAAAACCTACATTGTATCTGGCGGTGGCGTGGATTTTATGAGGGCATGGGCACCAGAGGTGTATAACGTACCCTCAGAGCAGATCATTGGCAGTGCACTCAGGTACGAATATCAATATAACGAGGGTAACCCAGCAGTAATCAAGAAGGATGCTGTTCTTACCATTGATGATAAAGAAGGCAAGGTTACAAATATCCAGCATATTATTGGTAAAAAGCCGGTGCTAGCAGTAGGTAACTCAGATGGTGATCAAGCCATGATGCAGTGGGCAACCAGTCAGCCCAACTCGATGGCAATGATTGTTCATCACACAGACACCGAGCGTGAGTGGAAGTATGATCGAGAGTCTCATGTTGGGCGTTTAAACAAAGCGCTAGATGAAGCGAACTCTCGAGAGGATTGGAAGCTTATTGATATGAAGAACGACTGGTGTAGCGTTTACTAATTTAATTGTATTGGGTCTTCTTAGCTTTAGTTAGGAAGACCCGAACAAATTAAGCTCCTCGAACTAGCGTAATTGCGATAGAAGCCATAATCACACCTACTAAGAACTCAAGGATTTTCCATGCTCTTGGCTTATTGAATATTGGTGCAAGGAAGCGAGCGCCATAACCCAGAGAGAAGAAGAATACGAAAGAGGCGGTCATGGCTCCAACGGCAAACTGCAACTGGTCTGGATGATAGTGAGTAGAAACCGAGCCAAGTAGTACCACGGTATCTAGATACACGTGTGGGTTGAGCCAAGTAAAGGCCAGGCACATGAGAATGACTTTGGTCAGTGAGCCCTTGGATTCGCCAGCGGATTCCAGCGCATGGTCTGTGGTGAACGCTGATTTAAAGCTAAGCAGAGCGTACACACTCAAAAAGAGTGCACCGCCATAGCGAGCAAAGGTTTCTATCTCCGGAAAACGATTCACCATAGCACCGAACCCAGCCACCCCAAGGCTGATCAAGATAGCGTCAGAGATGGCGCACACCGCGCAGATAACGAAGATATGCTGACTTTTTAGTCCTTGTTTTAGGACAAACGCGTTTTGTGAGCCAATGGCGAGAATGAGCGATAGGCCAAGAGAAAAACCGGCAATATAGGTGGACATGGAAGCAGCATTGAATAGGTTTAATTCATCCAGTGTAACCTCAAACCTACTCAAATTTCAGCATAGAAATATTTAAGGCGCGAACAAAAAGGGTGGCTGAGCCACCCAAGTTACTTAAACATTTGCTAGCGAGCTAAGCTGTGCTTTGTTTTTCTCAATCCAAGCACTAAAGCTGATTGGCTTGCGACCGGTAAGGGCTTCAAAAGCATCGCTGCGGCCATCGGATAGACCTTGGCGGTTGTGCTTATCCATAGTCACACACAACTCAACGATAGGTGCTGGGAGTTGAAATGACTCTAGCTGTGCTTGGTATGCCTCATCACTCAAGTGCACCATATTGATAGAAGTGCCTAGCGCTTTATCCAGTTCAGTAGCCATTTCATCTTGAGTAAAGGAGTCGACACCATTCATGCTAAGGGTTTGCTTACCCTTGGTTGGGTTAGCTACTGCAGAAGCAGCTGCTAGCGCAAGGTCTGCTCGAGATAATTGAGCCGTTTTACCTTCGGCTGCTGAGGTTAGCCAGTGACCGGTTTGTAGGATGCTTGCAAAGTACTCAGGCAAGTTTTCAAAGTACCAGTTATTGCGAAGAATGGTCGCATTCGGGATCTGGCTCTCATTGATAGCTTTCTCTGTATCTTGATGCTCGTGAGCAAAACCTACAGGTGATTTTTCTGCTGCTGGCATCGAGGTGTAAACAATGTGCTTAACTCCAGCTTTCTCAGCTGCTTTTACCGCATTTAGGTGTGATTCAGTACGCGGGCCTGATGCGTCGATACTGATCAGAAGCAGGCTATCGGCACCTTGAAAGGCTTTCTCTAGTGAGCTTGGGTTTGAAAAATCAGCTTCTCGAACCTCGACACCCTTGTCAGACAGTGCGCTGAGTTTTTCGGCATTACGAGTGGTAACGATAAGCTGCTCAGGGCTTAGTTTGATCTCTTCAAGTAGGCTCTTTACTACCGCTTGACCAAGTTTACCTGAAGCGCCGGTGACTAGGATCTTTGAGTGTGACATATCTGTATCTCCATCTGGATTAGGGCGGTGAGTGCCGCGTCGATGGAGTAACTATATAGCTTTCAATTTGATAGATAATTAGCAATTTAATAAACTAATTGTTAAGTATAACTAAACAAAGCTCCTATGATCTCTCTCGACGACATGATGGTGTTTGCCAAGGTAGCGGAAAAACAGTCCTTTACTCAGGCGGCAGACGACCTCGATATTGGCAAAGCGCGGGTCTCGCAGATAGTCACCAAACTCGAGCAAAACTTGAATACTCGCTTACTTAACAGAACTACTCGCTCTCTGTCTTTGACCGATGCAGGGGCTCGCTACTATGAGAAGTGCAAGCTGATTGATGAGCTTGCGAGTGAAGCAAATGCCGAGACGCAGGATGTCAATCAAATGCCCAGTGGCACTATTCGTGTGGCCACACCTATCGCCGCTCTTGGAGGGCTGCTGAGTGAGTTTCTGAATCTCTACCCGGATATAAAGCTCGATATCATCGAGAGTGATGGCTACAGCAATCTTATTGAGTCTCGTTGTGACGTGGCATTACGCGCATCGTCAGCTTTGGAGGATTCAAGCCTATACGCGGTGAAGCTGGGATATTTTAGCGACATGCTCTGCGCAACGCCCAAGTATCTCGAGCAAAATGGAACCCCAGCAAGCGCAGAGGAATTGCTGGACTTGGATTGGGTGAGCCATCACATTGTTCATGGAGATAAACAGCTAACCTTTACCAACTCTGAAGGAAAAGTGACTCGGCTGGCTCACAGTCCCAAGGTTCAGCTTCGCACCTCGGCTTCGGTAAAAAGCTTTGTGCTAAATCACGTGGGCTTTGCCATCATGCCAAGCTTTATGGTGAACGATGAGCTAGAGCGTGGTGAGTTAGTGCGAATCCTACCCGAGGTTCATGACCTTAAGATCCCTATCTACGCTGTCTATCAGGAAAAGGCATTGATGCCTCTTAGAGTGCGCGCTCTTATCGATTTCTTGAAGGAAAAAGGTGATGCCTTTGGTTAGAGTCTGAATCGAGTGTTGTGAATGACAATCACGTGCTTGAAGTCTTTGTTCGCCCCAGCTCGAACAAGTTTGGCCTCGAGATCTAGGTCACTCGCTTTAAATGATGTCCAAGTGTTCATCTCTAGTTCGAGAGGCTCTACTACAGCCTTCTTGAGGCTCTCCTCTACGAAGGAAAGTAGCGAGATATCGAAACTCAGCGATCGCATCTTTTGACCTTTGAGTTGTAAAAAGAGGCCCTTAGCATAGTCAGTTATCTCTGCTTCATTTGCTTGCTGCAACTGCTGAGATAACTGCGTTGGTAGGTAATAGCTCATCTTCCAACCTAGGCTGCTAAGCTTGGCTATTTGAAGGGAAGTCGAGGAAGTTTCGACTAGAGTTCTTGGTTTTATTTGATAGCGACTGTCCAAGGTTTCTAGCTGTTCGACTACATCCTCTAAGTTGTTCTGGTCGAGATTTTTTACATCGAACCACAGTGCTTCGAACTGACCGTTTTCAAAGGCTAGATACTCTTCTAAGCTCTGCCCAGACAGTGTTTTCTGACCATGACCTAGCATTAACTTGCCGCTCTTTTCATCGAAAATCAGGTCAACTTCTATCTGTTTAAAGCCTTGATGTTTGGCATCATCCATTGCGCCTACAGTGTTTACTCTGTGTGCCATCAGGTTTTTGTCTGCAAGTGCGGTTTGTGCCTGATACAAAGGTAGACTTTGAATAGCAACAGTAGCGTGCATGGTCTTGGCACTATGCTCATCAAGCTCGTAATCGGCAGAGCCTAAATCGAAGGCATCTTCTCTTAGGCTGCTTTCAACCTGCGTGAGGCCGAGCACATATTCAAATAATAGGTCGTTAGTGAATACACGGTCTTGGTTTGATTTAAGCTCAGCATGTTCGCTCGCTGTCCACACCAAAAATGGGATTTCTGCCATGGTTTCCTTAAATCGACGTGCATCGTGACCCAGTTTTTCAAACACCTCTTCGCCATGGTCTGAGAAGAAAGTCATCGAGCTAAAGTGCGGGGTTTTGGATACCAGATTAAATGCTTTCTCTAGCACCTTGTCGGCATAGGCTACGGTCTCGTCGTAGCAGTCGTTTTGTTTGCTGCTATAGAGATAGTTTGATGCTGGGGACAGGGAGTTAGGCACTCCCTTGATGCGGTCACAGTAGGCGATATGACTTCCCATCATGTGCAAGACGATAAAGTGGTTTTGATTGAGGTCTTGTGTAGATAGGTAGCTTTCGAGCTCTGATACCAAAGCCATATCTGGCTTTCGGGTGAAGTCAGATTTGCCAACGTTGGTATTAATGAAGCGCACGTAGTCGCTTTCATAGGCGAGTGCTGAGGTGTGATTGTCCCACTCTCCTGCGGAGATCTGATTGCTGATCCATGCGGTTTGAAATCCGGCCTGATTGAGCACATCGATAAGGGATGCGCTTTGGAAGTAATCCAACTGGTTATATTGATTACTCTGAGTTAACGCTAAGGTTAACACCTCCATGGTGTGGGTATGGCTTGAGTAGGCATGCTCAATCTGGATCGGCTTCGATTCGGTTATCCAAGGTGTGGTATTACGGCGATAACCATAGCTAGACATATGGAAACGAGACAGTGATTCACCGATCACCAGAAGATGAAGACTAGCATCGCTGGTTGCCGTCGCGCTGTATTGGTAGTTTGATGAGTCGCGCTTGTTAATGACCTCGTGTAGCTTTGCTAGCTCGAAATGGTATTGTTTTGCATGAGCGAGGGAGTCGTTAATGCCCGTAAAACTGGCGGGTAGAGTGGTCGCAATTGCAGACATAGCAATTAAAAGCAGGGCAAATAGAGATGCCGATATATGCGTTGTTCGCGGTGAAAAGAGCCATAACCCAAGCAGTGACAAGCACAATACAATTATGCCTGTAGCCTCGCTGTCGGCAAGAAAGCCGACATATTCCCATGCCTCTTGAGTGTTGGTCTGCAACAGGGCAAACACTAGCTCTTTGTCCATACTGCCGTAGTAGAGGGCAGTGAGTAACATGGTAGTGGCCAACAAGGTAAGGGTGATGGCAAACAGTTGACTGATAAGTCGAACTACCTGATATCGAGAGTGACTCATTAAGAACAGCAGTAGCCAGGTGTTGCTGATAACGATTAAGGAACCATACTCCGGGGCACTTGTGAGTAGTTCTTTATAGGAATACAGGCTTAGAGTACTGAGCAACAAGCTGATACAAAGGCGTTTGCTAGCCTCAGGATAGATAAAGGCAAAGATGAGCCACAACAGACTAGAGCTTAAAGCGAGTCCTTGCTCAAAAAGCGTAGCGGACTCGAAATAGCGAAAGCCCATCGCCAAAAAAGTGGTAAACAAAAGCAGAAATAACAGGCGCGCCAATCCGCCGCGAATCCCTGCAAAAGGTATATCCATACACCTAAGCCCAGTTATCTTCCTTGAACCTTAAGTATAGAGTCGGTTTTGTTCATGAGTGCTCGAGATTTGCTCAGAAAAGCTCTCTGCAATTGTTTACATAACCTTGGCTTTCAGTAATCTATATCTGGTTACACTTTAAGTCCCATTGAGCCAAGGACAACACCTCAATTGACGATTGAACACAAGCCCAACATCCCGCTTCTTATTGCAGGTCCAATACTGCGCCGTGTTTCTTGCACTGAGCTGGCTATCTGGTTGGCCACCAGTCAGGATGTCGAGATAAAGCTCGAGCTAGCACCGAATGGGGGAGCTAGACAGAGCTATCATCTAAAGCCAAATAGCCAAGGCTTGATCAGTTTAGATTTCTCGCCGGCGCTAAAGTATCAATTATTGGATATTGAGCTAGAGTCAGAGCTACCTACAGATAGCGTCATAGAGTATCGTCTCGAACTTAAATCAGGTGATACCTGGCAAGATATCACTGAGCTTGTGCCAGAATTGCTCTATCCAGAGCAAGATTCTCTTCAATTTCGAATTCCACAGCGTGTGCGCTCGCTACTGCACGGTTCATGTCGTAAGCCTCATTATCAAGGCACTGACGGCGTGGTTGAGGCGGATAAGTATCTGCAAGGCCTTATCGCAAAGGAGCATTCTGAAGTAGAGAACGAGTGGCCTTCGATGTTGGTGATGTCGGGCGATCAGATCTATGCCGATGATGTGGCAGGGCCTATGCTAAGCGCAATACATCAAGTGGCGAACATTCTTCAGTTTCCGGAAGAGCGGTGGGGAACCGACCCAGATTCAGATGTCACCATGAGCAGTGGCGAACTTTACCAGCATCCAGATAGCTATTATCAGCGTGACCAACTCCTGCCGTGCACTGAAGACAATCGTAATCTGGTGAAGACACTGTTTGGCGGGGCCAAGAAGCCGATTTTTACCAGCACCAATGCCGACAATCATCTCATCAGTCTGGGTGAGTATATGGCGTGCTATCTGCTGTCGTGGTCGAAAACGCCTTGGCAGCTAACTGACACTGCTATGCCGCCTACAATAGCTCAAGCGAAGCTGGCTTTGTATCAACAAGAGCAGTTGGCGATGGAAGACTTTATCGCTGGCCTGACAAATGTTCAGCGGGTGATGGCGCATCTGCCGGTTGCCATGATCTTAGACGATCACGATATCACCGATGATTTCAACCTTCATCGAGGCTGGGAAGAGACGGTATATAGTCATCCGTTATCCAAGCGGATGGTAGGTAACGGCATGCTGGCTTACCTTATTAATCAGGCTTGGGGGAATAGCCCAAACACCTTCTTACCAAGTATGTTTGAAAAGGTGCAACAGGCATTGAATGCGCCAACAGAGCCATCGTTCGATGCGCTATTGGATAAGCTCATTAAACTCGAAGCGTGGGACTTCGAATGGCAAACCTCACCGCCGCTTATAGTGCTGGATACCCGCACGCGTCGCTGGCGAAGTGAAAGTTCAGCCACACAGCCTTCTGGCTTATTGGATTGGGAGGCGCTAACTGAGCTTCAGAATCGCTTGAGTGGACATTCTTCTGTGCTTTTGGTTTCAGCAGCCCCCATCTTTGGGGTCAAGCTGATCGAGGTCATTCAGCGTATCGTTACCGCGTGTGGCCATCCCCTTGCGGTGGACGCTGAATATTGGATGGCGCATCCGGGTACCGCGCAAGGCATCTTGAATGTATTTCGTCACAGGAAGACACCACAGAATTTCGTGGTGCTCAGTGGCGATGTGCATTATTCGTTTGTATATGACGTGGAGCTAAGAGGGCGCCATAACAGTCCAGAAATCTGGCAGATCTGTAGCAGTGGTTTGAGAAACAGCTTCCCAGAGCCGCTGCTCGGCATTATGGATAAACTCAATCGTTGGCTCTATTCTCCGCGCTCACCACTGAACTGGTTCACAAAAAGACGCTTGATGCGCATTACCCCAAGAAAGCCTATGGGTGCACCCTCAGGACGGCGCTTGCTCAATCACTCAGGTATAGGTTTAGTTCAACTGGATGAAGAGGGTAGGCCTACCAAGATAGCCCAGCTCATTGGTGAGGGAAGAGCGGTCGAGTTTGAGGGCCGTGAAGAAGAAGCGAATTGGCACTGAGTGTTGTAATGAAACGAGTTTTAGCCATCGATATTGGTGGTACCAATATCAAATACGGCATCGTCAATGAATGCCTTGAGTTAGAGAAAAACTTTTCGGTAAAGACGCCTGCTCAAAGGGCAGGCAAAACCGAGGCGCTCCTCAAAGAGATCATCAGCCAGTTTCCAGATGTTTATGGTATCGGCTTTAGTATCGCCGCTGGCTATGACCAACAAACTCAAAGAGCAGTCTCTATCAGTCGCAGCGTACCAGACTTAGGTGAGATTGATTTTAATGCCTTGGGTAATGGTCTAAAGGTGGCGGTTGAGAACGATGTAAACTCCTTTGCACTGGCAGAACTTCACGCGGGCAATGCCAAAGGCCTATCCAATGTGGCTGTGGTAGTGATCGGCACCTCTATTGGTGGTGGGGTCATTATTAATGGTCAGCTCTTTAGCGGTAAGAAGGGTAACGCTGGTGAGTTTGGCGCAACGCTGTTGCAAGATTATGAGGTATCCCCCTTTGTTGGCGCCGAAGCGGGATGCCGCGGTTTGCTCACCAAGGTAAACCGAATCTCAGATGATCGCTACAGTCTGATTGAAGAGTTTTACAATCTGAATGACTTGGCTATTCAGTCGGTGATCCGCAAAAATAATCGACAGATCTCAGCCATGATAGGCAGCATCATAGCCGTGCTTGGCCCAGAGCGAGTGCTTATTGGCGGCCCTATCACCAAAGAAGCGGGTTATCTTGAAGAGCAGATCGAAAACCTCAATCAGATTGAACCCGAATATCTTGAGTTCTGCGATATCATGCGCTGTAAACATACAGATAAAGGCGCCTTGATTGGTATAGCGTCCAAACTAATCCGAGATGAGTTTCTGCATCGAGATAAAGTCTGAGTCTTGCTCAGTTATTTGATAATTGAGCTTTTGATAGAAGCGAATGGCTGATTGATTGCGAGTAAAACTAGATAGAGTCACGCTTGTCTTTTGTGACTCTAAAGCCAATCTTTCAATCAATTGCATCACGCCCTTGCCTAACCCTTGTTCTTGATAGTCCGGCAACAAGATAAGCAAATGCAGATGCAAAGAGTGTGCGGTTGGCTTAAAACAAACGAGGCCAACTTTATCCCTGCTGTGATAGAGCCAATGAAACCATTTTTGGTCGTATTCTTGCGCTAGCCTCTGCTTTTGAAATGCCTCATCCCATCCAAAAACCGCCTTTACATGCTCAAACAAAGCCTGCTTGTATATCGCAAATATCTGCGGCCATTCATCTTGAGTTATAGGCTCGAACGTCATTTTGGTCTCGTTAAAGTCTTTACTAAAAACATTAACTTTCAATATGTTGCAAGGTCAATAGCCCCTAGTTGGAGTTAGGGGCTAGGTCCTTACTTTTTAAACCATTGCAGGCTTGCGTGATTTGCCGAGCACCAGTGTGTCGTAGTCTTGTAGTAGATAAAGCACGAAACAGGCGGCGAGCATTGGCCAAGCGGTGAAGAACAATAGGTTATTGAACGGGTCGAGATACTTACCGAACGAGGATAGGGTAGAGCCAGCATGCAGCACTAAGATGGCCAGATAGGTAACGTGTTTCCATAGACCAAAAACAAACAGAGCCAAGAAGGCCATCTGGGCAATGCCCATAAAGATAGACATACCGATAGAGATATTCAGCCCGTAGAAGCCAGCAAACACCTTAACCGCGTGTTCAGGTACGAGGATCTTATCCAGTCCCCACATAACAAATACTAAGGCGATGGTGACGCGAAGGGTAAGAAGGCCAATGGAGAGTTTTTGGTTGAGCGAGCTGTTCATACTATTCCTTATAAGTGATTCGAAACTCTTCTCTCTAGACCTAAGCAGATTCAGCTTTCTTACACAGTTAGAGGTAACAATTTGTTTCGAAGCAAAAGGGAGAGCCTAGTCGACAATGCCGCGACTCTTAAGCCACTTTAGTCCTTCTCGTCTAGCAAGCCCCTCAATCTGCTGAGACTTAATAAATTCGATTACACAATTTGCATCGGTTTTGGAGTATTCGCGAAGCGCCCATCCAATGGACTTTTGAATGAAGAATTCGTTATCCGTTTGGTTCTCTTTGATGAGCTCAAACAGAAGCTCAACGTCTGTCACTTGCTTGAACTTAAGCTGGTATAAAATGGCGGTTCGGCGTAGCCAGATATCGTCAGAGTTGCGCCATTTTTGGATATATGACGACGCCTGCTGAGGGTGGTTAAGGTAGACAGTAGCCACAACATTAGTGGCGAGCATATCCACCGTATCCCACCAAGATTTAGTGGTAATCCACGTTTCGAGCTTTGGCAGAATATCAGCTGAGAGGTGTTTCTTGCGCTTGATGAGCAGGTCTATAGCCACCAGTTGATATTCTCTTTCAGGCAGTGACCAGAGCTCATCCACGATACCTGTGATAGCCGACATCTCTGGCTGTGCTTTGGCGGTAAAGAGTGGCTTAAGCGCTTCGCGCCTTGGGGAAGATTGAATGCCAAGAAAAGCAAACCTGCCTCTCATGTAGGCCTTCATAGCCTTAGCATTCTCGCTATCTTGCAATGGTGTTAGCTGTGCAATAACGGCTTTGACCCAAGGTGACATGCGCCCTCCTAAATAGGCTTAAAACGTCAATAGCTCTTTGCCGATGGCATCCACGATGCTGAGAATGTGCAGCTGCGATTCACGACTATAAAGAGAAATGCCATCCACTTGCTCTTCTAACCCTACATTGAGGTGTGTGGACTGTGACAGGCTGGATTGACTCTTGCTGATGCTGATCACCTTTAACCCTTTGCGTTTGGCGTTGTTTGCCATCTCGATAACCGCTTGGGTTTCACCTGATTTACTTACCAGTAGCAATGTGCCTAGCTCAGCGCGGGTAAGTTGGTGGATATCGGTAATCACAAGATGAGGAATGTTCGCCAGCGATAAAAAACGCGACATATAGCTTGCGCTGGTAATGGATGCGCCACGTGAGTAGAGATAAACCACAGGTGAACGTTTTAATAGCTCAGAGATCTGGGTGATCTCATTCTTTGTCTCTTCCTTGATTCCCTCTGTGCCAGATTTTTTCTCGAGATCCGCAGCCAAGCGATACCTAAGCTCAGTGTAGCTGGCATAGCCCATGCGCTTGCACACGCGGTTCACCGAAGTCGTGGTGGTGAGTGCTTTATTGGCAATGGTTTTGGCCGAGATTTCTGGTAGTTCACTGGCGTGACTTATCAGAAATTCGTAAATGGTTCGCTCAATGCCTTTATAAGTGATCATACTTTAAGAGGAGACGGAAACTATATGAATAATATTAAGCGGGAATAAGTATCGAAATACATTGATTGATGTCACAAAAGTATCGTCATACGGATCTTGTACCATGAAACAGTATCTGCGCTCGGTGCTGCTCCATATACTGCGTCCATAAATAACGATAACGGTAAATCACCATGAGCAAAAAAATTGTTGCAGTGACCGCCTGCCCTACAGGCATTGCACATACCTTTATGGCTGCCAAGAAAATCCAAGCCTGGGCTGAAAAGCAAGGCTATGAGGTTAAGGTTGAAACCCAAGGCAGTGACGGCGTTAAGAACAAACTGACGGCCCAAGACATCGCCAGCGCGGACGGTGTGGTGCTGGCTGTAGACGTGCCTATCATGGATATGGAGCGCTTCGATAACGTCAATCCTCTTAAGGTTCGTACCCAAGAGCTGATCAAGCGTGTGGACGACTTATTGCCTACCGCTTTTTTGCGTGGCAAAGAAAAAACGACCGCTCAGGTTGAGTCGCCAGATGAGAAGCGCTCTGCGTATCAGGTGGCGATTGGTCATATCATGACGGGTATCAGCTACATGCTGCCGGTTGTGGTTTTGGGTGGTTTGCTTATGGCGGTAGCCAAGATCACCGGTGAGTTTATCGATATCTCGGGTACGCCTATCGAAACTCTAGATAAGCTTGGCTTCATGACTATCAAGTTCATGTATCCAATATTTGCTGGCTATCTTGCCTATTCTATCGCCGGTAAACCCGCGCTTATTCCCGCCTTTATCGGTGGCTTGATGACCGATGAGCCCTACAAGCGCTTCTTTGATTTAGAGGGCTGGGCGCCATCAGGCTTCTTTGGTGCTATCGCCATTGGTTTCCTAGTGGGTTATCTGGTTCGTTACCTGAATGACGTAATCAAGGTGAAGACCGAGCTCACGACCCTTAAGACCATGCTGCTGGTGCCTGCTGTTACTGGTGTGGTGATGGTATTGACCATGGAGTACGCCATCAACCCGTTCTTTGGCGCGGTAAACCTGGCCATGATTGACCTGTTTACCCAAGCAGGGGATGCAGGACGCGGCGTTTATTCTATGGTGATTGCTGCCGGTACGGCCTTTGACTTAGGTGGCCCAATCAACAAAGCCGCAGGCTCGGTAGCATTGGGTCTGAACGGCATGGGCGAGGGCTTTGACCTGATTGCTCGTGAGCTAGGTATCGTAATCCCACCTATCGGTGTTGGCTTGGCCGCTCTATTGGATGGTCGATTCCGCAAGCCTGTATTCAGCGCTGAAGAGCAAACCATAGGTAAGACATCATTGATGCTCGGCATGATCGGTATCTCTGAGGGTGCGATTCCATTTATTTTGAAGAACCCTAAGATGATTCCAATCATGATCTTAGGCTCCATTATCGGTACTCAACTGGCGGTTGTGTTGGATGTTTGGCAAAGCCTACCACTACCAGCTGTATGGGGATGGTTCCTATCCTCAGATCCTGTGAGCTACACCATTTCAGTATTTGCAGGCTCCATGTTTATCGCAATAGCGCTCCTGCTTTGCACTAAACCTCAACCTTCAAACACCTAATTCCATCAGCCCTCCGAGTGGGGGCTGAACTTTCAAGAGATACTAGAGAATTCCCCCATGGCTAAAGTTCATGTCATTCCGCACACTCACTGGGATCGTGAGTGGTACTTCACTCAGCAAGACAGTGATGTGCTGGCAACCTACAATTTCACTAAGGTGATCGAGACACTTGAGAATCAAGAGAGCTACACCTGTTATCACCTAGATGGACAGTCGGCCATTGTGGAAGACTACCTAAAAGTACTGCCTCACATGCGTGAGCGTATGGGTAACCTGGTGGCTGACAAAAGACTCTTCATCGGCCCTTGGTACACCCAGACCGATACCTACAATGTAGCGGGTGAGTCGATTATCCGTAACCTAAAGTACGGTATGCACATTGCTGAGCAGCTAGGGCACTCAATGCAAGTGGGCTATCTGCCAGATACCTTTGGTCACAATGCGCAGATGCCGACCCTGTTCCAAGGCGCGGGCATCGACAACATCATCTTCTGGCGTGGTATTGATTATGACCAGCAGGTAGAGAAGTCACACTTCATGTGGCACTCTCCAGGTGGTGATGACATCTATGCCTACAACCTAGTTCATGGTTATGGCGCAGCGAAGAACATTATCCCTGCAGATGAGCACTTAGATAAGAAGATCTTCCCTATGATTGAGAAGATCAAAGAGTTGTCAGGCCTTGATGAGGTGCTTATCCCGTCGGGTGGCGACCAAGTCAATATCGACCCTGAACTGCCAAATACCCTAGCTGTGGCGAGCGAGCGCTCACCAGCTAATGATATCTACAGCATCTCCTCCATGGAGAGCTTTGTTGGCTATCTTCGAGAGCAAAGCGAAGGCTTCGAAACCTATACGGGTGAGTTTAAAGCTCCAAGATATACCCGTATCCACAAGACCATAGGCTCGGTTCGCTACGACATCAAAAAGCTTAACTTTGAGATTGAGCAGTTCCTGTTGAAGAAGCTAGAGCTAGTGATCGCTATTGCTAAGGCTCAAGGTATTACAGTGCATACTGAGCTGGTTGATATCGCATGGAAGAAGATCATCGAATGTCACGCCCATGACAGTATTGGTGGCTGTAACAGTGATGCGACCAATGCCGACATCATGCATCGCCTTAAGCAAGCTGAAGAGATCTGCCACGGCCTTTACAACCTAGTCATCAAAGAGATTGCTACCAGCGCCTGTGATGAGTCTGAGGTGATGATCTTTAACGGTCAGCTTAAGCCATACAGTGGCAAAGCTAAGGTGATTGCATTCTCCAAGTCTGAAGCTATTTCGCTGTTTGATGGTGAGAAAGAGCTGACCTGTGAGGTTCTCAATAGAGAGACATTAGATGGCGGTATGGTCATCGAAGTCACCAAAGACGGTGAAAAAGAGGTGCCTGTTCCTCCGTACTATCGCTTTGAGCTCCTTGTGGAAGTGGAAGCACTTCCGGCTATGGGCTATCAGGTCTTCCAAGTCCTTGCGTCTGACAGTGCTAGCACCGTTTCGGCGAGCAATAACCAATACATTGAGAACGAACGATTCAAGCTTGTGTTTGAGAAGGGCAATTTGGCCTTGGAGGACAAACTCACTGGTCGCTCACTACCACAACTGCTGACGTTTGAAGAGCAGGCGGACGATGGTGATTCTTACGATTTCTCTCCGCTAGAAGGCGACACGCCGCTAACTACTCGTGAACTGAATTGGCTCTCAACTCAAACAGGTGAAATGGAGCAAAGCATGGCCCTGCAAGCCTCTCTTGCTGTGCCAAAGAATCTGGAATCACGCCAGCAAGGCATTATGGATGCTGAGATTGTGCTAGATATCCAGCTGACCCTGAACCAAGGTGATGAGCAGCTTAAGGTTGAGGTCAATACCATAAATCAGGTAGACGACCACCGAGTGCGAGTATTGGTTAGCTCAGATATTCAAACCGACACCTCAATCAGCACACAGCCGTTTGCGCTTATGCAGCGTGAGGTTGCTCCAAACCTTGAGGGGTGGCGTGAGAAATTCCGCGAGTGCCCAATCGATATCGAGACCACAGACGGCGCGGTAGCTATCGCTGAGCACGGCAAGGGCTTAATCGTGAATGGTCGTGGCATCAAAGAGTTTCAAGTGATCAAAGGGGAGCGCTCTGACGCTATTGCGCTGACTCTATTCAAATCGACCGGACGATTGGGTAAGGACAACCTAACTTGGCGACCAGGTCGTGCCTCAGGTATCAACAACACTGTGGTTTATACCCCGGATGCTCAGCTACAAAAATCAATGAGCTTTGAGTTCTCTATCGCACTTACCGATAAAGTCGATCACCAAACTATACGTCGCCTAGAGATGGACTACCTAGACGCGCCGTTTAGCTATCAGAAGCAGTCCCTAAATAGCTTTGAAAATCGTTTAGAGCGCTTCCAAGTGCGTTTTGAAACGCGCCCTAGCCAGAAGCAATTCAGCCTTTTTGAGGTACATCAGCCGCTAATGCTATCCAGCATAGGTCACTCGTTTATTAAAGATAACGCGGTGATAGTGCGTCTGTTCAATGCCACTGACCAGGAGCAGATTTTGGATATCACTCAGTTTGCCCAGTTTGGTGAGGTAGAAAGGGTGAACTATCGCGAACACACTCTAGCTCAAGAGTGGGCAGTAAAAGCAAACAATTCAATCGATATTCGTGTGACGTTTAAGGTGTAATCAAATGAACGAAAAGATTTATAACAAGGTCGCGGCCTTATACGGCGAAGACCAAGCTACAACTATTACCTCTGATATTCATGCGCTTATGCAAAAGTGGCAAGGTAAAGCACCAAACTATGCGGATTGGGTGGATGAGAGCACGGCTTATTTGATTACCTACGGCGATAGCTTTCACCAAGAGGGTGAGCCAACGCTCAGCACTATGAAGCGCTTTGCGGACAAGTATCTGGCTAACGCTATCTCAAATATCCATATCCTGCCTATGTTCCCGTATACATCGGACGACGGCTTCAGCGTTGTGGATTATCGTAAGGTGGATCCGGAGCTCGGCGACTGGAATGAATTGAACGCACTGTCAGAAAACTTTGACCTTATGTATGACTGCGTGATCAACCATATCTCAAAGAGCAGTGATTGGTTCCAGCGCTTCTTAGCGGGCGATGAAGCCTATCAAGACTATTTCGTTGAGTCTGATCCTAGCCTAGATTACTCGAGTGTGACGCGCCCGCGCGCATTGCCACTTCTGACTCCGTTTACTAAGGCTTCAGGTGAGACAACGCACGTATGGACCACCTTCTCTGACGATCAGATAGACATCAACTTCAAGAGCCCAAAGGTACTGCTAGAGAGTATCGATATCCTGTTGATGTATGCCGCTAATGGTGGTCGTTCAATCCGCCTAGATGCTATCGGTTTTATCTGGAAGGTACTCAATAGCAGCTGTATCCACCTACCTGAGGCACACGAGATCATCAAATTATGGCGCATCATCTTAGATGAGGTGATGCCGGGTACCCTTATCATTACCGAGACCAACGTTCCGCATAAAGAGAACATCTCTTACTTTGGCGGCGGTGATGAAGCGCACATGGTGTATCAGTTCCCACTGCCACCTCTGACCCTGCATGGGTTTATGAGCCAAAATAGTTCTGTGCTGACCCAGTGGGCGCGGGGCTTGACTCAAGAGGCGATGGACTCTTTAGAGCAAGGCAAGAAGACTACTTATTTTAACTTCTTGGCCAGCCATGACGGCATTGGTGTTCGTCCAACCGAAGGCATCTTGAGTAATGAAGATAGAGCCATGATGTGTGCTGAGGTGGAGCGCAAGGGTGGTCGCGTAAACTACAAGAACAACGGTGATGGCACGCAATCCCCATACGAGCTTAATATCAACTACTTAAGCGCAATCACAGAACCTAGTGACTCTATTGACACTAAGGTGGCTAAGTTTGTCGCGGCTCAATCGATCTTGCTGTCATTCATCGGTGTGCCTGCTATCTACTATCACAGCTTCCTAGGCAGTGAAAATGATGTACAGGGCATGCTGGACTCAGGCATTAACCGTCGTATCAACCGTGAGAAGTTCGCACTTGATGCCATTGAGCAAGAGCTTGAACAAGCGGGCTCACTAAGAAATGGTGTCTACTCTAAGTTGACTGAACTACTGTCTATTCGTAAGCAGCAACAGGCGTTCTCTCCGAGTTCATCTCAGCAGGTTCTTGAACTGGGTGATGGCTTGTTTGGCCTAAAACGTGGTGAAGGAGCTGAGGCTATTTACTTTGTGGTGAACATTACTGAGAAGTCACAACAGGTAACTCTTCCTCAGGGTGGTAGCGATCTGGTTTCAGGACAGGCTATGGACGCGCAGTTTGAATTGAATCCATATCAGTTTGTTTGGCTAAAACAACAATAAGAGAAGCGAACATGAAATTATCGAATCTAACTTCAGAGAATCTAATCGTTCTAGATGCCGTGTTTGAGAGTCGCATTCATGCGATTGAAGCCCTGACTGACAAAATCGACCAAGAAGGAAAGCTTACCGATAGACAAGCCTTTTTGGATGCAGTGATGAAGCGTGAGGAAGAGGGACCAACTTGCTTAGGTGAACACCTTGCTGTGCCACATGGAAAATCCTCTGCGGTTACCGAACCCGTGTTTGCGTGTGCGTTTGTAAAGCAAGAGCTGATGTGGAACGGCATTGATGGTGATGAGCCAGTTAATATGATCTTCTTGCTGGCGATCCCGCCAGCAGAAGCGGGCTCTACGCATATGGAGGTGCTGACTACTCTTACCTCATCTTTGGTGGAAGACAGCTTCCGTGAGCAGCTACTGGAAGCTCAAACCGAAGGCGAAGTGATGGCGCTGTTTGGTCACGAAGATGAAGCAGAGGTTGAGCCTTCAGACGAAGAAACCCCAGTGATGGCCCGCGATATCAGTCATATCGCCTACCCAGTCGTGCTGGGTGTGGGCGTCGCGATTTCAGCGCTATTGTTCCTGCTGCTTTAGTTCGTTTTTGATAAGGTGCACTCGCTCTGCTCTGTGTAGGCGGGTGCCGAAAAGTGAGAAGTCATAGTGGCCATCTATAAACTTGATAACGTCATTCAGAACTATGCTTGGGGGAGCAAAACCTCTATCAAAGAGCTGTTTGGTATTCCTAACCCTGATGATCAGCCTCAGGCTGAGATATGGATGGGTGCCCATCCGAACGGCTGTTCCAAGCTTGCGGAGTCAGGGCAGTTGCTATCTGAACTGATCTCGGCTGATCCTGAGTCTGTCCTAGGCCAATACACTCAGAATAGGTTCGGTGATCTGCCTTATCTGTTTAAGGTACTGGCTGCGCACACTCCACTTTCGATTCAAGTGCATCCAAGCAAACAAAAGGCAGAGCTAGGTTTTTTGCGTGAGAATGAGCAAGGTATCCCTCTGTCAGCGGCGAATCGAAACTACAAAGATCCTAACCACAAGCCAGAGTTGGTGTATGCGCTGACCTTTTACAAGGCGATGAACGGCTTTCGCCCAATTGAGCAGATTGTTGCCTTGTTCCGAGAGGCTGAGATCCACTCATTTAATCATGAGGTCGATGCCCTTGCTCAGCAGCCAAACCCTCAAGGTCTGCAGGCGTTCTTTAGCTCTATCATGTCTCTTGAAGGTGAGAAAAAACAGGCAGCGCTAAATGAGTTGTATCTGGCAATGGAGCGCCCGCCTAAATCGCCAATGGGCAAAGAAGCATTGCAGTACAGCTCGAGTTTTCGCGAGCATTACACAGATGATATCGGTCTGTTTGCTCCCTTGATGCTAAACACCATAGAGCTTGCGCCGGGTGAGGCTATGTTCCTGCATGCAGAAACTCCTCACGCCTATGTGCAGGGGACTGGACTTGAGATCATGGCCAACTCAGACAACGTGCTTCGAGCAGGCCTGACACCAAAGTATATTGATGTGCCTGAGCTTATTGATAACACTGTGTTTGAGCCTATTCATCCTCAAGATATCAGGCTTACACCTACCACGACCGGCGGTAAACTGAGTTACCCCATTCCTGTTGAAGACTTTGGATTTGAGATCCTCACAGTGATTGACGAAACTGGAACCGAGCACCTGAGAAGCGCGGAGATCTTATTCTGCATCGAAGGCGAGGTAGAGGTTTCTACCCAAGAAAAAAGCGTGCAGTTGAAAGCAGGCGAGTCAGTGTTCGTGAGTCATGAAGCAGGAACGTATCGCTATCAAGGCAGGGGCGCATTGGCAAGAGCCTTTAACTAGACTGAAGATACAGTTTACTTGTCTAAAGGAGCTCAAAATGAGCTCCTTTTTCATTGGTTCAGAGTTAGCATCAGAAGCATAGCCATGACCAAAGGAAAATCCTGTAGCTTGTGTGATAATAAGAAATTAAACCCCTGCGTGAACGACCCAATGAACCCAAATAATAAATATCCGATCAAAGATTTTAACAACACAGTGTTATTGAAGCCGCTTATTGCTGAGAGCGATGTCACGAATGTGCATGCTGGCGATTATAGCTATTACAGTGATTTTGAAGATCCAACAGAATTCTTAACCAAGAATGTCCTGTATAACTTTGGCATCTCTGGCAACTCTCTTCATATCGGAAAGTTTTGTGCGTTTGCCAACGGTGTGCAGTTCATTATGCCTGATGCCAATCACGCGACCTCTGGGATAACCACTTTCCCATTTGCTGTATTTGGTGAGAAGTGGGCAGAGGCTTTGCCGTTGAGCGATTATCCGTTCAAAAAGTTCAAAGACACGGTAATAGGCAATGATGTGTGGTTAGGATATGAAGTCACTGTGATGCCGGGTGTTTCTATTGGTGATGGAGCAATAGTAGGCTCGAAATCAGTTGTGGCAAGCGACATCCCGCCATATAGCATAGCGGTAGGAAACCCAGCGAAGGTGGTTAAAGCAAGGTTCACTGAAGAAGAGCAGAAAGTGCTGTTAGAGCTTGCTTGGTGGGATTGGCAGATCGAATTGATTGAACAAGCAATGCCAATTCTAGTTAAAGGAGACATACCTAAGCTGGTGGAGTTCGCCAAACAAAATGGGCTTGCAGTCTAGGTTCAATTGAAAGCGAAAAAGCACAGGCTCTCACCTGTGCTTTTCTGTTTTAGTTACGAACGAATGCCTTTAGAGTTGCTATCTCTTTACCTTCGCTTTCACCATATGGACGTATGGTATATTCACCGACATTGGCAGGAATGATAAAGGTTTCAGCATAGTGAACCACATAAGGTTCGAATGCGCCGCTTGGGCTCTCTACGATTGCCTCACGCCCTTCGATTAGGTTGATGACATTAACCTGGCCCTCGGTGTCGTGAGATACAGTCTCTGTGAACCAATGGCGGCGGGTTTCGATAAACTCACGCTCATGCAGCTCATTAGTGTTTTCAGGCAGCTCTCTCTATGTCTAGTTGACTAATGTCTTGAAAAACTCTGAGTTCAAAAAGTCCCAAAACTGAATATAAGTGTTCAAAGATTTCGGCTTGAACTGTTTCAAAGTGGTCCCAATTGGTATTCTTGGTGAAACAGTATACTTCAAGAGGAACTCCCTTAGACGAACAATCCAATTGACGGACGATAAGAGTATGTTCTTCGTTAATATCATCCCTTGTTCGCAAATAAGCCTTCACATAGAGTCGGAAAAGCCCTGCGTTGGTCAGGCATCTTTTCGCCATGTTATCACCCATTTCGTTCAATTGATTAGACTCACACAGTTCAGTTATCTGCTGGCGAATCAAAGGCACGCTCGCCAATTCTTGAACATGATTCATATCTAAAAACTTGATGCTATTTGCGTCTAACGCAATGCTTCTTTTTATCCTTCTTCCCTGTGTCGTCATGCTTCGCCAGTTTTTTAGGCCAACATTGAGTATTTCGTAGGTTGGGATTATAGAGGTTGTTTTATCCCAGTTTTCTACTGTAATGACATTAAGAGTGATGTCTTTAATCACACCATCCGCATCATATTTTTCTACTTCAATCCAGTCACCTTTACGCACTAGGCTATGTACATTAATTTTTATTGCAGTAACAGTACCTAAAATACTGTCTTTGAAGATAAGAATCAGGACCGCAGACATAGCTCCTATGCCACTAATCAACGCCATAGGTGGGATCTCTAGCAAGATAGTAATTATTAGAACAAGCATAATCACAGAAGTAACAATTTTAATAAGCTCAATAAATGGCTTAATTGGAATCGCGTCTAAAGATGAACTTCGTGAAAATTGGTCTTCAAAGAAATCCAGTACAGAGTGAACTACTAAAACTGAAAATAATAAAAGCCCAATTTCTGCCAGTTTACTGTACCACCCAACTACACCAAAGTATCGAAACCAAAAAATGCTAAAGATAAACCCAAATAAATACTGAACACGATGAAGAAAACGGATTTCATAATTACTTTTGACACTCTTGCTTTTTATGTCTAAGAAGCGAGATAGAATAGTTCTTACAATCCAAGGTATAAAACAGAACGAAATTGCAGTCATCGTGAATTGAAAAAAATGTTTCTCAATTTCAGTCAAGGACTGGTAGAGAGATTTGAGAGCTTCTAAATAATCCATAGCTACCTTGTATCTTACTTGTATTAACTTTTGTCCTGATTAGCACGATCTATGCTTCTTGGTTGGTTTTTATATAAAACAGGAATTATTGTGATTAATCAATAGTTAGAAGTACGTAGCTTATTTTCTCAAGTATTTAAACTATAGAAATATGAGGGTCAAGAATCAAACTAATCAATGAGCCAGTTCAAACTTTCGTTAATTAGCTTTGCCTAATTAATTTGGTTTTTTAACTTAGGAAGGGATTGACGACACCGAGCAGTCTGAAATTCAATCATATATCTGAGACCTTGGTTCTTTAAATCACTTTGCTATTGCTAAAAAAATTTTCGGAAACCAGAGGTATTTTGATTGTAATGCCATATCAGTTAAGGCGGACAGAATCGACTCTCAAGGGTAAGTTTCCCTTGGTTAGCTAGGTTGATTTTTCGGTCAGAATCGACGAAGTAAATGCCCGTACAATGCTATTCAATGTCAGGTTAACGTCAATTCTTGGTCAACTAATTGTATAAAAATTCTTGACAGCGTTTCTATTGCACCTATTATACCGTCTACATATACGTTAAAAAAGTAATGGAATTACAACATGTTATGGGGCAGAGGGAGCAGGATTGCTCTTGTTGTGGCCGCGTGCGGAACCATGTTACTAGGTTGTCAGTCGACCAAACCTAACTGGTACTCAAATCCGCAAACAAACGATAGCCAATATATCTATGCTGTTGCACAGGCAAGAACTTTATCGCACGCAAAAAAAATCGCGGTAAACAATATAAATGAAAGCCTATGGACGCAAGTAGATTCATCATCTTATATAAGAGAAACCTTAAGAGAAACCAACAATAAGGGTTCTTTTAATAGTCTTGTAGACAATAAAATAAATACAAGAACAGAGTCGCTAACTCTTAATGGTGTTGAATTCATGCAATTGGAAGAGAACGATCTTGGTGCTTTTGTTCAAGTGAGAGTGAAAAAGTCTTTAGTAGCACAGCAACTCAAAAAAGAGCTTGAAGAAATAGACTTTAAAGCAAGAACAGAGCTGAATAACCTTAAAAGTCAAGATAAGCTTGTCTGGTGGTTAGATAATAGAAGTGCTTTTCAATTGAAACACAATGCAAGTGTTCGAACTTCAATGCTAGTTCCATTAGATGGTACGTACAAATTCGTTACTACATCACTCGAATCTTATATTGATGCTTATGAAAAAACAGGAAATAATTTATATATTCGTCTGTCATCCGACGTGCAATCAAAGCAATCATTGCAGTTCTTAGGGGAACAGCTATCAGAGTTTAATATTGCGACATCAATGTCAAAACGTCATGAGCAAACGCATATTGTCTATGTTTCTTCGGAAAGGCGCAGAAATAAAGTAGCGGATGCATACATTTCAACGCTGGTTTCAAAAATCATAATATCAAATACAAAGAACCAAGTGATTTCACGTAGTGAGATTATCTCTACAGGTAACTCAGTAACTAGTTACAAATATGCTGATGAGGGGGCTGCTCGCCACTTTGATGAGCAAGTAAGGGAGAAAGGGGTTTGGGGTGCTTTAGGCTTAGTAAATTAGCATCCAATCCTTAATACAATAACCATAATGGAATATAACGGAGTTAAAATGTTAAAAAAAACGTTGGTAGCTAGTGCACTAGTAAGTACTTTGGCCGGTTGTGCAGGTGGTATTGATACAGTCTGTACGCCAGATACAAGAGTTGAATTGGAAACAGCAGAAGTACAGCTTCCTTCTTCAGAAAATATGAAGGTTGTAGTACTGCCTATTGATATAGATTTTGAAGATGTGGCGGCGAAAAAGATGCAGGCGGTGTTTCGAAACGAATTAGAATCTCAAATCAATAGTACTGGTGCAAACTTAGTTGATAGAAAAATAGCAAATAAAGTTAAAAGTGAGATTAAGCTCGCTGAGCAAAGTGGCCGTTTGAACACCAAAGGGGTCCCAATTGCTGACTATGCAGTTATTACTGAAATTACTTCCTCTGAACTGAGCAAGAGCTTTAAAGAAAGTTACACGTACGAAAATGATGACGGTGAAACAAAAGTCGTGCCTGCAAAGTGTCGTTATGACGTTGACGTCAAGGCAATTGCAAAAATAGTAGCTCTACCAAGTATGGATGTTGTAAAGCGCATTGAACTTGAAGGTGATACTTACGCTTCAACAGAGGCTCGCAACTCTAGTTGCCCGATTAGTGGTGCTCAGTACACAAGTATGGCAAGTAAGTCAGCATCTGAGGCTGTTAATTATTCTGCAGAGTTGAGGAAGACACTGGCAGCAAGCGCTCCTGTTATTGAGATGCGCCAATGTGAAGTTGGTAGCCAAGTTAAACTCGCTATGGGTAAGAAACAGAAGATAAAGCCTGGTGCTGATATTTTGTTTACTAATGCGGTGAAATCTCTTGAAGGTGAAACTGAAGTTTTCCCAATTGGTGAAGGTTATGTCGTGAATAATGAAATTAATGCTGTAACTGACAAATATTCTTGGGTTGTGATAGATGAAGAAACAGCTCTCAAAGTGCAAAAAGGCTCTATGGGTAAAGTAAACGCCTCAGTCGAGTGTTCTATGCTAGATCCCGAATGCCACCTCAAATCAAAACTAGGGTTCTAATTGATGAAAAAAATAATCATTGGACTAGTATTTACTTTTGGGTTAGCTGGCTGCCAAAGTACTAAATCCGTGCAAGATACCCATTCGGCAATGACTTGTTACTACCCTGAAGCATATGGAGTAGAGGCTCCCTCATGGATCTGTGGCCAAACACCAACAGACATTGAGTTGATGGGAGTAGGCCTTGCTAAGAAGTCTGCGGGTGGCATGAGTTTGATGCGCAAACGTGCAACTGAAAATGCCAGAGCAGACTTGGCAGCGGCGTTGCAAACCGACGTCAATGATATGCTGACCGAGGCCATTGCAACCTATAAAGAAGTTGTAGTAGAAAATGGCGCAGAAACCAGCGTTGATAAAGCCGAAGAAAATATTGAGAGAGTGCTTCAAACTGTGGTCTCAAAGACACTTGCAAATACCCGTGTAGCAATGGTCACGACTGATCCCAAAGGTAATATGTATGCCCTAGTAAGCATGGATAAGCCTACTTATGACCAGCATGTTAATGAGGTAATTGACTCTGTAAGTAACTCAGACTCAGAGCTTTGGAACCAATTTAATAATGAGAAAGCGCAAGAAGATTTAGCAGCAGCCTTTCAAGCTCTCAAAAAGTAATTGCGATTTAAAGCTTCACTAAACGCTGTCGAGGCCACCTTGTTGGTGGCCTTTATTTCTTTTATGGCCATAGCGAGTGATATATGTATTCAAAATTTGGCAAAACGATATTAGCAACAGTAGTCTCATTTTCAATTAACTTACCTGCTTCAGCAGCCTCTTCAGATCAGTTAAAACGCCTGGATGAAGCGGTCAAGAACGTATCCCAACCTAAACAGGCAAAACTAGAAGAGTTTTATGCTTACGTTAATTCTTACTTAGATGAATACGAAGCTTGGAGAGATCAATATACCAAGGAGTTAGATTCTCGACGATCCAGTTTGATTGAGACCTGGGGGGAGGGTGAAGTTTCATCTCAAACTAAAGAGGTTTCTTACTCAAAAAATGACTCTGTTAAAACCGCAGTAGATTATGAGGCTAATGAAGCAATAATATCTGTACTGGTAGAGAAAGATAGTTCTCCAGAAGAAGTTCAGAAATTAGTTAATAGTTTACCGGTAGAAGTGTTAGGGGAAAATGTTGACCTAAGTGAGCTTAAGCCAACAGATCAAGCAGTTAAATTTTCTTTAGAAAAAGAAAATGCGGAAAAAGAATTTGTTATTCAACAAACTCAACGTCAAATGAATGAGTTAGATGTTCAAGCAGAGCGATTGATAAACTCAAATACTGGCATTCCTGATTCTTTTATTTATCAGCGAGCACACAATAAAAAGATGGCTTTGATTACACAAGCACAAGAGCGAATAGAAGCTCAAAGTCAGCTTTACGAACGAATGCGAGCTCGATATGGCATCGTAGTTAAGCGTGCAGAGAAATCTAAAGTTGCTGAGAGTATCAAAAACAACGAAGAACCTGAGGTTAAGAACAAAGAGGTTATTGTAAAGCAGTCCCAAAACATAGAAGTCCAACCGGAATCGATTGCGACGAATTCTCAAGAGGAAAAAGCTAGTCAGCGGGATGTGGGAGCAGTTGCACCGGAAACTGCAAAAGTTGAGATGGAGCCTGTTCAAGGCACTGTTAAGCCTGAAACTTCAACTGTCTCCAGTTTGGTAGAGAAACCTAAAAAGGTTGTTAGCTATAAAGTTCAGTTGCCAGAAAACAGTTTAAAAACACGTGCCAGTAAATATGCGCCTCTTGCTGAAAAAGAGAGTAAAAACTGGGAGGTGGATGCTGCTTTAATCATGGCGATCATGCATTCAGAATCGGCATTCCGAGCTGATGCTAAATCTCATATTCCTGCGTTTGGTTTGATGCAAGTAGTTCCAACTAGCGCAGGTCATGATGTTAATAAACAAGTTCGTAATATTGATGCGCCTATGAAGCCTTCTGAGTTGTATCAGCCTTTAATTAATGTTGAAACTGGTACCGCTTACTTAGATATTTTGAATAGAAAATATCTGAGGAAAATTGAAAATGATGAAAGCAGGCTTTACTGTGTCATAGCTGCTTACAATACTGGGGCAGGGAATGTTGCTCGAGCTTTTAACCTAGATCGCTCAACAAATATCGGAAAGGCTTCTAAGATTATTAACTCTATGTCTCCTGAAGAGGTATATGAACAGCTTATGGTGAAATTGCCTTATGATGAAACAAAAGGTTATTTGAAAAAGGTAAGTAGTAGAATAGCTTTATACAAATAGCCAATAGTCTAGAAATTCTATTTATTAAGGTTCTAACATATTTAAGCACTATTAGATATAAATAAGGATTATCATGTCTGTCACTCATATGAGCGAAGTGGAAAAAAATATACACGGTGAATTAGAAGAGCTTCAGGAGACTCAGGAAGAACTTGTTGAAGCTCAGAAAAAAAATATATGGTCTGGAGGTTGGGCTCGGACTATTGGTTTGGCCTCTATAGTATCTATAGCTCTTGGAGGTTTTAACGACAGTGTGGATGCGATAGAGAAGATGGCTGATTTTGGGTTATCTCAACTAACGGATATTCCATCTCATAAAAAGTTGAATAAAATCTATATAAGGTCATCCTCTGAAGTATTGGACCAAACATTTGGAGCCCCTGTATATATTAAAAGGTCTTCAGAGGGCGATGTCATAAAATACTATCAAGACGAAAATTTTGTTATTTCTGCCATTAGTCGAGACAATGCAATTGTGGCCTACCTTGTTTTTCCAAGTGAAGGCTTTTTGCCTGAGACAATCGAGCATGCTGGAGGTGTAAGTTTTTTTGATGAATACTTTGAAGCTATAGAAAGTGTGAGCGATGCCCGAGCTTCTTATGCTCGTACTGGTAATTATTATATTGAAGAAAACAATGGTGGAGAGTTTGGATTCTTGTACTCTTCAATTAGTGGTGTTAGTGAATTCACCTCACCGATGGATTCAACTAGTCGTCAACTATTGTCATCTGTAGCAGACGCATTTATGCTTGATGAAAATATTACCGAATCTATTCAAGCGCTACGCTCTAAAGTTAAGCCAAACTTTTTCGGTTACAGTACCTTAGGAATAAATTCATTAGAGGATGGAATTCTATCAAACACAGAATATAGACTGATAAATAAACGTTAATTGATAATAGGCTCTTGCGTTTTTATTAACGAGTGTGAAAAAATCGTGGCATAAGCACTGTAATTCACAGGCAACTGGTATTGTTAAAGAATGTTTATGGAGTCTTTCAGCATAGAAGCATAGGGTTTCGCTTGTGCTTTTTTATGTCCTGGTTCTTACATGCCGAGCCAATATCTTATCCGCTTCTTGTCGCACGCTAGGCAGTTTTCGCCATGCCCACAGTCGGTCTCGTGCCTCTTTGGCCGCTTGTCTAAGGTCGATGGTGGGGCTCAGATAGATACTATCTTCTGCGATTCCGTACATCTGCTGTTCCATTGGTGTGAGCTTCCATGGCTCGAACAGAAGGGGAACCGGAACTTCCGCAAGTTCTGGTATCCAGCGCTTAATGAAGATGCCGTCGGGATCTTGGTCTATTGCTTGCTTGGTAGGGTTATAGATGCGTATGGTGTTGACGCCAGTAACACCTGCTTGCATCTGAAATTGTGGGTAGTGGATACCTGGCTCAAAGTCCAAAAAAACTCGAGCAAGATGATGAACACCATCGCGCCAGTCGCAGTTGAGGTGATGGGTTAAAAAGCTCACCAGCATGGCGCGCATTCTAAAATTCAGATAACCGGTTTGCTCAAGGCTATGCATGCAGGCATCTACCAGGGGGAAGCCAGTTTGTCCTGATTTCCAGGCCTCAACTAGCCTTTGGTTGTGATTGGCGTCGAGTAGAGGCTCATAGCCGCGGTTCAAGCATCGAGACTCCATTCTGGATTCGGACTCGAACTTTTGAATAAAGTGACAGTGCCAATGCAGACGGGAGGAGAGGGCGACTAAGCTTCTTCGCCAACCTTTAGTATTCCAACGAAGGGGTACTTGCTGATACATCTCTCGCAACGAAATGTTTCCCCACGCGAGATAGGCCGACATGCGACTGCAGGCTTGAGCTGCGGTTTCTGGGCTGGAGAGCTTGCGGTAATAATCTTGCCCTCGGGCCTCGAAGAAGCTTCTAAGGCACTGCCATGCATGGCTTGCACCACCGATCTGCATTTTGGGGTTTTCAGTAATCCAGTTCTGTGGAGGCTGAAACTCTTCAATATCAACAGAAATCAGGTTACTCCGCTCTATATCAGGGTTGGCACATTCACCTCGCATCACCTGTTTCCAGTGTTTATCCCAACCTTCTCTGTTGGTTGCGCCTCGAATCACAGCGCCATAGGGCGTTTCTTTCCAACTAATGCCTTTGTTTGCTAGCCAATCAGCTACTCGCTTATCTCTATCAAAGGTCTTCTGTATCCCTATTTCTTGGTGAGAGTAGAGACTAGCTATCTGGTAGTCTTGGGATAATCTCTCAAGACACTCAACCGTCTCACCATGCATGATATGTACTGAGTTGTTGCCCAGTTTCTGGTTCATATCTTGAAGAGATTGCCACACGAATCGCCAATGACGCTCTGAATAGTGCTGGTCATCCAGAAGCGATGGCTCAAAGATGTACAACAGCAGGGTAGGCGTACCGGTTGAAATCGCTTCTTTGAGCGGTTGGTGGTCAGTTAAACGCAAGTCTCGTTTAAACCACACTATGTTTATTTTCTGCATATTCACATGTTGAAAATAAAAGTGCTTACGAGGAACAGAGTAATTGGCTCACAAATGGAAGCTCAATTGACATTTAGCCTTTTTGATTGAGTCAGGACAAGAACCAGAACTAAAAGCGGAACAATTCTATTAATTCCTAACCTCGTATAAAAATCACGCAATATTATACTCGATGCTTATTTTCTAAGCCGAGTTCACTCATGAAGAGATATCTATTCGTTTTAGCCGTGGCGACCATACTGAATGGTTGTGGCGGTTCGCAAAGCACACCTCTTTCCTTTATGTTTTCGAGTAGCCAAGACTCTGAGAAAGTGTGGCATGACGAACCACTATCGGAAGTACTTCTATCTAACGGGCACCATATTCGTTTGGAAATTTCCAATGGTCTTCTAGAGGGGGAGTATTCAGGTGATGGGTTAGACCAACTTTCTAATTCTGGTAGGCGGAGCTTTAAGGTAGATCTTTCGTCCATTCAGCTATGTGGAGAGACCGCAAACTTCCAAGAGAAACAAGGCGATGATTCAGTACTAGAGCACTCTATTACCTCTTGGCCAAACCATACCTCAGGAGTTGGCTGTATTGTTCAAGATGTCTTAATTGAGCGTAGCGAGAACCAAGAAGCAGCGGAACAAAGCGCAGAGCTCTTTTTTGTGCACAATGGATTGGTTGACAGAATAGATTCCTATTCTTGGAACGCCCCTTTCTGGGAACTGGAGCAAACCAAGATACGCGTGCTTGCGCCTCGTTAGTCTGCATTGTTTTGCCGGCTAAAGTCGTCAAAGTAGATGACAAAAGGCATTGGCGTTTTATCTCGGTAAATGCCCATTTTAAAGTAAGGGCCGACACAGTCGTAATAGCTGGTGGGACCTTGGTGGCCAATGACGGTATCACCATCGAGTTTGAGTTTTAGTGAGCCGCGGTTTGTATGACTCCATGTGACATCGATATCAAAATGATACCAGTGGTTGCGCTTGATGGGCTCACTTAAAAAGAAGGTTTCTCTGTGCATGCCTATCTTATTGTGCTGATTAATAGGCTCACTACTGGTTTGTCCCCTTATCAGGAAACGGTCGTTTCTTAGCTCTATTCCTAGGTTGGGGCTACGACTGATCTCACCTAGGTGCCTATCCGGTGTGCCGTGCCATTGAGCTATCAAGGCACGCACGTCTGCGGTTTGCCATTCGTCTGTAATGAGCACTTTAAAACTGTATTGCATGGGAGTGTCGAACTTGGCTCTGAAAGTTTCATAGACCTCTGCTCGATAGTGCTCTCCACTGCGAGTTCTATAAACATCACCGTCTCTGAGCTCTACTCGTAATACTTGATTTGCTTTGCCTGTCGGGTCATCGACTATTTGAGCAGAGTGCTCGTAACCAAAGTGCTTGCCCCAGCCAGCCAAGGAATCAAAACTGCTGTATCGACTAGTAGGTGCAGTTTTGTTTTTCAGTTCAGGGCATTGGAGTAGCTCTTCACTACTGGCTGCCGATGATAGGAAGAGAGTCGCAATTAACAGTGCTTTGAGGTTCATGCCGTTAGTTTTTCCAAGCCTTATTGTGAGTGTGCGACACCAGATTATAAGATCTAAAATGGCTGTACAGACAAGGATTCTGAATTTGAGCCCCATGACAGCGGGGCTACTGAGTTTTTGGTCACTGTTCTGACCCTAGGAAAGGCTACTGGGATGACCAAGAATCGTTTGCTTAGACACCTTAGTGAGGCATTGACCCCAACGGAATGCCAAACACGCTTGGTGCCATGATTATCACGCCAACCTGAGCCTGCCATTGGTGGTCATCCCCCATGCTCTCAGGTACTTTGGCATTGTAGTAAGCATTGGCAATGATCTTCATCGGCACTTTCCCTCCTAGCTTGAAGAATTGGCCTACGCCTAAACCTACCGGAATATACCAGTCTTCATCACCGGTTTGAGTTAAGTAGGGCGCCATATTGACAGAGAAACCACTATTCCACGTGTATCCAGCGACCAGTTGAATGCTCTGCGTGTCAAGGTCATCCCCTGAAACGGCCCAGAGCTTTTGGTAGCCTGCAATACCGGAAAACCCACCCGACTTAGCGAAGGCAACACCGGCAACGCCAGCTTGAGTGGAATCATCACCAAACATCTGGTTGTCAAATTGTGAGGTATTAAAGTTGACGCTCGGTCCTAAGCCAAAAGAGACCTCAAAGTCATCACCAAAGCTCATCGGAGTCGCTTGGCTGAAGTATGCTTGATAGTTCACCTTACCAAGTGCGGTTTCGGTTCCCTCTCCTGTAGGTCTTGTATCCCATGGAAGTTTGACCTTGTTGATGAGTTTGATATTTTCGGTGAGTGGGTAGGGGGCGACTAGGTTGAGTTGAAACTCGCTGAGAGGGAGCGCCATTTTGCCCCGGAAGATACATTTCATCGGCGATGATTTTGGTTGCATAGGCTATCGGGTTACTCACTTTGATTGATTCTTTGCGTGCCTCGCTGTCCTGGGCGTAAGCCGGTGAAAGCCCAGTAGATAGATACAGGCCTAATAAGGTGGTGGCTGCTATCAATTTCTTGTACTGCATTACTTACTCTATTTAATTGTCTAATGCCTCCTCTGCGTTAATTCCTTTGCATGGCAAGATAGTAAATCGCACATGGTTCTCCCTCTATTGATTGATTTTTAAGAGTGGATTTAAGGATGTTTAATTGATCTAAGTTAATGCTCAGCCTGATATAAGAAGGAGCGGCTTTTCTGTTTATTTTATGAGCAGGAAAGTAGCTATACTCAATTGTGGTTTTATTCAGACTATTCGGGGAGAAAACTACGCTACCTACTTCGTCTTACGCCGCGTTCAATAGCGATGATGATCTCAAACCCTATAATTTCAATCGTCGTCAGGTTGGTGCCAAGGATGTGCATATCGAAATCTTATACTGCGGGGTATGCCACAGTGATATTCATATGGCGCACAATGATTGGGGCTTTACTCAATATCCTATTGTCCCAGGACATGAAATCATCGGGCGGGTTGTGTCTACGGGCGGGGATGTGAGCCGCTTTAAGGCGGGTGATCTTGTTGGTGTAGGTTGCATGGTGGACTCTTGTCGTACTTGTGAGCCGTGTAAGAATCATCTCGAGCAGCATTGCGAGAAGGGCATGATCATGACCTATGGTAGCCCTGATGAATCGGGCGCAGATGCCATTACCCAAGGTGGCTACTCAACCCAGATAGTCGTAGACCAAGACTTCGTGCTTAGCGTTTCAGAATCTCTGGATGTTAAAGCCGTGGCACCACTGCTGTGTGCGGGCATCACAGTATACTCTCCTCTAAAACAGTGGGATGTGAAAGCTGGGGATAAGGTCGGAGTAATAGGCTTGGGTGGCCTTGGTCATATGGGCGTTAAAATAGCTGTCGCTATGGGCGCAGAAGTGACCATGATTACCACTTCTCCAGAGAAGGGTGAGGATGCCAAGCGCTTGGGTGCCAGTGGCGTTTTGGTTTCGAGAGATGACGAGCAGATGGCTGCTGCAGTGGGCAAGTTCGACTTCCTGCTCAATACAATTCCAGTTGCCCACAACATGAACCCTTATATTCCTCTTCTTAAACTGGGAAAAACCATGGCGGTGGTCGGTGTGGCAGTTACCGAAGTCAATACCATAGCGCTCTCGTTTGGTCGCAAAATTATCTCAGGCTCCTTGATAGGTGGCATTAAAGAGACTCAAGAGATGCTGGACTTCTGCGCTGAGCACAATGTAGTTTCAGACGTAGAGATGATTAATATGCAGGACATCAACGATGCCTATGAAAGGGTTATGAAATCTGATGTTAAGTATCGATTCGTCATCGATATGCAGTCGATGAAATGACAAAAGCGAGCCCCTCAAATGAGGGGCTTGTTCTTTTAGCCTTCAAACAACCAGTTTTGCCAACTTTGCATACGCAATATCACTTTACGAACTACGCTAAACATCTCCCATTTAGGTGAGTAGACAGCCACGTGCGCATCTGTACCTGAGGGTAATGGCATATCCTTTACAAGATCTGGATTATCCAGTTCAACCTTAACTAAGATTCTGCCTTGTTGAGCCGACTGTTCTGGTGCTGTCATCTGGCCTGAAGCACTCACTGCGCCCTGTGCAAAGATGTCGTTCACCTGCACCACATGAGCTTTATAGGCATGACCAAGAATAGTGTTGAAGGTCACTTCAGCCGGATAGCCGGTTTTGATATAGCGTGCCGGTGCTTGTTTGAATGCAGCGAACAGCTGTTTGTCCTCTTTGTGTACAAAGGTCAGGTTGCCCTGAAATGGCACAACGCGACTCTTCATTCCCGGTCTTAACGCTACCTGAGTAACATAACCATCGGTAGGTGCGGTCACTAGGGTTTTACTTAGATTGAATTTAGCCAGTTGCAGCTGAGATTGGTATTCACTCTTGCTCGCTTTTTGTTTCAGCAAGTTGGTTTTAACTTGGTCCACTTTCTCTTGAGAAGAGAATCCTTTGCTTCCCAATTTTTGATAGCGAGCCAATTCTGCTTGGAAGTAATCGATAGCCGATTGAGTGCGCTTTAGGTCACTCTGGATACGGTTTACCTCATCCTGAAATGGCGTTGGATCGATTTGATACAGAGGATCTCCGGCTTTCAACTGCTCATTGCCTTTGACATAAACGTCGTTCACCAAGCCCTCAACCTGAGAGGTGATAGGGGTAGTGACACTGTAGAGTCGCGCCATGCGAGAAACGGGCTGGTACATGGCCATATACAAAAATATCCAGCCTACAATGAACAGGCCAATTACACTGGCGGTGGTGACGCTCCATTTGTTGACTGGTAGCTTACATACCTTAAAAACAATCACGCATAGGGCGATATAACTTAGGATAATTAGGGTTTCCATAGTGCTACTCCTGTGCGGTCTTTTCGAGTTGTGAAATACGTTTTAGTAGGGCCTGATATTCATCTTTTGAAACGGTTGATTCGCTACCCAGCCATTGCGGTTTATCTTTGTCATACATGCTTGCCCATACCCAGAGCAGCGGCCATAAAACATGCATAAAGAACAGACTGATCCAGCCAGCGACATGGATAGCCTCAGAGTGGGGATGATTCCGCTTTTTGGCGATTTCATAGGGGATGTCGTGCAGCAGTATCAACCCATAGATGAATATGATTAAAACCAGAAATAGGATTCCCAGTGATAGGTAATCTAGAAACGGATTCATAGAACCCCCTTTATTAGTTTGATGACCTTTAGTGGCGGGAACTACCACTTAATTTCCTTGGTGGGTTTCCTTTGCTGTAAATAGTAATCGTGGTCAGTGGAGGGGACTATTGAAGTCTGTTTCAATCTGGATTAACCAATATTTAATAGTCACCGCTTTGAATTGGGTAGACTATGTTTAATGTATGAATATCAATGAGATAGTGTATGGATCTGAATCTTCTTAAAACCTTTGATGCGGTGATGAAAACACAGAGTGTTAATGAGGCGGCGCTAGCGCTGAACATAACTGCACCGGCGGTCAGTCATGCCCTAAATCGTCTGAGAGAGCAGTATCAGGACCCCCTGTTTGTACGTCAGGGAAGAGGAATTGTTCCTACCAATTTTGCTGTTGAGCTTCACGCCGATATTCAAGAACCTTTGAGCTTGCTAATCGATGGCGCGGAATCTCGAGAGACCTTTGACCCAATGAGCAGTCAACGTACCTTTAGAGTATCTAGCCATAAAGACATAGACTTACTTTTGGTTCCATCACTTAAACGATACAAGCAAAAGCACGCGCCGCATGTTTCTATTCAAGCGGACATCGAGCATCTTAATGAGCAGGATCGTCAAGAAGACCTCAGAAGACGCCGAGTAGACGTGATTTTGGCGACGGTACCACTGAAAGATCATGGATATCACAATCAATTGCTGCTTGAGCAAGAGTTGGTGGTGACGGTGAGTAAGTCTCACCCACGCATCCAAGATGTGCTAACCAAAGAGGATTTCATGCGAGAGTCGCACTTGCTTTGGCGTACTCAGCGTCAAAATACCAATACACTAGACTCGGTTGCGGTTGACGCTAACCTGCCTCCAAGAAAGATTGCTTACTCTACTGGTTCGACGGTGACGGCGCTTATGCTCGCCTCAGAAACGGATTGGCTGTGTGTGACCAGCAAGTGGCATGCGCTCAAGATGGCAGACAAGTTTGATCTAAATCTATTTGCACTCCCGTTTGAGACGCAAAAGGTCCCAGTCTATATGACATGGCATCAATCGCAAAAGAGGGACCAAGGACATCAATGGTTGAGGAGTGCCATCATTGCTTCCCTTGCGGAAGTCGATATTGCCTAGGAGGTTAAAGCGTCGTCCAATCTAAAATGTCATACACCTCAAACGCCACCTCTTCATAAGGGTGAGCATCCAGAAGTGCTTGAGTGCTTTGTTTTGCATACTTGTCATCACACACCAGCTCTACTTTGAGTTCGTTTACCTTTTCTAATTCTCCATGAGAACCGAGGTGTGGGTTAGCTCCGGCTAGGGGACGAAATTGTCCTGTGCCTTGGGTTTCAAAACAGCACCTATCGTAGTCACCAATCTTGCCGGCACCTGCGTCAAATACTGCCTCTTTAACGCTCTCTGCGTCTTCAACTGGCACGAAGAAGATAATCTTTTTCATAAGTCAGTGTCTCTATCTTTGAATCTATAGAGATTAGCTTAGCGTTTTCAATGGCTTATTTCTCTATCTCAAAACAAAAATGAATCATGCGTTGACTTAATTTGATGGTCAAACTAAATTTAGATTAGATATTTTGACAGTCAAACTAAATGAGTAACTTAAGATGGACTCTTCTCTTTCCCATTCACATAATTTTTCTGGGCATAATCATCACGGTGAAAAACGCACTTTTTACGTGCTCTTGCTTACTGTTACTACCATGGTGGTGGAGATATCGGCAGGTATTGCCTACGGCTCTATGGCACTGCTCGCCGATGGTTGGCATATGGGCACCCACGCCGCCGCATTTTGTATAACCTTGTTTGCTTATCGCTATGCAAAGAACCACCAGGACGATGATAGGTTCTCATTTGGAACCGGTAAGGTCAGTGTGCTTGGTGGATACACCAGTGCCATCGCCCTTGGAATCGTCGCCTTGCTGATGTTTGTAGAGTCTGCATTTCGTTTGTTTAACCCAGAGACCATTCGCTTCAATGAAGCGATACTGGTGGCGTGCATTGGGCTGGCTGTGAATCTGGCGAGTATGTTTTTGCTTGGTGATCATCACCATCATGATGACCATGAAGATCATCACCACCATCATCACGATCACAATTTAAGAGCAGCGTATATGCATGTGCTGGCAGATACGCTTACTTCGTTGCTGGCTATCGTCGCGCTGTTATTTGGCAAGTTCTACGGATGGAACTGGCTGGATGCCATCATGGGTATGGTCGGTGCTTTGGTTATCGGAAAATGGACCTTTAACCTGCTGAAACAGACCAGCCCTATCTTGTTAGACGAGAGTATTGAGCAGGAGTATCGTGCGGCCATTAGGCAAGAGTTAGCAGCTGATGCTGAGGTTACTGATCTGCACGTATGGAAGGTAAGTGGTCATCATTATTCGGCAGCCATTACCTTGGTCTCAGACAGCGACATTAGTGTGTCTGAGTATAAGCAGAAGCTGGCAAAGTTTGATAAGATCCATCACCTTACACTCGAGGTACATTCATCAGCATGCGAAACATAGAGCAGTTAAATCAGCTACTTACAGAATTTTATGACAAGATGTCGTCTTGGGAGCAGTCTGTTGTTCGTGAGACAGGCTACTCTCTAGCCCAAGTGCACACCATAGAAGTGCTGGGAGTGCATGGCGCCATGAGGATGAAAGAGTTGGCGGATAAGCTCAGTATTACCACAGGCACCTTAACGGTGCAGGTGGATAAGCTAGTGTCGGCTGACCTAATTGAGCGCTTGCCCCATCCAACCGACCGACGAGCGATTGTGGTATCTCTTACCGATAAAGGGGAAGAGATCCATCGCCATCATAATCAGCTTCATTTGGATTTAGTTAAAGACCTGACTCGAAATATTGAGTCTGAGGAACAAGAAAGGCTCATCTCAGCGTTAACCAAGATGAACCGTGAGTTCTAGACCTAATTATTTAAGTTGCACCTTGTGAAGACCAGGGTGGTCGGTGCCACCAAATAGTAGACCGCCATCGTTAGTGATATAGAAGTAGCCTGGGTCTTGGTTACTTATTTGGATTGCAGTGCTGCCCTCGACACCGTGGTTTAACACAACAGATTTCTCTTTGTCTGCAGTGTACTTGATGATCTCGTGGTGGTGAGTGGTGATAAACCACGTGCCTTGCTCGTCGATAATAAAGTCATCCGCCTGAATGCCTTTCTCTACCGTCTCAAGTTTGGTAGCTTGATTGCCATCAATATTTATCTTACCTAGCAGTTGCTGCGCTGAGTTGGTGAAGTAAATCGCACCTTTGTATAGCTGCATACCGTTAATGCCTGGTAATCCTGGGCGATCTTTCAATGGCTGCAGGAGCTCATCTTCAAACCATGTTGAGAGTTCATTGCTCGCCATATCAAATCGATAGATCTTGCCGTTTGCCGCATCTGAAATTAGGTATTGCTGCTCGCCAAGGTAAACCATGCCATTTAGAAACGCAGGCGTATCTAATCCCATCAAGCGAGTGAGTTTACCTTCGTTCGATACCTTGTATAGCGCCATATGATTTACAAAATCTGCGCCCTCAAGGATAGACATTTCATGCACAGCAAGAAGCCCTTGTCCCTTTTCATCAAAGCGGATAGATACCGGGTGACCGTCTACCTTTGCCCATAGTGATGCCAAGCCTTGCTCATTATATTTATATAGAGACTGACCTGTGTAATCTGAGGTGATCAGCTCTTGGTCGTTGAGATAGGTGAGGTTTTCGAAGAAGTGTCCCACCGGCATAGAGATTACTGAATCAATATTTACATCACTTGCTTGATTGTTATCAGCGAAAACAGGGGTGCTAATAATAGCAGCAGAGAGAAGTAGGGTGGTCATTGCTTGCTTAAACATATCATTATCTCGTTGCTTGTTTGCGTTGATAGAGATACTAGATTAAGTTTTATTAACCATCTATAAGCCAAAAGCCATAGTGACTTTAACCAAAAGTTTATGAGATCTCTGCCAAGCCAATTACCTATTTTCATTGAAGTCGCTAAGGAGCAAAACTTCTCAGCAGCGGCTCGAAACCTAGGTATCTCAACCCCAGCAGTAAGTAAGGCAATTAATAAACTTGAGGATGAGTGGAAGCTTAAGCTGTTTCATCGCTCCTCCCATTCGCTTAGTTTGACCTCAGTGGGTAAGACGCTTCTCATTGAACTCCAACCTGCAATAGGCACCATTTTCTCTGCCATCAGCTCTAGCCAAGAGAGCAACAAAGAGCTCACGGGTATTATTAAGATAAATCTACCAAGTACCTCTCTGGGCGTGGATACCATTCTTCCGCATATCATGGCATTCAATGAGCTTTATCCGAGCGTTCAGTTTGATCTGCACTTTAGTGATGCGAGAGTGGACCTGGTTGCTAATGGATTTGATATTGGGATAGGCACCGACATCAATCAGGACTCGAGACTTATTGCTCGGCGGCTATTTGCCAGCAACATAGGTCTGTATGCATCGAAGAGATTTGTTGAAACGAATGGAGCGCCTAAGACACCAGAGGAGTTAAACGGCTTTCGCTGTTTGCCTATCCGCTCTTTAGAAACTGGCAAGGTTCGTAGCATCAGTCTCCATCATCAAGATGAAGCTGTGCTGTTTACGCCCCAGGGTGATATCACAGTGGATAGCTTTATTGCTGCCAAGTCTATGTTGATGGCGAACTGGGGAATAGTTGGGCTGGCGGAATGGATGATTCAAAAAGAGCTAAAAAGTGGCGAGGTTGTGCCCATACTCGAGTCGTATTGGGGGCCACAACTTCCAGTCTATTTGTATTTCACTTCAAGAGACTATATGCCACAGAGTGTAAGGGCGTTTATTGATTATCTCTCTGAGGTCGATCTTGGATAACGGGGCTCACTGAAAGCCCCGATCAGCGAATTTTAGTCGTAGAAATCTAATGTAAGTAGAAGTCGTTGTTGACCACTCGGTACGCCTGGTGAGCGATGAACCAACCCACCTTCGGTATTCCCTAGCCAGCTTTCCCCTTTTAGTAGCGCGACATCACCGGTTGAGAGTTGCTTTACACAATCTGGATTTGGATACAGACCAGATTGAGCGTCGGATAAGCCCTTGCTGCCATGACCCAGTTTAGTTCGGTCTACATCTGTGTGCGCCAACCACTCTGTGGCTACGCCGTGATAGGTGCTGACTAATCGACACGGAACATGGTCAACGTGGAAACGCGGACACATAGCAACGTCCAGAGAGGTTAATCTCACGCCCACTTTTTTAAGCTCAAACAAGCAACTGAACATCTCTACCAATAGCTCGATATCTTGAACCAGCGGCTTGGGCGCAGTGCCATTGCTCACCTTAATAAGCTCTTCAGCTAACTCATCTGGAGTCACCACTAACGATTTTTCGAAGCTTGGGTTGGCTGCCAGAAATTCATCAACCGCGCTCTCCAGTTCAGAGTGTACAGGGCGCTTCCAGACTGCGATGTTCGTTCCTTCTTTGTAGATATCAGACAGTGTTGCCGGGCTCTCCCCGATAGCGAACGTAGAATTCTCAGTGAGGTCAGTGTCGAGCACTTGCTCAGTAGTTGCTAGGTTGGTCATTTTATTTTCCTAGTGTGAGCGGTTGTTATAGATATGTTATAACATATCTTAAATTGTAGGCGATAGAGAGAAATGAAAAACAGTCGAGTAGCTAAAAGTATTTCTCTATCGAACTTGCTAGCATTCAATGGAGTAACTAGTTGAATTAATGTGGTTTTTAATCTCTAAGGCTTCAAAAAGGAATGAATATGAAATGCGCCCCGATAAAAGAAGAAATCAGCTTTGATGATTTCGCCAAGGTAGATATCCGTGTAGGTTTGATCCTTGAAGTGAGTGAGGTAGCTAAGTCAGACAAACTAATGAAGTTCACAGTGGACTTTGGTGACCATACTCGCTCTATCCTAGCTGGCATAAAACAAGAGCGAGAGAACCCAAAAGAGATCGAAGGTAAGCAAGCTCTGTTTGTGGTGAATTTGCCGGAGCGAAAAATGGCGGGAGAGGTGTCTCAAGGCATGCTTTTTGATATCGGTTATGAGGATAAACTTCAACCTTGCTTGGCGTGCCCTGAAAAAGAGATACCAAATGGCGCGAGAGCAGGCTGATTCCATTGTTAAAGCGGCCACACCCAGAGCAGCATGGGCACACTCACAGCAATTACGATAATTTCCAATAGAAGACCTAGCTTCCAATAATCACTGAAATGGAATCCGCCGGGACCCAATATCAGGGTGTTGTTCTGGTGACCGATTGGGGTTAGGAAGGCGCAAGATGCCCCTATTGCAATGGCCATTAAGAAGGCGTCGGGGCTCACGCCCAACTGACTTGCTGTACTTATACCAATCGGACACATTACAGCGGCCGTTGCTACATTGTTCATCAGGTCAGATAAGAACATGGTGACCACGAGTAGCAATGCTAAAGCCAACACTGGCTCATTTTGAGCAATATTGTTTATAAGAAAACTGGCCACGATGTCTGCCGCACCGGTAGTGTACATTGCATTAGCTACAGGGAATAGAGCCGCTAGAAGAACCACAACTGGCCAATCTATTGAGGTGTAAATAGAGCGTAGCGGCACTATTTTAAACAGTGCAAAGGCTAGGGCAGCAGACACAAAAGCTATCTCAGGTGGGAAGAGACCAAAGGTCACAACAAGCAGTGCCAGAAACATGATGACTGCAGCTTTTAGTGCTTCGCCTTTTTGGGGAACCTGTATGTCTCGCGGGGCTAGGGGCAGACAACCAAAATCGGAGCAGAATCTTGCAATAGATTCAGGGTCTCCCTGCAAAAGCAGTACATCACCTTCGTTAAACTTGGTGTAGCGCAGGCGTTTGATTGAGCGTCTACCTTGTCGGGATATGGCCAGAAGGTTGACGTCGTAGCGTGCGGGAAGGTCGATATCTGTAGCGGTGCGCTCCACTAAGGACGTTGCAGGCACTACTACCACTTCTTGTACTACTATCTCTTCAGGTTTACTGCTTTCGGGCTCGGGATCTTTCTCAGGCTGACCTTCTTCTGCTTCGTCACTCTCTATATTCTCGACAACTTCTTCTGTCGTTTCGTTCTCTTCAGGTTCAGTGTTGTCAGTGCCGACAGCTTCTTCTAGTTTGAGCCCTAGGCTGCGCAGTGCCTTTGGAAGTGATTCAGGCTCGATCTCTATGATCAAGATATCGTAGGCGATCAATAGTCTTCTACGATTGCGAGTGGCAAGCCTAGTATCACCACGGATGATCCCTATCACCTGAGCATCCGATTCATCCAATATCTTTGAAACCTGCAGTAGGTTCTTCTTTTCAGCTATGCTTCCCGGAACGATTCGAACCTCACAGAAGTAGGTACCGGTATCGAAACTGCCGGATGAGGATTGTTTACGTATCGGCACAATGCGCCAGCCAAATAGCCCGATAAATAACAGGCCAATCACAGCAACTGACACCCCCACTGGGGTGAAATCGAACATTGAAAAGCTTCCAAGGCCATTGGAGTCTCTGAACCCAGAAACCACTAGGTTAGTTGGTGTGCCAATCAAGGTTGTCATCCCCCCCAAGATAGAACCGAATGCCAGAGGCATCAGCACCTTTCCAGGTGGCATATCGTTTTTAGCTGCAAGTTGAATTGCAATTGGCATCAGCAGCGCAAGGGCGCCGACATTGTTCATAAAGCCAGATAGGGTAGCGGCTAAGAATATCAGTATGGTGATGTTAAGAGTGGGACCTGCTGAAGAAGGCAGGATATGTTTGGCGACAATATCTACCGCGCCAGAGCGAAACAACCCGTAACCGAGCACTAAAACACTGGCAACGGTGACAACCGCAGGATGACTAAAACTAGAGAACGCCTGTTGCGCAGGAACCAAGCCAACAAAGACACTGGTTAGCAGAGCACCAAGCGCAACTATGTCGTGTCGCCATCGACCCCATAAGAACAGCACTATGGTCACGCCCAACAGAGCGACTATAAGCAGTTGATCATTAGACATAAATGATGAGCTAGTCCCGAAGAGTCGGGTTTGGCATCCAGTGCTAATTAGGGTGATGAAACTAGCATAGTCTAAGGAGGGGAACTTTTGTGATAGTAGCTTTGCTTAGTTAGAGTTGAATTCTTGATGCTGACGCACCACACAAAGCTCCGGCAAGTGCTGAGTTAAGGTTATATTGCCTTCGATGACCAACTGTTCCTCTTCCTCAATAGTGCGCGCAGGCACTACCGCTACCTGTGACACGGGCGCAAACAATTCGCCACGCCTATACATATAAAATGCGCGAACGACGCTAATCATTCCGAGGATGGCGAGCATAAGCCACACCGTTTGAGCAATTATTTCGAACATGACCTTAACTCTGTGATGGGAAGTGATGCGAAATATAGCAGGATGTGTGGTTAAAACTTGTCCAAATGCGCCAGAGGGAACAATCTGAAATGGTACAAACAAAAAGACCTGCTAAACAGCAGGTCTTGTCACTAGGTATAAAGACTAAAGATTTTCAATTGCAGTTTGGATAGATGGGCCAATCTGGCGCTTGCGAGAGGTTACGCCTTCTAGCGTTACCATGTCACCCGCAATCTTAGTATTGAATGCATTCTCAATGATCTGCTTTTCTGCATCACTTACCCAAAGTAAGTTTGCTTGTTTGTCTTTGGTATCGGTAATCGAGAAGAAGATGTAATCCAAGCCTTTCGCTTGTTTGTATTCCTGCATTGCTTTATGCAGTTCGCCTTTACGGTCGATAAGCTGCTGAGCGGTTAGGGTTTCAGCCACACCTATACCTACCTTTTTGCCACCGTATTCGAAGTTTTTGTAGTCCAGAGTCAGGATAGTCTCAGCGCTAAGATGGCTTAGGTCAGACTTAGCCACCAACATCTGCTGTCCAAAATCTTGGATATCTTCAACGCCTGCAACCTTAGCCAGTTTTTCTGCGAACTGCTTGTCGTAGTCTGTGGTGGTTGAAGACTGGAATACCACAGTGTCAGACAAGATAGCGCCAAGGCCTACACAAGCGATAGCTGGTGGTAGGGTGACATCTAAAGACTCAGCGTTAGCCGCTAAAATGGTAGCCGTTGAGCCCCATGCTCTGATATCCATAGAGATAAGTTGAGAGGCGTTAATTGGGTTTCCACCGATTGCATGGTGGTCGATGATAGCCACAACTGACTCAGGTTTGATACTAGGAGCTAGCTGGGTTTGCTGGTTAAAGTCTACCAAGCCTACTTGGTAGCTGGAGTAATCTGAGGTTACCTCTGGTGCTTCAATACCGCAGTAGTCCATCACGAATTGAGATTCAGGGTTGATGCTTTCAGGAACGGTAGCTGTGCCGCCATAGATCTGAGCTGCCATCATAGCCGCGCCCACTGTGTCTGTATCTGGGCTCATGTGACCGGTCCAAACTAGGTTTTCTGTGTTGTTGTTGGCTGGCTGATAAAGATCCAATGCTGCGTGTGCTGATGTCATGCCAATCGCTAGAGCAACACTGCCTAGTTTTAATACCGTATTTTTCATCAATTAAATTCCATTCGTAATTAAAGTAACGGCAGGTAATCTAGATTTGATAAATGACAACACGATTTCAGTGATGTGACTGGTAGGTTACAAGCATCGAGAAATCAACCACATACCTTTAAACGTTAGGGCTTCGGTCAGTGCTTGTTTGACGGTAAAATGTTAATAAATGTAATTACCAGAATTAGCTGGGGGAACAGCAGATAGATGAAGTAGGTTCTCTAACTCCACTATTTCTAGAGAGCCCATAAATTGGCACGCTTTGCCAATAAGCGATAATATAGGGGCTCAGTTAACCGTAAAGATCCCGTTATGTCAGATGAAAAACTCGCTCTAGAATGGATGCGTCAGCAAGCGTATAAAATCGATCCTTATATTGAATCCCCTTCATTCGAAGAATGTGTCGAGCTGATCGGTCCTGCGTTTAAAAAGGGTAAGCATGTTGCACAGCTCAGATCTTTGTTGGCTCAGGCAGACCGTAGAGCGGGAGCCGCAGAGCGAAAACATGCAGCGCTGAAGTTTGCTAAAGAAAAGAGTCCTCAGGCGGGTCAAATATTGCGTTTGCAAGGCAAACTGCAACGAGTTGAATTGGCACTTAAGCTGGCAACCGGTGACAACAATATGACCATCTCTCAATTTTGCGCCGAGTATGATGTCAGTAAGCGAGATGGCAACACTGCTTGGCATGAAAAGCTGGTCGAGCAAGATAAGAAAAAATAGACCTAATCAAGACTGATTTTATAGAGGGCTCGTTGTAATAGACGGGCCCTTTTTCTTTGCGCTCTAGTGCCATGTAAAATTGCATGAAACTGAATGTTGTAAAACTGTTTTTATGTGGTTAATAATTTTGTAAAATCGATTGTTTTTAGACGTATCTCTCGTATTGCGTTGATTTGTTAGTTGAATTATTTGTTTGGAATTGTGATTATTCATGCAGTCTTTTCTATTACCTTTTTATAATCATGCAAACAACTCAAACTGCGTCCGCGGCGGACAAAGCTAAAAGTTGGCAGATGCCCGATACGCTAATCATCATCTTTGTGATTGGTATTCTGGCTGCCGCACTTACCTATTTTATTCCTGCTGGTTCATTTGAGAGCCAAGATGTTACTTACCTAGTTGATGGCGCAGAGAAAACGCGCAGCGTTATCGACCCTTCTTCTTTTGCCTATGCGACTGATGAAGCTGGTGAGCTTGTGTACAACAAGGTCAGCTTCTTTGCTTCTGGTGGTGGCATTGGCCTAATGAACTTCCCATTTGAAGGACTGGTTTCTGGTTCTAAATGGGGCAGTGCCATCGGCGTTATTATGTTCATGCTACTTATCGGTGGCTCGTTTGGCGTGGTAATCCGCACTGGTAGTATCGATACGGGTATCCTGCACCTGATCAACAAGACCAAGGGCAGTGAAGCGCTGTTCGTTCCTGTGCTGTTCGCTCTGTTTGCGCTGGGTGGCGCCGTATTCGGTATGGGGGAAGAGGCCGTAGCGTTTGCTATTATTATTGCCCCTCTGATGGTGCGTCTGGGCTATGACTCCATTACTACTGTAATGGTGACTTATGTGGCGACTCAGATTGGTTTTGCATCTTCTTGGATGAACCCATTTTCTGTTGCAATTGCGCAGGGCATCGCAGGCGTTCCGGTACTTTCGGGCATGACCTTCCGTATGGCTCTATGGGCTGGCTTTACTCTTATCGGTATTGCTTTCACCATGATGTATGCTGCACGTATCAAGCGTAATCCAACCTCTTCTTTGACCTATGAATCGGATGCTCACTTCCGCGCTCAAGAAGACACTTCGGGTAAGGTTAAAGAGTGGACGCTAGGTGATACTCTAGTAATGCTAACTGTTCTAGCAACGACTATTTGGGTTGTTTACGGTGTAGTAGCACACGCTTGGTATATCCCTGAGATTGCCTCTCAGTTCTTCACCATGGGCTTTATCGTTGCCATTATAGGTACTATCTTCCGTCTAAACGGTATGACATTGAACGATGCAGCGGCAGCATTTAAAGAGGGTGCAGAGCTTATGCTAGCTCCGGCACTCCTAGTAGGCTGTGCGAAGGGGGTATTGCTTATCCTTGGCGGCGATAGCAGCGATGCAAGCGTGCTGAACACTATCCTAAACAGCGCTGGTGGCTTTATCAGTGGTCTACCAGATGTGGTAGCAGCATGGTTGATGTATGTATTCCAGTCAGTATTTAACTTCTTTGTGACCTCAGGTTCAGGTCAGGCAGCTTTGACTATGCCATTGCTTGCACCGCTTGCGGATATCGCGGGCGTAACTCGTCAGGTAGCAGTTTTGGCCTTCCAACTTGGTGACGGTTTCACTAATATCATCGTACCAACGTCAGCATCACTGATGGCAACACTGGGTGTATGTCGCATCGATTGGGGTGTATGGATTAAGTTCTGTGGCCGCTTTATTGCACTGCTATTTGTTCTCTCGAGTGTGGTAGTGGTTGGCGCACATCTAGCTGGCTTTGCTTAAGTTAGCGCTAAGGCTTTAATTGATAAAAGGCGAGCCCGATATGGCTCGCTTTTTTTATGGGAATCATTCTATGAAAACAGTAACAACGACTCTGCCAGTTTTAGAGTCTTTGGATGTAGACCAGCTCGAAACTGGTGAGCACAAGTTTGAGTTTGCGGTTGCAACTAATGCCCTCGGTCAGAGACAACATCTTCCAGTGCGAGTATTTAAAGGTGACAAGCCTGGAAAAAAGGTGGTGATCACCGCTGGGGTTCATGGTGATGAGCAAAGTGGCATTGTAGCGGCGCTGAAACTCGCCAATGAATTAGTCGATAAAGCTATCTGTGGATGCGTGACCATAGTCCCTGCGGTTAACCCAACAGGCATCTTGCGCCACAGCCGTGATTTCTATCCCGCAGATCCCGATACTTCGCCTTCGAATATGAACCGCTATTTTCCGGGTAATCCTGAAGGAAATGAAGTGCAACGCTTTATCGCTTCACTTTGGAGTAACCTTCTTAGACCAAGCGCCGATATTGCAATCGATCTGCATACTCAAACCTCAGGCACGACTTACCCTTTGTATGTCTTTGCAGACTATCGCGTGGATGCAGCAAAGCAGATGGCATTACAGCTTAACCCAGACGTTATCTTGGATGATCCGGGTGAAAAGGGCATTTTAGAGACCGCTTGGAATGAGAGTGGCGTACCTTGTATCACCATCGAGGTGGGGGCGGGTCGTTACATAGATTCGCCTATGGTGGAGCGCACTATCGAGGGCATGCTCGATATCTTGAAAATGCATGGCGTTGTGCAGGGTGATGCTCAACCAATTCAATCCTGCATCGAGGGTAAGAACATCACTAGCATCAAAGCTAAGCAGGGCGGTTTTGTCGAGTGCCATGTGTCACTAATGCAAGAGGTGGAGCAGGGTGAGCTACTGGCTACGCAGATGGACAGCTTTGGTGACGTTATCGAAAAGTATCATGCGCCAAGTAAAGGCACGGTTCTGAGTCACTGCGTTGAAGCGCTCCGAGCGCCAGGGTCGCTGGTCGTTAGGCTAATTAGCTAACCAATAAATCCTATCTTTAAAGAGCAAAGTGACCTCGGTGGCTTTGCTCTTTTTTCTTTTTCCAGATTACCTAGTTTCAACCAAGCGCAATTTCTTAGCTAAACTAAATAGTTCCTATTATTAGAATATTTACTCTTATACGGGCTATTACGGAATGAAACTTCATGTGCTTGAGGGCTATATTCAGCAGATATACCTAGTTGAAGAAGAAAGCGGCTTGATGCTACTCGACGGGTGCTGTCGGGCAGATGTAGGCGTTGTGCTTCGATATATAGCCCAAGAGTTGGAGCTGCCGTTGTCGGCTCTAAAAGTGGTAATCGTTACCCACATGCATCCCGATCATGCAGGTGGTGCCAGTCGCTTGAGAGAGTTAACTGGCTGTAAGCTATTTGGTTCGAATATCGCAGGGCAATGGTATCAAGGAATCGATGGCTACTTTATGCACCTCACCGATATGGCCCTAGCGCGCTGGGTCGGTAACCGAAAGGGAAACGGCCGTAAGAAAGTTCGATATCCACGCTTTATAAAGTTGGATCACCTGCTAGATGATGGAGATTCGATAAAAGGCTTTGAGGATTGGCAGGCGCTGTTTACCCAAGGACACACCGACCGAGACCTCTCTATTTTGCATATCCCTTCTAAAACCCTATATATCGCAGATCTTTTGGTCATGGTGAAAGGGCGTTTGATCCCCCCGTTTCCTGTCTTCTATCCCAATCGATATAAGCGTTCTATCGCGCGACTGGCAGAGCTGGATGTTGAACATATCTTGCTTGCTCATGGTGGGAAAAAGCCAAAATCCGCGATAGATTTTGAGCTGCTAGATCAGATATCGCCAACCGAGCCTCAAACCCATTGGCGTTCAGTGAAGAAGAAGTTTTTAAAAGCGGTGAGCTAAGTAGCGAATTCTCAGCATGGTTGAGCCAAGTCAGGTTTATTGATTGTAGGCATCAATGATTGCAACTGCCGAGAGCATCACAGTTCATATAAGCTGATTAAGATACTGTCTAATTGTTTGTATTAAATAGGGAAATATTATGGGCACAGTCATAGGTATGTTGGTCTTGGCTTTTATCGCCTACTTGATAAAGAAAAATACAGGATTGCATTTGCATCAGTGGCTTTCTAACAAATATCAAGAGCATCTGGATGCGAAGAAAAGCACTAAAAATTAGCATGACTTATTGTGGGATGTGTTAAATCAATGGGCACACAAAATTCTCCGACACTCTAGAGTAGACAGCCCCAAAAGCTTAGATAACCCAAGGTTTGGAATTGTCATTAGCGGATCTAAAAGCGCTAATCGTTACCAAACTGCATGCTGGCCGAGACCTTTTTTATTCTGAACTACCCTTCAGGGTTCTTAGCAAGGTACTTTGCAGTAGTTCAATCATCGAATCGAGCTCTCTAGGCAGAGCTTTTGCTGTAATTGAGTAGCCCTCGACAAAGGGAATGAGCACGGAAACAGCTTGAGATAAGCACTCGTCATTCTTGGCTAGAGGACTCAGTTTGTCCTGCATAGTCAGACTCATCTCTTTGTAGTACTCCAGCAGATAGGTTTCCATGACTTGGTTTCTGGTGGAGATGGCCCAAAACTCGCGAAACAATCTACACATATCCGATAGGTCGTATACATGCGTGAGGAGCATAGTGAGCAGAGAATTGAGCTCTTGCTCTGAATTAACAGCGGGCTGCGCTTGCAGTTCATCAGAACACTGCTTGAAATACCTGTCCGCCATGGCCTTAAGAAGATCATCCTTGGTTTTGAAATAGTACTGCACGTTACTCAGTGACATATCGGCGGTGCTAGCGACCTTTCTCATTGTCAGTCCAAAGTCTCCTTCAGATTTTATTACCTCGATCGCCATATCGAGGATCTTTTCTATTTTTGCTGATTTCTTAGCCACTTATGCGTTCTCAAATACGTACTCGACAAGATCGTTAAGATCTCTATTTGTGTTTCCTGTTGACATATTAGGTCTAATGACCTAAATTTGCAATCACTAGGTCGGATGACCTAAAAGCATAAGAGGACATAACCATGGTACAAGTACTTCGCACACCTGAAGCGCAATTCGAAAACTTGAAAGATTACCCGTTTGAATCTCACTACGTTGAGGGATTAACAGGCTATGAAGGCGTTCGTGGTCACTATTTAGATGAAGGTAGCGCGGATTCACAACAGACCTTTCTTCTGCTGCATGGAGAGCCAACTTGGAGTTACCTGTATCGTAAGATGATCCCAGTATTTGCAGGCACTGGTGCGCGAGTCGTTGCACCGGATCTCATAGGGTTTGGTAAGTCAGACAAACCAGTATCTGAAGATACTCATACCTTTGAGTTCCACCGCAATTACCTACTTGCGTTGGTTGCGCATTTGGATCTGCAAAACATCACTCTTGTGGTTCAAGACTGGGGCGGTTTGCTTGGTCTAACGCTTCCTCAAGCGATGAAGTCTCGCTTTAAGCGCCTACTTATCATGAACACAGGTTTGCTATTAGGCCCTACAACGCAACCCGCTTTCTTAGAATGGAAGGGTGATATCGTTGAGCCCGAGGACCTAGCGTTAGATACCTTTATGAAAAAATACGCGCCATCGCTAGATGAGCAAGAAGCGCGAGCTTACGCTGCACCATTTCCTGATGGAAGTTATCAAGCTGGCGTTCGTAAGATGCCAAAAATGGTAGCAAACCCGGAACAAGCGTGTGTCGAAATATCAACGGAAGCCATGTCATTCTGGGGGGAATGGGAAGGTGAAACCTTCATGGCTGTTGGTATGAAAGACAAAATGCTAGGGCCAGAGGTAATGGGCTGGATGCAAAGTGTTATCAAAGGTTGCCCTGAACCTATGCAAGTTCCAGAAGCCGGTCACTTTGTCCAAGAGTTTGGTGATGAAGTTGCAAAAGCCGCATTAGCGCATTTCAGTGAGTAATAAGTAGCTAGATATGAAAATTTTAAATCTCGTATTTCATCCGAATCTAGAAGGTTCACGCAACAATAAAACCTGGAAATCGCAACTCGATGAATCTGGAAAAGTAACCACCAGTCGAGATCTGTACTCTGAGTATCCGGATTTTCAGATTGATGTAGAGAAAGAGCAGGCACTGCTTGAAGCGTACGATCGCGTTATTTTTCAGTTTCCTTTCTATTGGTACTCCATGCCACCATTGTTGAAAAAATGGTTGGATGATGTACTTACCTACAACTTTGCTTACGGCCCAGATGGCGATAAGTTGAAAGGGAAAGATCTCCAGCTGGTGGTTTCCGTTGGAGGGCGCGAAAAGTTCTACTCTGGTTTTGATATATTCACTAGCGTTCCGGATCTGCTACGTCCCTTCCAGCTAACGGCAAATCTGACGCAGATGAATTATCTGCAGCCGGAGTTTATGTTCAATGCAGATGCGGAATCAGAAGAGGTGATTGAGGCTTTTGGTAAGCGCTTGGTGGAAATCATTGACGATCCAAAACGCTCGGACCCTCGCCAGTACCTGTATGACAGCATGAATGCAGAACTCAACGAAGTGTATCAAGACCTAGGTCTAGCTTGACCAAGAACAATTAACCGATGAGATCCTTATCAACAGGTAATGGGAATATTTGTTTTACCTGATTTATCCAAAAGCCGAACAGAGTCAGGATTTTCTAGACTCGTTCGGCTTTCTTATAACTGAGCTATTGAGTTACGGCACCATGAGTTTGGTGTTTACTCATCACCACACGCAGGCGCACCAACATAGCAATCGCCGCTACTGTCAAACCGGTAATAATACCCACCCAAAAGCCCATCTCTCCCATAGCTGGAATGATGTTGTCAGTAAGTCCCAATACGACACCTAGTGGTAGCGCTAATCCCCAATAACAGGCTACAGACAGGAACATAGGAACCTTGGTATCTTTGTAACCACGTAAGGCGCCATTGGCAGAGGTTTGCAGGGCATCGCTAAACTGATACATAGCGGTGAATACAAGAAGTCCCGCCGCAGTTGCGCTAACCACAGGGTCTGTGGTGTATAGCCTGATGATTGGATCAGGGAAGGTCAGAAGCACAGTCGCTGGGATCAGAGAGATAAGTCCAGCTACCATAATGCCTATTTTACTTCGCTCAACTGCGCCGATGGTATTGTTGGCTCCTAGTGCATGACCAACGCGGATGGTGATGCCAAAGGAGACACTCATGGAGATCACATAGGTCATGCTGGAGATATTAAGTGCTATCTGAGCGGCTGCCACGTTTTCAGCCCCGATACGTCCAATAAGCAGAGCGATAACCGCAAAGATACTGCCACAAACCGCAATATTGGTGCCGATTGGCAGACCTAGCTTAAACAGACTAAGCATCTCTTTGGGTTCAGGCTTGGCATCAGAGAAGTCAATTAGGGACTTGTACTGACGGTGAGTCTTGATACACACATACAGCATGGCAGACATCAGCCAATACACTAGGCTAGTTGCCCAGCCACACCCCACTGCGCCTAGTTCAGGAAAACCAAACTTTCCGTAGATCAGGACATAGTTCACCGGGATGTTTATTAGAAGACCTATGACAGAGACGATCATAGGGATCTTGGTGTTGTTCATGCCCTCAAAGAAGCCATTCAACACATAGAAAAGTGCAATGCCTGGCACGCCAAAGGCCAACGCAAACGCATAGTCGCTGGCGATAGGAATGATGATAGGGTCAACGGCAATCCACTCTAAGATGCTTCTAGCACTACAAAGGTAGCCGATAAGAATGGCGCTGGATATTAGGGCTATCCACACCATCTGGAAGCTCTCGCTTGAGATGCGATTGAGATTTCCTGCACCGCGATGGAAGGCAACCACAGGAGTAAGCGCCATGATGATACCTCGAAGTAGCAACAGCACAGGTATCCATAGGCTTGAGCCGAGCGCAATAGCGGCAAGGTCTGCAGCGCTGACTTGGCCTGCCATAGTGGTATCCACAAAGCCCATGGCTTGGGTAGCAAGCTGGGTAAATATAATCGGGATAGAGAGGTGCATCAGGGCACCAGATTCACGGGAGAAACGAGAAAAAGGAGATTCGGTCGTTTGCATGATGTTACTTACACCAATATAAATGCACCAATGGAAGCAGGATAGCGGGCGTGCATTTTAGGGTGTGCCACTGAGGCGGCGCCAATATAAACAGTGTGAATTGGAGAGTCAAGAAACCAGCAAATAGGGGGATTGGGATTAACGAAATCTTCCGCGATCTTTATCAGTGGGAAACACTAAGCCGTTTTAAATATGTTTGATATATAAATCAGTGTATTGCGTGTTATTGTGGTGTGAGATTAGTGTACTAGAGCCACCAGCTGATAGGTTGTAGTTCACCTCTTATCGAATAATTTTCTTACAAGGATGTTTGCGTGGAGCTCAGGGAGATTAGAACAATTGTGGATATTAAAAGTGAGTTGCAAGAGTTGCTCACTGACAGTGTAGAAAGCGGTGCTTCGGTCGGTTTTCTATCGCCAGTAGATGCTGAAGAGATAAAGGCTTATTGGGACGGCGTAGAGTCGGATCTGAGTTCCGGCTCGCGCAAAGTATTTGTTGCCCATGAGGGTCAGCAAATATTAGGTTGTGTGCAGTTATCTCTATGCCCTAAGGCGAATGGCTCTCACCGAGGCGAAGTTGAAAAGCTCATGGTACATACCGATGCGCGTGGTCAGGGCATCGCTAGACAGTTGATGTCCCTGTTGGAGCACAACGCCATAGAGCTTGGTCTATCTTTGCTAGTTCTCGATACTCGCTTGGGCGATGTTGCTTCTGATCTCTATCGTTCTATGGGCTTTGTTGAGGCAGGGCAGATCCCAGAGTTTGCACGAAGCTCTTCAGGGGAGTTGGAAGCGACGGTCTTTTTCTACAAGCTACTGCAGGGATAACTATGAGTCATTCAAAGATAGTTTTGGTCACAGGTGGTGGTCGAGGAATTGGCGCCGCTACGGCAAAGCTTTTTGCCTCACATGGCTATAGCGTCTGTATCAATTACAAGTCTAATTCGGAGGCCGCTCAGAAGGTTGTCGATGAGATAGAGTCTGCTGGTGGCCGCTGCATCTCAGTACAAGCTGATGCTTCCCAAGAGTCAGATGTTCAAAGGCTGTTTGAAGCGATTGATCGTGAGCTCGGTACATTATCGATTTTGGTGAACAATGCCGGAATACTCCAAGCGCAAACCAGACTCGATGAGATGACCGCAGAGCGTATCAACACCATATTAACCAACAATGTCACTAGTTATTTCCTTTGCTGTAAAGAAGCAGTGAGACGCATGTCCACCCGCCATGGTGGCCATGGTGGAGCGATCGTGAACGTCTCTTCAACCGCATCTCGCTCGGGCTCTCCTAATGAGTACATCGACTACGCAGCCTCCAAGGGCGCTATCGATACCTTGACTAAGGGTTTATCACTCGAGGTAGCCGGAGAGAATATTAGGGTAAACTGCGTTCGTCCGGGACTTATCCATACCGAAATGCATGCCGACGGTGGAGAGCCGCACAGGGTGGAAAGACTAAAAAGTGTCATCCCACTTCAGCGTGGTGGAAAGCCAGAAGAAGTGGCAGAGGCTATCTATTGGCTAGCCAGTGAGAAGTCTTCGTTCTCTACTGGGAATTTTTTGGACTTAGCGGGTGGCTTGTAATTTTAGAATGACAAAAGTAAAGGGGTATTGATGATTTCCTATCAGCCTACAACAGACTTTAAGGCGTCCTCACAGATAACCTATAACAATATGCAAACCTATTACGAGAACTATCGGGTCAACTGGGAGCGCTCAAAGATAGAGGAGCAGATCCAAGGTTTGCAGAACTGGGATGTTCTGGTGAATGGAGAGGTAGCGGGTGCGATTCGATTGCAATTTGATGCCGAGGGCTGTTATCTGCGAGATTTGCAGGTGAGTGCTGAACTGCAGGGTCAAGGCATAGGTCGCGAGGCGCTTGCTAAAGTAGAGGAACTGGCACTTCAGTCTGGAGCCGACTTCGTTAGGCTTAGGGTGTTCAAAATAAGCCCAGCGTATCAGCTCTATCTACGAGCAGGCTATGCGGTAGATAAGCAAGAAGACAATTTCTACTATATGTCGAAACTGGCACAGCCGAGCTAGGCTCATTTTTTGGGATTAATCATGGAAAAGATTAAAGACATACAAGGCATTCTTGCTTTTTTAAGAGAGGCTGAGCAGTTAAAGAATACACTGCAAAGAGCCTATACCACCAAGGGTAGGGTGGAGAGCACAGCTGAACACAGTTGGCGTCTTTGTTTGATGGCAATGCTCCTCGCCGAGCAATATGACAATATCGACCCTTTAAAGCTGATTAAGATGTGCATTATTCACGACTTAGGGGAGGCTATTGGTGGAGACATTGCCGCGGTCGATCAGGTGGAAGGTGAGGACAAGGGAATACAAGAACGTCTGGATCTTTTAACCTTAATCAAACCCCTCCCACAGCATCTACAAACTGAGATTATTGCCCTCTGGGATGATTATGAAAATGTCCTATCCGAAGAGGCAAAGCTCGCGAAAGCGCTAGATAAAATCGAAACCTTACTACAGCATACTCAGGGTATTAACCCAGATACCTTCGACTATGGTTTCAATCTTAGCTACGGCAAGAAGTACACCGACAAGGATGAGCTGACTTCTTCATTGCGAGTGGAGATTGATAAGGATACGCGCAGATTGGCAGCGAGCAATGGCACGCTTAAATAGAGCGCTGCAAAAAGACAGCATGGATAGAATTCTAGACTTACTCAAACAAGACCCAGTGCGATTAGAAGCGCTGTCTCATGCATATGAGCTAAACCTTCCTGACAGCTATTTAGCGGCTGGCTTTGTGCGAAATCTGGTTTGGGACTCAATACATGGTTTTGAAAAGCCAACCCCGCTCAATGATGTTGACCTTATCTATTTCGATCCAAGAGAGCAGAATTCAACGGCTTATCTTGAATATGAATCTCAGCTAAAACAGTGCATGCCATCTCTTAATTGGCAGGTGCGCAATCAGGCTAGAATGCATGTCCGCAACGGTGACAGGCCTTACGTATCCTCATTGGATGCCATGAGTTTTTGGCCAGAGAAAGAAACGGCGATTGGTGTTAGGCAGGTCGGACAGGGCAGGTATGAGTGTGTTTCTGCCTTTGATGTTGAGTCCTTGTTTGAGAACTTTATTACTCACAATCCTAAGCGCAGCAAAGAGATATTCATGCAAAGAGTGGAATCGAAATCTTGGCTCATCCATTGGCCTTTGCTCAAGGTTCAATACTCGTCCTAAGCTTAAGGTCTCAATCTAGGAAAGATCCTAAGTGCGAATTTAGCATGCGAGGTTACTTTTTATGATGGAAGACCTAAGAAGTTTACACGAGCAGGGTGTGATAGAGATTGACCAAGAGATGTCTATTTCCAGTAGCATCCGCTACAAAAACACTATCGAGGTGGATGTTTGGTATCACCAAGACGTAACGCCTACATTTCGCCCCGGGAGTTATCAATACACCTTTCTGACCCTGTTCAAGGATAGTTCTAAACAACTAACAATCTCACAATTGGATATCTGTAGTGGCAATGCTTGTCATGGCCCTCGGAGTTACCATCATTCTTTGCAGGGGCTGGATGGAAGTTTCTCGCTCAAAGTCAGCTTTATGGCAGGGAAGTGGGCCGCCCTTGGCACAAGCTGGAATATGTTTCCAAGGGTGAGGATCATCGCCGATGGCCAAACCGTAGTGGATGATAAGTTTGAGACCCATGTTGATCCCACGAAAAGAACCTTAGCCCCAGGACACTCAAATTGGAAGATAGTGAAAGAGCCCTAGCTGAACTGGTAGCGGAGGCAAAACTCAATAAACTGCTTCACTCTGGGCGGCCACTGCTCTTTTTGATTGAAGGCGCAGTGCACGTTGGAGCTGAGCTCAACCCCCTTCACTTGCAGTCTTTGCAGTTCACCACTGTCTAATTCATCTTTCACCGAAGCAAGACTTAGCGCGGCGATACCCATGTCGAGCTTAGTGCACTGCTTTATGGTCTCTATGCTTATGAACTCACTGATGTTCGATGGCTTGAGCACACCGGCTTCTATTAGCTTTTGCTCGAATTGATGTCGGTAGCAGCACCCTTTTTCTGTCAGCAATAGATGACGGTCAGCGAGCTGGTCTAATCTTACCTCGGTTTGTTTCGCCAGTGGGTTTTGGGGTGAGCACACTATGGCTATTGGTTCAGTTTGATAGGTGTGCACTCTCAAGCCTTGTCGCTGAAATGGCTTTTCTAAGATAAAGGCCAAATCCAGGGCGTTGGCTAGCACATCATTTTTTAGGTTGGAAACTGGTGTCGGTTGAATCACAAATCGGGCGCTCGGGTGCTGCTCACAGTAGGCTTGTAGCAGTCTAGGTAGATGATAAGTGATGATGGTTTCGTGTCCGCCAATTCGAATTGGCTTATTGGAGTCTGATTTACTCACCACAGACTTCGCCTCTTCTCGCATTGCAATGAGCTTTTGGCTGTAGTGAAGCAGCTGTTCACCCGCCTCTGTCAAAGCAACGCCACGACCATTTCGTTCAAAAAGCGTGGTCTCTAGTTCGCTCTCTAGTGCTTTAATTTGGTTGGTAACGGCAGACTGCACATAGCCAAGCTGATTCGACGCCTCGCTAAAATTGAGTGTTTGCGCTGCGCATTGAAATGTTCGAAGCTTCTTGAAGTCCATAATTGCGAAGTACCTCGCTATCAAAAAATAAGATATCTGCTGTCATAAGATATCATTTTACATGAGAGGTTTGATTGCTTCAAAATAATCCTGTTTTTCACCAATTGATTAGAAAGAATGTCGACGATTAGGAACCACCTTGCGCTGTTCGCCTTTGCCTTTGTAGGCTTCATATGGGGCAGTAACTTTATCTTTATGAAGCTAGCAACCGAGCTGATTTCTCCGTTGCAAATCGTGTTTGTGCGCGTGTTCTTTGGCTTCGTTCCTATCTTGATTTTTGCTTTAGCTAAAGGCGCAATTCAGCTTTCTCATCTGAAGCACTTTCACCACTTCCTGGCAATGGGCTTGCTCGCGACCATCATCTACTATTTTGGGTTCGCGAAAGGTACCTCGTTGCTGACCTCTGGGATCGCAGGAGCCATCAGTGGGGCTATTCCACTGTTTTCTATGTTTGCGGCAGCGCTGTTTTTGAAAGAAGAGCCCATTACCAAGTGGAAATTAATTGGCACCTTGCTAGGGTTTATCGGGATTCTAGTGTTGGCGAGACCGTTTGGCGCTGAGTTAGGGTCGAGTACAACCCAAGGTGCGTTGTATATGGTGTTGGGTGCCATGAGCCTCGGCTTTTCTTTTGTGTACGCTAAGCGTTTTATTAGTCCGTTGCAGATTTCTGCGCTTGCTTTAACCACTTATCAGCTTGGGGCGGGACTATTGATTTCGCTGTTTATCACAGATTCTACTGGCATCTCAAACATCACCACCTCAACTCTGTCATTGGTATCCAGCATTTTCGGGCTAGGTATACTGGGCACTGGTATGGCTTATCTTTGCTACTACTTCATCATAGAAAAGCTGGGTGCACTTACCGCTTCATCGGTTACCTATATCCCACCTGTGGTGGCTCTCGCCATTGGCGGTGGCTTACTAGGAGAGGCGATAGAACTGAGAGACTACTTGGCAACGGGTCTTATTTTGATGGCGGTAGCCATAGTTGCCATTAGCGAGAAGAAGAGATAGCTAGGCTATCAACACGTGGTATCCACGACTCTAACATCACAGGTGCAGCCCTCTGGTGGGCAGGTGTTGTTGTTGCCGCCAGGGCCCCCACGACCACCGAATGAGTCATAGATGACGTAGCACCCGTCTGGTAGGTCTTCATCGGCAAAGTAGGCGCTATTTAGTTGGCTACTACTGAATGAGTAGTCATAACCAATCACGGTATGACGGTTGCCAAAGTCAAAGGTTGAGCCACCGCTTTCGTCCAAGATCATGAAATCTATCATGGTTAGTGAATCGCCTTGCTCGCCTCGACTCTCTGGACAAAGGGTGCCCCAGTCTACTTCTACACTGCCGATCCCAAAGTCAATGATGTAGCGGTCTTGGGCGCTGTTGCCTGGGTTGGTGGCTTCTGGGGTTAAACCTTCGATATAGGATTTAGATTGCACCTGGGTGATCACACCCTGCATTGCGGTTTTGAAGCCTTCTAGGGTAGTGATTCGAGCGTCTTGTTGCAGGTTTAGGAATTTAGGGGCGGCCACAATAGCCAGCACGCCGAGAATGACGAGCACAACGATGAGTTCAATGAGAGTGAAGCCGGATCTCTTCATGATGATTTCCTATCTTGCTCTTTCTTTTTCGGAAAACTATCCAAAGAGAGAGCCATAAAATTCCATTTACTCTAATAGCATGACGTACTGACAACGCTGAGGCAAGCTTTATGCATCTATTGAGAGCTTAGCCAGATATTTCCATAGTAGGATTCGGCGTTGCTTCCACTGTTATCTGTATCCGTCATAATCGCCACTGCATCAACATAACGGTATGCCTTGAGATTCGCAGCATCGCTTCCTTTGTCACCAAACTGCTCAATCATATCTTGATAGATGTTGCGCCTCTCACTGTACCAATGGTTGGTTTGAGAGCCACTGCCTTGCAAGGCTAGCATCTTTACGTGAGATCCTGCGAAGGCGTTGTTCCAGCTGGTGCCAATTGATTGTGAGCTCGACCAAACGTAGTTCAGCACCTTCATATTCCAGATCATGATGCCACCATCTTTCACTATATAGATGCGAGCGGCATAGTCGTCTCCGTTTTTGCTTTGTTCATCCAGAGCGGGCAGGCCTTGAGATACTTTCCAGCTCCAATTTAGGTAAGGGGTCTCGGCAAGGTCTATTTTCTTTTTCAGTACCAAGCCAGAAGCAGAATTGTGACTGCTGGCTTTAACCGCCTTGACGCCATTGATCTCTTTCACCGCATAGCGAGTCTCGTCGGAAAACACCTCTTTTTCCCAGTTATCAATGCCTTTTTCTACCGCTAGCAGTGGCACATGGGCATGGGCATGGGCAGAAAAAGCAATTGTGGTAAGAAGGGCAAGCAGGTGTTTCATATGAGCAAATCAGTTCCAGATAATTATTCTTGTTGCGACTTATGATGCTATCACAGCAACTATCAGCATTTAGCGCGTCAGCTAACGTATTACGCATTCGCTCGAGATTGAAAGCAAAAATAGGTCACCTCGGTCTAGTTGTTTATGGCAAAGCTTCGGAGGTTGTTATGCCAGGTTTACTGCGAATCTTAATTCTGTTGATAGTGATTCCTTTTAGTGTGACGGCAAAGAGCTTGAATGGGTTTGATTTGAGCAACGCGACTGTGCCTCTCAAACTCATTCTTAGTGGAGGACCGCCTAAAGATGGTATTCCAGCGCTAACCGACCCGAAAATGCTAAAGGGAAAGGAAGCAACCTATCTTGAATCAGATGACGTTATTTTGGGTTTAGTCATTGCTGGAGAGGCACGCGCTTATCCACTGCGCATTCTTAATTGGCATGAGATAGTGAACGATAAGATAGCTGGCGGTAGGTATGTGGTCTCGTATTGCCCATTGTGTGGCAGTGGTATGGCGTTTAAGGCAGAGCCCAAGAGCTTCTCCAAGCGCTCGCTAAACTTTGGTGTTTCTGGCCTTTTGTACAGTTCAGATGTGCTTATGTACGACAGCGAAACGGAATCTTTATGGTCGCAGATCCATGGCGAGGCGGTATCAGGGAAGCTGGTTGGAACCAGCCTAGAACAAATACCTATGTCTCTTGATTTGTGGGGCAACTGGATGGCGCGCAACCCAGATACCTTGGTACTTTCTACCGATACGGGTTTTAGGCGCGACTACAGCAGAGATCCTTATGCAGGCTACGCTAAGACCCCCGCCATTTATTTTCCAGTGGCCAATCAGGCACCGAAAGCGTATCACCCAAAAGAGATGGTACTGGGATTAAAAGGCAAGGTGTTTCAAGTTGCCTTTCCATTTAAAGAGATTGAGCGATTAGGTGAGAGCGAGTTCAAGTATCAGTTTGAAGGAAAACAATATCTGATCCACTGGGATAAAAATACACGCTCGGCTTGGATCAGCAATTCAAAAGGGGAGACAGTGCCTTCAACCTTACTATATTGGTTTGCTTGGTACGCCTTTTACCCTGAAACGGAGATTTTCAAAGCCTCCCAATCCTAACTAATTGATTTCACACTTTTCTAAGAACATGGCCAAGTAATTTGATTTAACCCAGATTCAGGCAAATACTTGTTATTAAGCAACTAATTTACGGTACGTAAGAGTATTAACTCAGACTTTTAGTAAGAAATCTGAATTAATAGTAGGACTTAGTAAAACCGTGAGTTGGCTTGATGGAACTCAAATAACAAGGACTTCGCATGAAATGGAAACTGGCGTCGCTGACGCTACTTACTGCATTCACCACACAGGCTCACGCAAACGAGTGTGGATCTGTCACCATCGCTGATATGAACTGGAACTCGGCCAGTGTTATCGCCAATATCGACCGCTTTATCCTAGAACATGGTTATGACTGCGATGCTGAACTCATCCCAGGCGATACCATGCCAACTGCTACGTCCATGATTGAAAAGGGCCAACCAGATATCGCCCCTGAGCTTTGGACCAACTCGGTTAAAGATGCCATCGACAAGGGTGTCGAAGAGGGGCGCCTTGCCTATGCAGGCAAAGCTTTGGTCGATGGGGGTGAAGAGGGTTTCTGGGTACCTAAATATATGGTCGAGAAATACCCTGAGCTCACCACAATCGAAGGGGTGAAGAAGCACGCTAAGCTGTTTAAACACCCAGAAAACCCAGACGTAGGTGGCTTCTATGGGTGTCCGGCGGGTTGGGGCTGTCAGATCTCCGGTGGCAATTTGTTTGAAGCGCTCGAATTGGAAGATGCGGGTTTTGAGCTTATTGATTCAGGATCCAGTGCTGGTCTTTCAGGCTCCATAGCTAAGGCCTATGAGCGCAAAGAGGGCTGGTTTGGTTATTACTGGGCACCAACGGCGGTGCTAGGTAAATATGAAATGATCAAGGTGGACTTTGGCAGTGGCGTTAACGAAGAAGAGTTCCTGAACTGCACCACTCAAGACACTTGTGAAAATCCGAAAGTGACCATGTATCCGCCTTCCCCAGTGAATACTGTGGTTGCGACCACCTTCTCGAACAAGAATCCCGCTGCAATGGAGTATCTAGGCAAGCGTGGATTTAAAAACACAGACATGAACAAGCTGTTGGCTTGGATGGAAGATGAGCAAGCGGACTCGGAAGACGCTATGTATCACTTCTTTGAAACCTCGCCAGATATCTGGAAGGCGTGGGTGCCTGCAGACGTAGCAGCGAAGATTTCTGCTGAGCTGTAACTTTTGATGTACATGGAATAGACAAGGGTAGTGCCGAGGTGGTGCTACCCTCTGTCGTTAAAGGAATAAATGATGTCCGGTAGTAGTTGGTTAACCGAATTTCCTGAGATGGATCGTGGGTCACTGCGAGATATCCGAAAAACACTCGATGGCGCCTATAAAGACTTTTCGCGAGAATATGGCGACCTCATAGAATCCCTATTTGATCCCCTCCTTTCCTTCCTTGTGTGGTTTGAAAAGCTACTGTTAGCGACACCTTGGTGGATCGTTCTTATTGTAATCACCGCGCTGGTTTATGTGGCCAGTCGTTCTATTAAATTGACCGTGGCAGGGGTGGTTGCTCTGCTGTTTATCGGCTATTTCGGTATGTGGGAAGATACCATGCGTACGCTGAGTATCATTACCGTATGTACCGTGTTAGCCATAGTGCTTGGCATCCCAATTGGCATCGCCATGGCACGCTCAAACCGTATTCAGTCTATTGTCACGCCTATCTTGGATGTGATGCAAACTATGCCAGCCTTCGTATATTTGATACCTGTGGTTATGCTTCTGGGGATAGGTAAGGTACCAGGCTTGATTGCTGTGGTTATCTACGCCATTCCACCTGTGATACGCCTAACTAACCTAGGTATCCGCTTGGTGGATAAAGAGGTGATGGAAGCGGCAACGGCATTTGGCGCATCCAGAAAGCAACGTCTGCTCGGTGTGCAGTTACCATTAGCTATGCCGACCATAATGGCGGGTATCAACCAGACAGTGATGATGGCGCTCTCTATGGTGGTTATCGCATCCATGATCGGCGTAAAAGGCTTGGGCCAACCTGTGCTTAAGTCCATCACTAACCAATACTTTACCTTGGGTTTGTTAAACGGTTTTGCCATCGTAGCGCTAGCCATTCTTATCGACCGAGCTTCGCAAGCCTATGCTAAGCGTACTCAAGCACACTTGGGGGATCTGAAGCATGACTAAAACGCTGATAAAGGTCTCTGGCCTGTATAAGATATTCGGCGCAAAACCTGAGTCCATCTTGCCTATGGTGAAATCAGGTGCAACAAAAGATGAGGTCCTTGCAAAAACTGGGCACACGGTTGGGCTTAAAGATATCAACCTAGAGATAGCTCAGGGCGAGATCTTCGTGATCATGGGGCTTTCCGGCTCGGGTAAATCCACCCTTATCCGTCACTTCAACCGCTTGATTGAACCGACAGCGGGGCAGATAGATGTGGAAGGTGAGGATGTTATGTCCTTTACCGCAAAAGACCTAGAGGAGTTCAGACGCCACAAGATGTCCATGGTGTTTCAGCGCTTTGGCCTGTTTCCACACCGCAAGGTGATCGACAACGTGGCCTATGGTCTCGAGGTGCAAGGTTTGGAGAAATCTAAGCGCCTAGAAAAGGCGCAAGAGTGGCTCGATACGGTCGGTCTTCAAGGCTATCAAGACCAGTATCCGTCTCAGCTCTCTGGCGGTCAGCAACAACGTGTGGGTTTGGCTCGCGCCTTATGTACCGATGCTGAAATCCTCTTGATGGATGAGGCATTTTCTGCACTCGATCCGCTGATTCGAAGCGAGATGCAAGACCAGCTAATCGAGTTGCAAGATAAGCTACACAAAACGATTATCTTTATCACCCATGATTTGGATGAAGCTCTGCGTATCGGTGACAAGATTGCCATCTTGAAGGACGGTGAGCTTGTTCAGCAGGGAACCCCAGATGATATCTTGCTAAATCCTGCCACAGACTATGTGGAGGCCTTCGTTAAGGATGTGAACCGTGCTAGGGCATTGACGGTTGAAACAGTAATGCAAAAACCAGCGCTTCGTATTACCACCAATACCATTGAAGAAGCACTCAAGCAGATGCGCCGCTCTAACAGTGACTACGGTTACCATGTCACCGACGATGTCTATCAGGGTGTCATTACCGAAGAGACCTTAGAAGAGGCAGCCTCCGGAGATGAGTTCGATTCTATCGAACCTTGCTTGTATGAAGAGGTGCCAACCATCTCATCTGATGATGCCATCGAAGCGGTATTGCCTGAGGCGATATCGTCAGATTACTCACTACCAGTAATCAATGAAGAGGGTGAGTTGGAAGGGGCGCTAGAGAAAGAGTCGGTCGCAGATATCTTTGTCGACAAAGAACACCCTACGGAGAAAGAAGAGGAGAAGCAGAAAGAGGCTTCTTAGAAATGTTCTAAAGGAAAAGAGCTAGCGATTATGCTAGCTCTTTTTTATTTAACGATTAGCTAGATTCAGCTCAGTATTGGTGTGCAGGCCAACAATGGAGTCTAAAGGATACAAGTTGGCATCGATGCTAGCCGATAGGCTTAGCTTGTTCATGTCCTGGATGAAGAAACGGCTGGTCATGGTGTGTTTACCATTGTTGATGAATATCTCTAGCACTGAATTATCGACAAAGACCTGTATATTCTGAGTCCTATCCAATCTTGGCGCTAACCGCACCAGACCATACTCTTCAGCATAGATATGAGTGTTATTCGAACGATCTAACTTAAACTCCGTCTCGTTCATCTCAAATATCAACGTATCACCCTTTTCGTTTGAGAGCTCAAGACTAAAGTTGCTGTCAGCTTCAAACTTAAGTTCAAAGGAACTGGATGGCAGGAGAGTTTCACCTCTAGCTGCTAGCTTCTCTTTTCTCAAAGCCTTCAGCTCTGCAAGCGGCGTTTGTATTAGCATATCGTCAATGACATTGAGCTCACGCGGTATGGTTAGCAGCCCTGTCCATTGATAATCCACCGATGGGGTATCAATCTCAGGCAGACCAATCCATGCATACATGATGCGTCGACCCTGCTCATCGAGATAGGTTTGAGGCGCGTAAAAATCAAAACCAAAATCGGGCTGAGTGATCGCTTTGTGGTTCACTAGCTCTGGCTTATCTTTGTTAAGGCTATCTCCTAGGATATAGCTCACTGAGAAGATGTTTTTGTACTCGTATGGGTTGTCACTTTCCACCCCTTGAGGGGAAAACAGCATGATGCTTTTGCCGTCTAACTCAAAATAATCAGGGCATTCCCACATAAACCCAAGCTGGTCATAGTCGGTTTTGATGGGGCCAAGATGCTCCCAGCTTGAGAGCTCTTTAGTGCGATAAAGTACCATAGAACCGTGCAACTCTTGCGTTTGAGCCGCTACTACCATGTAGTAGGTATCACCTTCCTTCCATACTTTAGGGTCGCGGAAATGCTCGGTATAGTCGGAGTTCTCAACGATGACACCGTGTTTGGTGAATTCACCCTGCTTGTTCATTGAGGCATAACATTGGGTAGGTTCACGAACCCAGTCTTTGTCTCTCTTGTTGCCAGTGAAAAACAGCAATAGCTCTTGGTTATCTACCAGACCACCACCGGAATACACACCGTGTGAGTCATAATCCGAATCTGGGTAAAGAGCTACACCATGGTCGGTGTAGTGTACAAAGTCTTTGGTAGAAACATGGTACCAGTGCTTTAAGCCATGGGTAGGGCCTATAGGAAACCACTGATAGAAGATATGGTGCTCACCGTTAAATTGGCTTAGTCCATTGGGGTCATTCAATAGCCCACATGGAGGAGCGATATGGAAGCTAGGATAGAAATTGTCCTTTTTTCTCTGTTCAATCAGGTCCTTAAAATAGCCATTCGGCATGTCATCAATGCGCTGGTAGCGCTGTTCAATTGTCCAATTCATTGTCGCAACTTAGATAAGTGGGGGAGAGTGCTCATCAAATATTGATGAGCACGTTTATTAGGGGGATCAGTCTTTAGCTAGAACGATTCGGCTAAGAACAAATGAGGTGGTAAAGGCAATCAAAATAGTCGTCAGATACAAACCTAAACCTTGGCCGATATAGGCTGGAATAGCGGGAATAAGAGTCACCCCCACTAGGCTAGGTTTTAGCCCAACCATCATCACGAAGCCGCCACCAACAGAACAACCCACTAGGTTTGCAGCCCATAGTTTAGGGTTCTTTAGTACCACTCCGTACAGTAGAGGCTCGCCTATACCAAAAGAGGTGCTAAGGATAGAAGAGCCGATGGTACCCTTATTCTCGCTTGATTTCGCTTTGAGGTAAGCAGCTACACCTGCGCCTATCATGGTAGCACCTGTTGCGGAATACATAGGGTTTAGTGGGTTACCTAGTCCTTCACCAAGATAATTAAATTCAAGGATGATAAATGAGTGGTGCAAGCCCATGATAACCAGTAGCTGGTGAAGTGGGGCAAAGATAAAGCCACCAATTCCGTATGGTAGTTCAATGATGGAAGTGATACCCGCCATAATAAGAGACTGAAGTTCACCAACCACAGGACCGATTGCGAACAGAGCAACTAGGATTGAGATGGTAACGGTTAGAAATGGTGTCACTACCAGCGCGAGTGCGTTTGGTACGTATTTTCGAAGTATCTTTTCTAGGTTGGCACCAAAAATACCAGTTACTAGTGCTGGCAAGATCATGCCTTGAAAGCCAACGATAGCAAAGCCCATTACCTCTAGGGCCTCGGCATCGCCACTACCCACCGCATAGGCGTTAGGAAGTTGAGGTGCAACCGTCATTAATCCGAGCACAAAGCCTACAGAGTCTGTTCCTCCGAGGCGCTTGAAGGTAGACCAGACCACCAGTGCAGGTAGGAAGATAAACGCCGTATCAGTCAGAACCTGGGTTATAACCAAAATGTTTTCTGGCAGTTCATTAAAGAAGGAGTTACGAAGGCCCATTAGTAGGCCGGCGGCAACGATAACTGGAATGATAGGAATGAAGACGTCAGCCAGAATACGCACGGACTTTTGCAACCAGTTCATCTTGGCATAGGCTTCGTCTTTTACCGACGTGCCATCACTGTCGTGCCCCATGGAAGCAAACACTTTTTCAACAAGTCCACCACCCAAGATGATCTGATGCTGGCCAGTTTGCAGGAAGTATCCTTTTACACCAGGAATAGCTTCAATGGTTTTTTTATCGGCCAGTGAGTCATCGTTTAGGATAATGCGAAGGCGAGTGGCACAGTGCTCTAAGGCTCGGATGTTCTCTTTGCCACCCACAGCTTGGTAGATATCAGCAGCGATTTGTTTCTCGTTGTTTTTCATTATCTGTTCTCTATGTGGTATCGATACCACAATCGGTTCAAAAATAAGTGCTGCGATGCGCAACACTACCATTTTAGATGCTCTGATATGATTCTCACAACGATGTGGTATCGATACCAGTTGTGGGTGAATAATATTCCTGATAAGAATTAAGTCAAGACTAAAAGCTATCGGTTTTGTGAATGGTGTAGCCGAGTTTGAGCTTGGTCACGTTATCCGCACCGATAAGAAGCTTAACCGCTTCAATACCCGCTTGAAGGTAAGGATAAGAGATGGTGCTGAGTTCTGGGGTGAGGATGCTAGAGGTATCATAGCCACCGTTACCACAAATATGGATATCTGAACCAATGTTAAGCTGGTTCTGCTGAGCAAACTTGTACACGCCATAGGCAATGTTATCGGTCAGGCAGATAATATGCTTGGAGTGTTTGAACGCCTGCTCGGCCATCTGATGACTTCGTTGCCAGCTGTAGTCCGTTTCAAACTGTTTAACCTCTAGTCCTTTCAACTCCAACCCTTCTTTGTAGGTATTGATGGTTCGAGAGAGCATATCGTCATCACCAACAGGTCCAAGTAGGGAGACTTTGGTCTTTTCTGATTTAGAATCTCGAAACAGTTCGCCACAGAACTCTGAGACCGCCGACAGTACGTCGTGATAGACACAATGAGTGCTTTGACACTCTTGTCCAAAGATGACTACAGGAAGCTTTAACTCTGCAATCATTGCCTCGTACTCTGCGCTCATATGTGTAGCGAGGGCTATGATGCCCTTAACATTTCGCTGTTTGAGTTTGCGATAGGCGTCTAACTCCTGCTTGAAGTCTAGATCTGAGGTGAGAATTTCACAGTTGTAATCGAGCTGGGCTGCTGTTTGTAAGATGCCTTTCACTACGTTTGAGGATGCATAGGAATCGATACGGGGCACTATGATGCCTATGGTTTGATTCTCTTTGGTTCTCAGGCTTACTGCGCTATCGCTGCGCTTGAAGTCATGTTCCTCGACAATCTTTTCAATCTTTTCGCGATTCTTTTCAGAGACGTAACCACCGTTTAAAAAACGTGACACGGTAGATTTTGATACGCCAGCTAGGGTCGCGATGTCATAGATTGTGAGTTTCTTCATGAGGTGGGCTGTTTAGTTCCTTTGTGCTGATACGGTATTCGGAATTCATGCTTTTGCCAAGTGAGAAATGGCCCATGACGTGAGACCGCTTAGTTTTGCATCCATGGCAAAATCGCATGCTCATAGCCAATAGACAATGCTACGTACACAAGTAGGGCCGACATCACCAAATTGAACACCTTAAAATAGCGCGGATTTTCGATACGTTTACCCACAACTGACCCTGCAACGGCGTAACTGGCTGGTGCACCGAAAGCGAGTACCGCGAGTATGAATGACCAGAACACTATGGCCATACCTTCAATACCCACACTTGGAAACTGTATGGTTGAAACTGGTAGAGTGGCGATAAGCGCTTTTGGGTTGAGCAGTTGCATAAACAGCCCATCTTTAAAGCTAAGATCGGTGCTTTCGGCTGTGTCGCTATTAAGGTTTATATCAGAGCCCGCCACCTTGTAGGCGATATAGAGGATATACAGGCATCCCGCCAAGCTAATTAACGGCAATACTTGAGGGTTGATCACCTGTAGCCCAACAAAGGCGAGAAAAACAAACAGGGTGAACATAGCACTGCCAACACCAATGAAGAACCCAAGGTGCTGAGTAGCCTTGTTGTTTAAACCGCTATGCAGACCGAGCAGGTTAATTGGACCGGGTGTGTACATGATGCCAATGGCGTAGGCGAATATCTCTAGCATCGGTTTCTCAAAAGATTGCTTAGACTGTTAAACCTAGCTCATCGCAATATTTATCCCAAGCCACAAAAATGAAAATTGTGATGAAACCATTAGATGGTTTTTAATTTAAATTGCTGTTTTTATTGGACAATATCATGAAACTCACAGGCGTGACCTAGCATTGAAAACGAGCGTTAACATAAGGCTTGTTACTTGCCTTATTCATATAATATTCAAGGTTTCGAATACTCAAGGGATAGGGATATGACTTGGAACAAAACGGGATTGGTGATTGCTGCCGTATTGGTGGCAGGTTGTCATTCAACAGCAACGCTTGAGAGCGCAGAGGCAAATCAAGATACTCGCTTACAGACAGGTAAGCTGAATACTACTGATGTCCCACTATATGGGGCTGAGGTCTACAGCTTGGATAAGGTGAAGTACGGCAGGTTTGTAATGCGGATGAAATTGGTCTCAAACCCTGGCGTGGTCTCCTCTTTCTTCACCTATGACAACGAGTCGTGGCAGGGCAATCTGCCGTGGCGTGAAATCGATATTGAGATGATAGGCAAACAGCCCAATCAACTACAAACCAATCTCATTACTGGTGAGCTCAATCAGCGTGTTCATTCTGAAACCATACATAGTCTAGAGAGCGCCGACGATTTTCATATCTACGAGTTGGTATGGACGCCTGATGAGATCATCTGGCTGGTGGATGGTGAGGTGATTCACAAGGAAACAGCCGAGAGTTCTGAGCAAGTAATAGATATGCGCGATACGCCGCTGAGTTATCGAATGAACCTATGGGTTTCAGAGGCCGCCGAGTGGGTCGGTGCGTTCGATAAGCAGGATTTGCCCCTTTACCAATATGTAGACTGGATGGAATATCACAGCTTTGAAGAGGGCGAGTTTGTTTTAAGGTGGCGAGATAACTTTACCCACTTTGATCGTAAGCGATGGGGGGCGGGGGATTGGAGTTTCGATTCCAACCTAGTGACCTTTGCGCCCAACAACGTCTTTATCGAAGACGAGATGCTGGTATTGGCGTTGACGGCAGAAGAATAGTGCCAAAGACTTACCCATTTATAAGGGCTTTGGCACTGGATGCACTAAGCAGATAGCGTTTACGCTGGGTGAGCTTCCCACTTACACGGCTCTAGGCTCATTTGACTGAACTTGGCGGTAAATGATGACTGCAATGGGCTACACGCATATACACCAAATTTCACAGCATTAGTCGCTGGCATTGGCGGCATCGCCTTACCCATCTCAGGCGTGGTTTCACCCAATTTATGTAGATGGAAGATACGCATCTGCTTAAAGGTCTCACCATCTAGGGATGACTCAATCAAGAAATCTGGACCACGGCGACTTAGGCGATACCAAATATGCGATGGCAGCGGGATGTCTGTGGTTGCCCAATCGGAGTAACCCAAGTTAGTGACTACGCTACCTAGACGAGAGAATTCTTGGTTCTCATATTCGATAGAGGCTTTGAACCAGTTCTCGTTGTCTAAATAGATGATGAGACCGCACTGATCGAACTGAGCTTGATACTCAAAATCGACACGCACGGTGAAGGAGAAGTTGTCTTCGGACTCCAACTGCAATGCTGGCGCATTATCGTTGCGAAAGCCGTAGTATGAGCGTTGCCAGAAATCGGTTTGAGGCTCTGTGGTAATTGAGATGGCCTCGGTAGAAACCTCGAATTCTTTGGGCGGAAAGATCCATTTTGCTTTAGTAAAGTCGACCATTATCTTATCTCGTGACTATTCAACTTGGCACATAATGACACCGAATGACCTATACGTATAGGGCATTATTGGCAGAAATTAAGTGCTCTATTTTGATAAAAAACTAGCGAGCCAAATGACGCAAACTGCGCTTTTCTAGCTTTCTAAATAGCATGGATAGAGAGAGACAGATCAACAGATAGACCAAACCTACCATTAGCCAGATCTCGAAGATTAAACCTGATGAGTTAGCGATTTCCGTTCCAACAAATGTGAGCTCTTGTATCGAGATTAACGAGACAATAGAGGTGTCTTTCACCAAGGATATGGCTTGTCCGGCGAGCGCTGGGGTTATCGCCGTCAGCACCTGCGGGGCGATGACAAAACGATACTTAGTCCATCGTGATAACCCTAGTGAGTCGGATGCCTCCCACTGACCTTTCGGGATTGAAGTAAGGCCGGCGCGTATCACCTCTGCTACGTACGCTGAGGAGAGTAGACCCACACACAGCACACCAGATACTAGGTTTTCCCAAAGCGATACGGGTCCGAATAGGAAGGATTGCAGGGCATTGATATCTTGGCTTCCCCCTCTCAAAATCGAATCTAATCCCAGTAACGGAATTAGCTGATTGGAGATAAAGAAGTAGAAAATGAATACAAACACCAGAGGGGGAATGTTTCTTACTAGCTGAATAAATGCGTTGGCAGGGATATTAAAGATGGCCACTGCTGATTGTTTCGCCAGTCCCAATATCGTGCCCAAGACAATGGCTAAAAGCATGCCCCATAAGCTAAGACGAACCGTTGAGATAAGTCCTTGGAAGAAGTAGGGTAGGCCGCCATCTGCTCTAGGGGTAAATACAAGCTCAAAGGCATCAGCCCAGCGCCAGTTGTAGTTCACGCCAATGGACGAGCGATGGTATAGCCAGACCGCTCCGATAAGGAGTAAGGCAATCAATACAAGGTCCAACACATTCGGTCTAAACGAAAGCTTGTTGGTTTTCGGTTTGGCTTGAGATAGCAGGTTTGACATACAGACCGGTAGATAAAGGGTTAAATCGCTGGTGGTTGCATTGCTACCACCAGCATTGATTACATGAAATTACTGGCCTGACGCGATTTGGTCTTGCCAATCTAGGGTTGAGAACCAGTACTCATAGCGCTCTTTTAGCCAGCCGTCTTCGGTTCTGGCTTGGATCCACTTGTCGAAGAAGGCTTTCTTATCTTCTTCACCAAGACGAACCGCGAAGGCCTCGTTGCCTTTAGCTAGACGTTCATCGAATGGGATAAACAGCTTGTCACTGTGCTTCACCGCTTCGTGCTCTGGCTTAGGGCTAGAAGCAATTACCGCATGTGCGTTACCGTTCAACACCTCTTGGAACGCCTGAGCATCGTCATCAAATTGAAGAATCTTCGCTTTCGGGAAGGTATCGCGTGCTACCTGCACTGTGTGCGCGCCGCGGCGAGCGGCAATCTTGATGCGACGTGAGTTAAAATCACTGAACTCAGAGAAGCCAGATGCTAGCTCTTTGCTTGCTGCTACCTGAACGCCGGAGTGAGAATAAGCTGAGGTGAACAATACACTCTTTGAGCGTTCCTGAGTGATAGAGAGGCCGCCGATGATGACATCAAATTTTTGAGCTAAAAGGGCAGGAATAATGCCATCCCAAGCGGTTGGAACAAACTCTACTTTCCAGCCAGAATCCTCGGCCAGTCGTTTGGCTACGTCGATTTCAAAGCCGACCAATTCACCTTGTTTGTTACGCATAGCCCAAGGGACAAAGGTGGACATGCCCACTCGGATGGTGCCGCGCTCGTTGATTTTATCCAGATTAGGCGTATCCGAAGCCACTGCGCTAGCCGTCATAAGTGGAATGCTGATGGCTAAACCCATAAGGGCAGAGATGCTTTTTTTGAAACTGCGTAAACACAGTGAACGGAAGCCTTTTGATTTTCCTTTAATCATGATTTCTCCAAGTTTCCCTGATTATTGCTTGCGCCACTGCGCGCCCAACCTGCGTTCAAGTAGGGCGGAAAACGCGGACAAGCTCAAAGTTAACAACAAATAGATAGCTGCAACGGTGAACCATATCTCAAACGGCATAGCCGTCTCAGATACGATGTTCCTTCCTTCCGTCGTAAGGTCGAATATCGCCATGACACTCACGATTGAAGAGTTCTTTATCAGTGACACTACCTCGTTAGTCAGAGGTGGCAGGGTGCGCTGCAACAGTTGTGGCAGTATCACATCGAAATAGGTGTAGAAAGGTGAAAGTCCTAGCGATTTTGCCGCTTCAAACTGACCTTTCTCTATACTGTTCAGTCCGCCGCGGAATATTTCAGCGGTATACGCGCCTTGAAACAGAGCCAAGGCTAATACGGCAGTAGAGAAGCGGTCGAGGCCGATAACCGGGCCGATGACAAAATAGAGTATGTAGATTTGCACCAGCAGCGGCGTGTTACGAATCACCTCGATATAGAGATTCGCCAGTGCTCTCCCTACTGCTGAGTTCGACAATTTAAGTAGCGCAGTCACCAAACCAAACAGCAAGGTGAAAAACAGGCTGATGGCGGAGATTTGGAGCGTAACTATTAGCCCATCGATGAGTTCTGCAGGCCACCACTGTCCGTCTTCATAGAAGGCGATATAGTCAGGCACGCGCTCCCATTGCCAGCTGTATCCCATGGCTTGTGCACCAGAATCTAGTAGCCAGACGATACCGATAAGCAGTATGAGTATTTGTGCGATTGCCGATAGAACAGGCTTTATAAGCTTATACATATCAATGATTTAAAATCTGGTCTAAGAATTTCTGGGTTCGTGGATGGCTTGGGGCATTAAATATTTGTGTTGGCGTACCTACTTCCAAGATTTCTCCTTCATCCATAAAGATAACGCGGTCAGCGACCTTCTTTGCAAAGCCCATTTCATGGGTAACACACATCATGGTGATGCCATCTTTTGCAAGGTCCACCATTACGTCGAGCACCTCTTGAATTGTCTCAGGGTCGAGAGCCGAAGTGGGCTCATCGAATAGCAATACTTCAGGCTTCATACAAAGAGAGCGTGCGATGGCTACGCGCTGCTGCTGTCCACCGGAAAGCTGAACCGGATACTTATCCGCTTGTTCAGGGATTTTTACCCGCTCTAGGTAATGGCGAGCTCGCTCTTGAGCCTCTTTCTTCGACAGTTTAAGGGTTCGAATTGGCGCTAAGGTAAGGTTTTCCATCACAGTCAGGTGTGGAAATAGATTGAAGCTTTGAAACACCATGCCGACGTTTCCTGCCTTAGCCGGGGTGTTGGAATGATGGTTAACAGCTACGCTTCCTTCAGAGATGCTTTCTAGGCCGTTGACGGTTCGAATCAGGGTGGATTTTCCCGAGCCCGAAGGGCCGCAAATAACTAAGATCTCTCCCGTTGCTACGGTTAGGTTTATGTTCTTTAATGCGTGGTAGTTCCCGTACCACTTATTGACGCCGTTAAATTCAATTGCGTTCATACTACTCAAATGGTCAATAGACCCTAAGCCATTGTTCTATATGTTGTTATACAGTAACAATATCACAGCTATATAAAACTTCTATTGCTACAGCATGGTATGCGAGTGAATGGTCACGATTAGTAGAATACGGAAAAATACAAAAGCCTGCTCGAAAGCAGGCTTTTTGTAAAACTGATGAATTCTTAATCTGAGCCTTTTCACGCCCTTTGATAGAGCATGAATACTGGCTCAATCATTGATAACTCGTTATTTACTGGCGACTTGCTCAGTTTGTTGCGAGTGGTGCGGCATGTGGTTCATCTGATCGATTACGTCGTAAGTGATTACATAAGTCACGAGTAAGATCAGTGGGATGAATCTAAACCAAGATTTCATTGCGAGGGCTCCTATAACTTAACTGGGTACACCCTAGCACTGAGGCTATTTATTCAACAGCTCTAATATCGCAATGTTAGGTCTCACTTTCCATATTCAGGCATGAATTATACGTGACAATCCTCGACAGCTTACCCAGCTAAGCTATTGTTTATATAACATTTTTATATCGAGCGTTTACATGGAAGTAGGCAAGGTTATTACACTGGTTATTGGGCTGTTTCTGTCATCATTGAGCCTTTCCAGCTCAGCAAAAGAGTATGTGGGTAGCGAGACCTGTATAACCTGTCACCAAGAAGAGTATCAAGCGTGGCAAGGCTCTGACCATGAACGTGCCATGTTGCATGCCTCGACCGATTCAGTATTGGGTGATTTTGACAGTGCGACTTTTGAGTTTGAAGGCGATCAAAACCGCTTTTTCAAAAAGGGAGACGAGTTCTGGGTCAATATCCAAGGGCCGGACGACCAATACCGTGACTACAAGATCAGCTACACCTTTGGCCATTATCCATTGCAGCAATACATGGTGGAATTTGATGATGGCAGGGTACAGCTTATTCCTTTTGCTTGGGATTCACGGGATAAATCCGATGGGGGTCAGCGCTGGTTTCATCTCTACCCTGATTTAGATAAGCACGATGAGTTCTACTGGACCAACGCCGGGCAGAACTGGAATTTCATGTGTGCCGATTGCCACTCGACTAATCTCGCAAAAAACTATGATGCCAAGGCTGACAAGTATCAAACCACCTGGTCTGAGGTAAATGTTGGCTGTGAGGCGTGTCATGGCCCGGCCAGTGAACATTTGGATTGGGCGAAGAAAGAAAGTCCGCCGAGCATTGCGCATGCGGGTTTTGATAGAGACCTGTCTAAAGCGGTCAAGCAGTGGGTGATGCAGGAGGGCAAATCAACCTTTCAGCCCCAAGCTAAACATAACACCGACCAGATGCAGGTGTGCGCTCAGTGCCACAGTCGCAGAACACAACTCACGGAACAGGGCGATCATGTCAAAACCGGTTTTCTGGATAAATATCGTCTGAGTTTAATCACTCCTGAGCTTTATCACCATGACGGACAGATCTTTGATGAGGATTATGTGTATGGCTCTTACTTGCAGTCAAAAATGGCCGCGAAAGGAGTCAGTTGTACAAATTGCCATGACCCTCACACCTCTAAGCTAGCCATTCCTCAGGAGGCGGTGTGCGCTCAGTGCCATATTCCAACCGAGTTCAGTCCAGAGAAACACACCTTTCACAAAGCCGACAGTGAGGGATCACAGTGTGTCACCTGCCATATGCCAGAAACCACCTATATGCAGGTTGACCCAAGACGCGATCATAGCTGGCAGATCCCAAGGCCAGACCTAAGTGAGCATTTGGGAACCCCTAATGTGTGCACCGACTGCCATACCGATCAAACCAATCAATGGGCTGCGCAGCAAGTGAGAGCCTGGTTCCCAGATTCACCTCGATATAAAGAACGCCACTTTGCTATCGCTTTTTATGCTGCGGATATCGGGCATCGCGGAGCAGAAGATGCTCTGTCACTTACCGCACAAGATGCCAAGCAGAGCGATATTATTCGCGCTTCAGCCTTGTCTCGTATGTCGCCGTATTCAGGCAAGAACACCACGGTAGCATTGGCTCGTGCAGTAAAACATGACAGTGAGCTTATCCGTCTTGGTGCAATTGAGGGATCACAAGGATTTGAATTCAGTGACAGGTGGCAAATCCTTGAACCACTTCTTTCAGATCCAGTATTGGCGGTCAGAACGGAGGCCGCAGGTGCCTTGGTAGCAAGTTGGAAACAGATGAGTCTGCCACAGAAAGAAGCGCTGACTCCGGCTTTAAATGAATATATCCAGATCCAAAAGTTTAACTCTGACCGAGGTTTCGGTCGTACCAATTTAGGGAATGTGTATCGAGCTCAAGGTGAGGTAGATAAAGCAATACAGGCCTATCAGGGAGCGATACGAGTAGAGCCTATCTTCGCTAATAGCTATGTCAATTTAGCCGACCTGTATCGAGAGCAGGGTGATGAATCTAAAGCGTTTCAGACTCTAGAGCAGGGCATTGCCGCTCAGCCTAAGTCAGGCGGCTTGAGATACAGCGCCGCCTTATCACTGCTTAGACAAGACAAACAGCCCCAAGCGCTAGAGATGCTGAGGCTATCTACAGTAGCTGAACCAGAAAATAGCCAGTATTGGTTCCTCTATGGTCTGGCGCTTGAGAATGTGGACCTTTCTAAAGCGAGCGATGCGCTAGATAGGGCGTTTCGAATCAGTGGTAACCCGCAGCAGCTCTATGCGCGCTGTGAGATGTTGGTGAAGTACAGTGACAAGATGAGCGCTGAGTTTGAAGCGAGGAAATGCCTTACTGAATTAGAAAAGTATGCGCCACCTAACATTATTGCGCCGCTTCGCAACCAATTGCTACGTTAGTTATAACCATTGGTTATGGCGGTGTCGGTTAAAATTGAGCGTCCTCGAGGTGGTTTCGAGGCAAGGATAACGTGAGGAAGAACCAATGAGTGACACTCAAAACGCAGTAAACCAGTTGATTGAACGAGTAGAACGCTCTGTTGTTGGACAGCAGCATGTTGTAGAGGCTCTAGTGCTTGGCCTATTAACTAATGGTCATGTACTTCTAGAGGGTTTGCCGGGTACGGCGAAAACCCGTTCAGTTAAAGCGTTGGCAGATGCGCTCAATACCTCATTCGGTCGCGTTCAGTTCACGCCAGACCTGCTTCCTTCTGACGTTACCGGCACTGAAGTCTATCAAGAGGCAACCTCTGAGCAGGAGAAAGCCAGCCTGCATTTTCAACCGGGTCCTATCTTTAACAGCATAGTGCTTGCCGATGAGATCAACCGTGCGCCAGCTAAGGTTCAAGCAGCACTGCTTGAAGCGATGGCAGAAGGCACAGTGACCGTGGGTGATCAAACCCATCAACTTCCTGAACTGTTTATGGTGCTTGCTACCCAAAACCCAATCGAGCAAGAAGGTACTTACCCACTGCCCGAAGCGCAGATGGACCGCTTTATTTTGAAGGTCACCGTCGATTATCCAGATGACGACGCTGAGCTTGCCATTATTCGCTTGGTGCGTGGCGAGGAAGTGGTCGGTGGTGAAGAACAACAAGCCTTGGCTATCGATCCTGCCACCATCATCGCGGCACGAGCCGAGATTGCTAATGTTGAGGTTTCTGAGCTGGTTGAGAAGTACATGGTTAACTTAGTTATGGCTACTCGTCGACCTGAGCGTTATCCCGAATCGAACCTTTCTCGCTGGATTGCGGTGGGTGCTAGCCCGCGTGCCACCATTGCCTTAGACAAGTGTGCCCGTGCTTATGCGTGGCTCAAAGGTCGTAGCTATGTCGAGACAGATGATGTTCGCGCAGTAGCCCATAGCGTGCTATCTCATCGTCATAGCTTGAGTTACGACGCTTTGGCTGATGGTATCGACGCTATCAAGGTAGTGGATGAGCTTCTTGATCATGTATTGATCGGGTAAAACTATGGACTCCCGTATCTATTGTGATTTCAAGGCATTGATTGCCTTGCAGTCTCAGGCTGTGGGGCTCTCTTTCTTGCCTCAACTAAAATCAGACACTGTACTTTCTGGTCGTCATCAATCCCTATTTCGTGGGCGCGGACTCAACTTTGAAGAGCTACGTCATTACCAAAAGGGCGATGATATTCGCAACCTAGATTGGAAGGTGACCCTGCGTACTGGTAAACCACATGTTCGTAGTTATACCGAAGAGAAAGACCGCAATGTGCTTCTCTGCATCGACCAAAGTGCCAGTATGTTCTTTGCTTCAAACCAGGTTATGAAATCGGTTGTGGCCGCAGAGGTTGCCGCTCTGAGTGGGTGGAGCATCCTTTCTGATAACGACCGAGTTGGCGTGAGTTTACGCTCGTCGAAATCCATTCAGGCCTTTAAGTCGCAGCGCTCTCGAGGTCATCTACTGCACGCTTTAAAGTCCGTCCAGCAAGCTAATCACAGCCTATCTGTCGGTTCGATGGATAGCGAAGAGGTGAGCATGTCCCATTGGCTGGCCAGCATTGAGCGTATGGCAAGCAAGAACACCACCATAGTGATTATCAGCGACTGGCTGGACATCAAAGAAGCCGACTTGGATAAAGTGAAACAGCTACAGATCCACAACGATCTGCTGGCTGTGCGTGTATCTGATCCAATGGAGAAGACCATCCCAAGTAGTAACTGGGTGATGGGCGATGGCGAGTTGCAACTCTCAATTACCGAAGAGAGCAAGATAGCTAAAGCAAACCTTGGTCTTGAAGCGCACCACAATAAGCGTGAAGAGCAGTTAACTAGGCTTATGGCGATCAAGAATCTTCCCTTTGTTCAGCTCGATACCAGTGGTGAACATATCCAAGAATACAAGCGTGCCTTGGGAGGAAGACGATGACTGTACACACGCCTCCAAGTACCTACATTCTTCGAAATATTAGCGATGTCCAGGTGGCAGAACCTATCAGCTATTTCCCGCAGACAATAGGCTGGCAAGTACTGGGTATGATTGCCGGAATTGCATTGCTATTCTGGCTATATCGCTTAAACAAACGGTGGCGAGAAAACCGCTATCGAGGCGAAGCGATTGCGATAGTTTCTGATATGCGGGCGTCCCTAAGTCATGGCTTATCCGACCAAGAGCGCTTTGACTATGGCCAAGACCTGTTTACGGTGATGAAAGCCGTCACCTCACATCTATCCAGTGATTCTAACAGGCTAATCGGTGACGCCTTCCTAAGTCAGTTGGATCTATTCAGTAAAGAAAACCTTCGGTTTGAGAATAAGTGGCAGGCATGGTCTAAGGCGCTGCTATCAAAGGGGTATTCCTTGTCTGATGCTGAGCTTTCAGAGCTGACTCAAGATTGTTTAAGCTGGCTTTCTGAGCATAGGAGTGAGCCATGCTTGAATTAACCTATCCGTGGATGCTCCTGCTGCTACCACTGCCTCTGTTGGTTCATTTTCTTATTCCTGCCTATCGAACCAAGCAATCAGCAGTAAAGGTGCCTTTTTTTGAAATTCTGGTTGAGATATTAGGAGAAACTCCATCCTCGGGTGCAAGCCAGTTAAAGGCCAACTGGTGGCAACGCCTTATCCTTATTGCTTCTTGGTGTTTGTTAGTATTTGCCATGTGTAAGCCAATGATGCTGGGTGAGCCCCAAACCCGCGAACTGATGGGGCGTGACATCATGGTGGTTGTCGACCTGTCAGGTTCTATGGCTGAACCTGATTTCACTTCTACAGATGGTGATAAGGTGTCGCGCATCGAGGCAGTGAAAGAGGTGCTAGCTGAGTTCGTCGAAGCCCGTGAGGGGGATCGACTTGGATTGATTCTGTTTGGCGATGCTGCGTTTCTACAAACCCCATTTACCGCAGATCAAAGCGTTTGGCTTGAGCTTTTGAACCAAACTGATGTGGCTATGGCAGGCGCCAGCACTCACCTTGGTGATGCTATCGGCCTTGCAATCAAGGTGTTTGAGCATAGCGATGAAACAGCGCAAAACCCGAATAGGGAGAAGCTGGCGATAGTGCTGACCGATGGTAACGATACTGGCAGTTTCGTGGAGCCAATCGACGCCGCTAAAGTAGCAGCGGTGAAAGGCGTTAAGGTTCATATGATAGCCATTGGTGACCCGCAAACCGTGGGTGAGCAAGCTCTGGATATGAACATTATCAATCGTGTGGCTGAAGAGACGGGGGGCAATGCCTTCTACGCCCTAGATAGAACTGAGCTTGATAAAGCCTATGAGGAGATAAACAAGCTAGAGCCACGCCTGTATGAAAGCACTGAGTATCGTATTAAGGAGAGTGTGCATGCCTATCCTCTAATGCTGGTGGTTGTGCTCTACATTCTGGCGTTTAGTGTCAGCACCATCAAACGCAGAAAAGGGGAGAAGCATCATGCTTGATACCATGCTGTGGAAGCAGATCTTCACCCAGTTCCATTTCATAAGACCTCTGTGGTTAATGGCTTTTGTCCCGCTTGCTGTGGTGATCTATCTAAGGTTTAAAGATGACTCTGAGGGTGGTTGGCAAAACCAGTTGCCGGAGCATCTTAAAAAAGCGCTCACTATCGAAGATCAAGGCTGGCGCAAGCAATTGCCCCTGAAAGTATTGGTTGTGGTCACTAGCTTGGCTATTTTGGTGTGTGCAGGTCCAACTTGGCAGCGCGCTCCATCACCGTTTGGTGAGGACAAGGCCTCTTTGGTTGTGATGCTCGATGCCAATAGCTCCATGCTGGAAAAGGATGTTGCGCCAGATAGACTGGCCCGTGCTAAACAGAAGATCCGCGACCTGCTCAGTCTGCGACAAGGCGGTAAAACCGCGCTGATTGCCTATGCGGGCTCATCACACCTTGCTATGCCTCTTACCAAAGACAGCCAAGTATTTGTGCCTTTCTTGAATGCCATCGAGCCGGGTGTTATGCCCGTGGAAGGCAAGCGTCCAGAAAGTGCTATTCAGCTTTTGGATGAACAGCTATCAGGTAGCGAGGCAAGCACAGTTCTATTGGTCACCGATGGGATGCCACCGTCGAGCCTAGAGGCGATGAGTGAGTACTTTGCTTCGGGCAGCAATCAACTTCTTATATTGGCCATGGGTAATCCTGAATTTAATGCCAATAGTCCGCTGGATCTGAATTCACTACAGCAGTTAGCCAGTGAGGTTTCTGGGCGAGTTCAGCTGGTGACCATAGATAACCAAGACATCAATCAGATCAACACCTGGGTTGAGCGCCATATGCAGATTAATGGCGATACGGTAATGCCTTGGCAGGATATGGGGTATATCGTCCTATTCCCAATTGCTGTTTTATTGCTGCTTTGGTTCCGCAAGGGTTGGCTAGTGCAATGGTGTTTAGTCGGTGCTGTGCTGGTTGGTTCAGTGATGCCCCAACAAGTGATGGCACAGCCGGTTAAGAGCGTAGCAGAAGAAGCCCCTTTGGAGCAGGTCTCTAACTGGGATAGGGCATGGCAGTCATGGCTAGATATTTGGTTTACCCGAGATCAGCAAGGGCAGTACCTGTTTGATAATCAGCAGTATCTAGAAGCCGCCAAGCGTTATCAGGACCCTATGCACCGCGGTATTGCTTACTACTATGCCGGAGAATACAAGCTCGCTCATGCTCAGTTTGTAAACATCGACTCGCCACTGGCTCTGTTCAATGCAGCTAACTCTCTCGCTAGACAGCGCGAATACATCAAGGCTCGAAATCTCTATCAGCTGTTGCTAGAGCAGGAGTTGGATCAAACACTACAGGAGCGCACTGAAAATAACCTTAAGGTGCTTCAGGGCATCATAGATGAGGTAAATCGTCTCAGTGAGAGTCAGAAAGGAACCACAGACGGCGCGGAGGACTCGGTTGAGCTTCCTGATGATAAACCGCAAACCGGCGACGGCGCAGAGGAAGACGTAGTGCAAGAGATGCTACAAAAAGAGACCTTGAATGCCCGTGAGATCTTAGGGAGTGAAGAGCTTGCGGCCAAGTGGCTGAAGCGTGTTGAGGCCGACCCTAAACTTTTCCTTCGAGCCAAGTTTCAGCTTCAATACCGTCAGTCACAATATCAAGCAGAGGAGGGCAAATGATGAAACGTCTATTTATACTAATACTCGCGTTGTTCTCTTCTTCCTTGGCGGTAGCAAGCCAGCCTGTGGTGACCATGAAGACATGGCTAAAAGAGAGCGATTCTAGCTACAAGGTGAACGAGCAGATCATCATGTATGTGGAGCTTGCTACACCGAGATGGTTTACTTCAGGAACCCGTATCTCTTTGCCTGAAATACAGAATGTATTGGTAAAACAGCAGTCTCAACTCGCCACCAACTTTACCCAGAGAATTGAGGGTCAAACTTGGTCGACCCAGCGCTGGGAAGTAGCGCTCTACCCTCAGCAGCAAGGTAAGTTTACAGTGCCACCCGTCGCCGTTGAGGTGCAGGTTTCAACCGAGAAAAATGGCAACCTTAAGCAGAAACTCTTCACCAAAGCCCTCAAGTTTGAGGCTGAGATCCCGAGCGGTCAGCTTACTGAGGATAGTGAGTGGGTGAGCAGTCCCGATGCCAGTATTGAGCAGGCTTGGTCATCTTCCAGTGAGGAGCTAAAGGTGGGAGACAGCATCACTCGCACCATTAAGATAGATGTCCAAGACACGCTGTCAGTTTTGATCCCTTCGGCCCTTGATGTCCCGCAAGGACATGAGCAAGGCTATCAGGTTTACCCTAGTGCACCTAGATTGGAGGACAAGCAAAATCGTGGGCAATGGTTGGCTAGTCGTGAGGAAGAGGTCACTTATGTATTGCAACAGGGTGGTGAGATGGTGTTTCCAGAAATCACCATCAATTGGTGGGATAGCAGCAGCGATAGATTGCAAACTCTGACCCTTGAAGGAAAAACCTTTGAGGTCAAACACACCTTTAGTTCATGGATGAAGCAATATCGCTTTGCTGTGACACTATTGGTATGTTTGCTCACTTTTTCGATGGCCTCTGTATGGGCTGTGATTCGCTACTATCGCCACAGACCCGCACCCTTGTGGTGGCGGTTCCACAAAGCTGTGATGAGTCGAAATAAGGCTCAAATCCGAACTCAGTTGTACGCAAGGCTAAAGCAAATGCACAGCACCTTGCAGATGAGAGAGGCAGAAATACAGCTAGAAGAATACAGCTCAGGCTATGTAAGGCCATGGATTTTATGGATTAAGTTGAGCCAAGTGACTGGTTTCTCTATGCTTTATAACAATAAGGCATTGCCCCAGTTAACTAAGATTTCTCATAAATATCGTGAAGAAAATGAAAAGTACCGAACTTAACCTGATCCCATTTTTTGTTGCTGTCTATGAAGAAGAGAGCATGTCCAAGGCGGCGCAGCGCCTGGGTGTAAGCCAACCTGCGGTGAGTAAGGCGCTTAAGCGCCTTCGTGAGATCTATGACGATCCTTTGTTTCATCGCAGCCCTGTTGGAGTAACACCGACCTCATTTGCTGGGGACATATACCCTGCGCTTTCCACTGCGTTTAAGAACTTCTCGTCAACACTGAGCGCTTCTCGCTCATTCGACCCTAAGGTGTCAAAGCGCATCTTCTCCATCGCCTGTTTAGCCCCTATTGGCTATGAGCTGATGCCAAAGGTGCTTAATCAGATCAAGGCAAATGCCCCAGGCATCGACCTTGAGGTACATCCACTATTTACCGAGGACCTTGAGTCGGACTTGCGTTTGCAGCGCTATGATTTGGTAATCGATGTGATGCCAAAAGGGCGCACTACACTGCAAACCAGTGTTATTGGTAAAGAGCGTTTAATGGTTATTGCACGTAAAGATCACCCAAGGGTGAGCGGTGAGATAACCCCTGAGCAGTTCCTAGCCGAAGAACATATTGCGGTATCCCAATGGCGCAGTCGTAGCACCATGATGTCGAGCGATAACAACGATTACCTCAACAAGCGTAAGATCGTTTATAGAGCACCAGGTGTCTTAGAGGCACTAGCTGCGACCTGTCAGAGTGATTATTTGGCATTATTCCCAGTTTCAACGTTCTCTAGTATGGCTGACTTCCACCCTGTGCAATCTCTAGACGCACCTTTCTTAGATGTGGAAAAGGATCTTTGCATGTTATGGCACCCTAGCCGAACCAGTGATGCCAGTCACCGCTGGCTAAGAAATCAGGTCTCTGCCATGGCAAAGACAGTGTTTCTTTAAACCAGAATGTAGAGATGTTTGCCTCCCAGTTTAGGGGGGCATTTTTATATTTTCATAGAACTAAATTGGTTTAATAGCCTTAGTAATATTTTGTAAGGCTATTTATATATTTTAAAAACTTTAGCTCTCTTAATTAAATTAACTCTGTTTTTTCGCAGCTCCAACCTATAAGCTCCATCAATAATTTCACTTTGCTTTTTCCAATAGTTAACACAAAAGCGCAATTAAAGTGAAAAAACATCTGGTTACATTTCTTAATGCTTTTTTTAAAGCTAAATACAAACCTAATGGAAAATTAAAAGAAATGAAGCCTTTAAAATATTCGGCTATCGTAGCGGGTCTACTGGTAGCTTTGTCCGGATGTAACGATGATTCATCCAATGACTCCCACAGTGGTGAACCTAATCCTGCTCCTGAAGGGAGCAATATTGAGTTTCTGATCCATCCTTATCTTCAGATGCCTCAACCTACGTCTATGACAGTTAGGTTCGAAGCGTCGGCGGACTCCGCCCAGGTATGGGTAAGAGAGCAGGGCTCCCATTCCGCATGGAGTGTTGTTGAAGCGGACTTGATCGATCTTACTATTTCAGAAACACGTTCTGCGACGTTGCAAGGCTTAAAGCCTAAGACAGTGTATGAATACTATGTTGTTAGTGACAATGGCTCTGAACAGTCTGTGTCTGAGATGTATTTCTTCAAAACCTATAATGAAAAGGGTGATAAGTCGCCGTTTAATATTATTGCAATCGGCGATACACAAAATGGCGATACACTTGGTGTTCTTGAAGATGTAATTAATAGCGGGATTATTCAATACGCCTGTGAAAATGATAAAGAGCAGTGTGCGGAAAATCTGACAGCTATTACTATCGCCGGGGATATCGTGAGCGATGGTTATAATTTTGAGCATTGGCGGGATCAATTTTTCGAACAGATGAAGAATATAACGCCGTACGTACCATTAATTACGGTTCCAGGAAACCATGATTATTCCAAGGATGCTCATCTAACCAAGTACAAGCACTTTTTCGAGACTCCTAAAAATGGAGACCCTTCTTATGATGAGACTTGGTATACGATAGATATCAATAACCTGCGTATGTTTGGTATGGACTCCTTCCCGATTTCACATAGTCATTCTAACTTTCAACGTGATGTTCTTAAGCAACAGATCCATTGGATGAGCAATGAGAGGTCGGCAACAGAGAGTGATGAGAATATCGACTATATGTTCTCCATGATGCATCACCCTTGTCTATCTGAAATGTGGATTACTGGAGAGTCACTGGGTTCGTGTGAAATCGTTGCTGAGACAGAGAATTACTCAAAGGCGACAGGTAAAATCTCAGGTCACTTTTTTGGGCACACCCACGCGTACTCCCGTGGTCAATCTATGGATACCCCTCATCTATGGATGAACAGCTCTACCTCCCAAGGCTACCGGGAGCCAATGCATAATGCCCATCACCTATATGATATTCAGGACTACAATACTATAGAGGTGTCTCGTTCAGAGTTCGGATTCAACGTCCTTACTTTCAATGTCGACGGTACGGACACGCTAAAGTCACAACGTTACTCTGGTACGGTAATCTCTAAGTCCGGTGGGTATGCTGAGCTAGACAATGTGTTTGAAGTCACAGATGTCGTCAGACTTGCTCCTTTTGAGTCGATCATTGAATCCCCGACGCTAGATCCTTCTATCACGGTACGACCAGGAAGCGACACTATAGGTCTATCACACTCACAGCCTGACTCTATTCACGAAGTTCAATGGAGACTGTCTAAGTCGAGAACATTCAATGAGGAGCGTGAACAGGTCTTTGATCTATGGGGGAATGAAACGCGCTCGCAAAACCTACTTCCATATCCACTTGAAGGAGACCAGCCTGATGATGAAGTCGACCCTACTTGGGTTGAGGGGCAAATCATAGATTCGCAAGAAGGAGCCGATATAACTACTGTGACCCTGAGTAACTTTGAGGGTGTTCTTCGCGTGGGTAATGATGAGGCCTATAAGTGGGTGAACCATATCTATACGGATGACCATGTTGCTTGGTCTGAAGAGCATGACTTGGAGGATATTACTGAAGGTCAGATTCGACTGGAGAAGGTGACCCATATTTCGGATTACGACAAGCTAAAAGGGCGAGCAAATGCTCCTGAACACTTCTTACAGTTCGAGGACGGTGAGGTCTGGTATCTCAAAGCTAGAGTACGAAACCAAGATATGGCTTGGTCTGATTGGTCGGGAGTTTCAGAGGTTAGGATAGCAGGCGAGATTAACCCTTAAATCTTCCGTTAACAAAAAGCCGGCGAAGTTGCCGGCTTGATCTGAGTGAAGTTTGTGAGTCGCGTTAGTTTACGACCTCTTTCAACACCTTACCTGTGGCACCACTTGGTTGGGTGATACCAAGTTTATTGGATAGGGTAGGAGCAATGTCATACGGGGTAACTGCTCTATGCACTGTCTGAGCTTTAATGTCATATCCTGCAAAGATAACCGGTACATGAGTATCGTAGCGCCACGGCGAGCCGTGTGTCGAAGCGACCGTTAGACCGTCCATATCGTTAATATAGCTGCGTGGGTCAAATACCAGATACACATCGCCAGAGCGTTGCGGGTGGTAGTTGTTGGATACCAATTCGTTAACTCGGTTGTGTTGCACGCGACCATTCTTAATGTCTTCACTGGTCACCGCATATGCCACGCCACTTACCTTGGTAACCTCTTCAGCGATAACGTCTTGAAGCTTAGCTAGGTCGATTTTCTTCTGCTTCACCATCTCATGATTTAGATAGACATATGGCTGAGCATAAAGACGGATGATCTTTTCATCGACACCAAACTCTGACTTCAAACGAGCCACTAGAGCATCTGTCATCAAGGTTTCTTTCTGGAAATAGGCTGCTTGTCTTAAGCCAAGAGAGGCCGCCACTGGTGAGGCTTCGGGCGCGCCATGGTCTGCCGAGAGGACTATCAAGGTGTTGTCTAGACCCACATGGTGCTCGATCTCTTCAAACATTTTGGCTAAGGTTCGGTCCAGTCGAATCAAGTTATCTTCCGCCTCTAGGCTCGAAGGGCCGTAAAGGTGAAGAACGTAGTCGTTGGACGAGAAGCTTACCGCAAGATAATCCGTAACCTCCCCTTTACCTAGTTGCTCTTGCTGAAGCAAGATGCTGGCAAAATCGGCGGTGATCTCGTCACCAGCGGGACTAACGGTTAGCATAGTCGAGTAATATTGATAGCTTGCTGGTCCATAAGGGTGTGGGAAGGTGCGTTGGAAACCGGCTAGGTCGAACTTCTGATCCTGAGATACCTCTTCCAAGGTGTATTGATCTCGAGGAAGCGAGAGATCCCAGCGCTGCTTTGAGTAGCGAGCGGGTATCTTCTTCTCATTCCAGCGGTTTACCCAGATTGGGTATTCCGAATAGTAATAATCACTGGTGACAAACTCAGAGGTCGCCTTTGAAAACCAAAACGCTTTACCTGTGTGACCAGCAAGTGAAATAGCACCACGGTCTTTTACCGATACAGAAAACACCTTGGATTTCCCGCTGTTTGAGACGGTTAACTCATCACTAAAGGTAGAGACTAGGATAGGGTTTGGAGAGCGACCATCTTGTTTTGCGGTGCGCTGAGTTGGGTCTATCTCAGTGGATTGGTCAACGCCAGCACCGCTAGTAAGCATACTGTAGTTGCCGTCTTCCACGTTATACACCAAGCGCTCAAGGCTTCGGTCATACCAAACGTTACCAACCATTCCGTGCACGGCTGGTGGCGCACCGGTTGCAAGTGAAACGTGTCCCACTATGGTCTCGGTATTACCGTGCTCATAGTTAGCATTGGTGTAATAGGTGCCCTCATCCATTAGGTAGCGAAAGCCGCCCTCACCAAAGTTATGCTTATAGCGCTCAAGCAGGTCACCACGTAAGCCATCCACGGTGATCTGCAGGACAAGTTTAGGTTGCTTGGCTTCCTCAGCCAGTGCAGGGAATGTCACCATTGATGATGATAAAAGCCCAGCCACGACTAGTGATAAAGAAACATTTTTTCTCATAAGTATTTGTTCCTATTTGTATAATTATTCGGCATCACGTACCAAGCGTAGTCCCATATCAGCCATTATGGTACGTTGAGCAGCGAAGTCTCGACGGTAGTTTTCAGATTGATTATCGGCATAAGAGTAGCTACCACCACGAACCGATTTATGCGCCAATCCGACCTTTGAATCTTGCGCATTGCTAGGGTTGTGAGAAGGCGCATGCAGGTAATAAGTTTCTTCGTATGCGTCTATGGTGAATTCACCAACGTTACCTGTCATGTCATACAGGCCAAGCTCGTTAGGCTTTTTCTTACCTACAGGGTGAGCACGGTTGTTGGCGTTGTTTTCATACCACGCCACCTCGTTGATATCGTTTGAGCCACTGTATTTGAAGCCTTGGCTCTTGTTGCCACCCTTAGCCGCAAATTCCCATTCAGCCTCGGTTGGCAAACGGTAGGTCTCTCCCGTCAGTTCGTTAAGTTTTTCGATAAAGTAATTAGCTTGCTGCCAGCTAAGGTTGTTTACTGGTACGTCTGGTCCTGCAAAGTAGCTCATGGAATGACCCATAACGCTCTCGAATAGTTCTTGAGTGACCTCAAACTTAGAGATGTAGAAACTATCTACACTGACCTCGCGAGCTGGCTTTTCTTGTGGCCCAGCTTCAGGTAGATCAGAGCCCATGGTGAAGCTTCCGCCTTCTACTAAAACCATATCGGTTTCAATGAGTTGTGCGATAGGGTGCTGCGGCGCAGAGGCACAACCAGCAAGGCTTGCAGCGATAAGAATAGAAGGAAAGGCTAGGCGAGTGATAGGGCGCATGAGGACCTCAAACTGACTAAAAGTGCGCCAATTTTAGCCAAATCCTGAATAACTAAAGGTTATACAAGGCATAACGATTCCTTGATATATAACCACGTATAATAATGCTGTTTTTCACAACCTCGCAGGTGTTTATATGTTGATTACTCAGGGTCCTCAGTACCAGGGTCGTGCATCAAAACGAATGCATGTAATGGCAAAGCCTATCGGTGCGGTTTGTAATATCGACTGCGATTATTGCTATTACTTGAGTAAACAGGATTTACTGGAATACAAGAAGGGATGCTCTCCACAGATCAGCGATGCGGATCTAGAAAGCTATGTGAAGCAGTATATTGAAGGCCAAAACACTCCTGAGATCATCTTCTCGTGGCAGGGGGGTGAGCCAACGCTGTTGGGCTTGGAGTTTTTTGAGCGCGTTGTCGAACTGCAAGAGAAATATCGCCCACAAGGCGTCACTATTGCTAACGATCTTCAAACCAATGGTACGTTACTTAACGACAAGTGGTGCCAGTTCCTATCTCAACATAACTTCTTGGTTGGCCTTAGTATCGATGGCCCTCAGATGTACCACGATGCGTATCGTACCAATAAGGCGGGTCGAGGCACCTTTAAGCAGGTGATGAATGCGGTTGAACTTCTGCATAAGTACGAGGTGAAATTTGCCACTCTTACTTGTATCAACAATCTGACTAGTCGTGCGCCATTGGAGATCTATCGTTTCCTACGTGATGAGGTGCGCTCTCCTCAGATGCAGTTTATCCCGATTGTAGAGCCAAAGAGTTTTCGCGACACCGCGCCTCAACATTGGCCTGCCGATCAGCAACCTAAGCAAGGCGACAAGCGACTGATTCCAGGTAGCAAAAACTCAGTGATGGAGTCATGGTGTGTGACCGATGAGGCTTGGGGTAACTTCCTCATTGCAGTATTCGATGAGTGGGCATCTCGCGATGTAGGAAAGGTCTTCGTGCAATACTTCGAAGCCTTTATTGAAACCTGGATGGGACGTCGAAACCCACTGTGTACCCTAGGCGAGTTCTGCGGTAAAGGACTGGCTATGGAGCCAACTGGAGATGTGTTCTCTTGTGACCACTATGTATATCCAGAATACAAACTGGGTAATGTGCATGAGCGCCCATTAGATGAGATGGCGTATTCTGCCGAGCAGCAAGAGTTTGGCTTTGCGAAAACTCGCACCCTGACCGAGCAGTGCCAGAAGTGTGACTATAAGTTTGCTTGCCACGGTGAGTGTCCAAAGAATCGCTTTATTCGCACTAAGGATGGCGAACCAGGTTTGAACTACTTGTGTGCAGGTTGGCACAAGTTCTATCGTCATGCGGATCGCTCTATTGCGCATTTGCTTCGTCTGATGGGCTACCCAGTCGCACACGGTAAGTTTAGCGATGCGGTAGTGCGCCAAGCGATGCAGCAGCAGAATCCAAGCAACAGCTTTGGAGCGAAGTTCTAATGAAGTGTTCTCGAATTATTGCCCTGATTTTAGGGGCTGTGATGGCGTGCGCGGTTCAGGCTGCGCCTCTGTCGAATGTGGATCAACTCGCTTATATTGCTCAGGATAAAAACCAGCCGGTGGAAGCGCGTGTGGATGCCCTTAACCAGTTAGCAAACTATCCGTCGACAAATGGTTTGATTTCACTTGCGCGCGCCCTTAAAGACACAAACTATCATGTTCGAGTGGCGGCAATTCACGCTTCTGCTCCGTTTGATTTTAAGCATAGATGGCGCCTGCTTGAGCCTTTGTTCAATGACATGGTGGTGGATGTTCGCCTCGCTGTGGTTGAGAACCTAGCTGTGGATTATCGAGAGATGAACTCCATGCAGCAGCAAACCTTTGGGCCGGTTCTGGATGATTATATAGAGGCGATGAATCTAGAAAACGACCAAGATAGCATTATGCGTTTGGCCTTGGTGAAGCAGCAGGTGGAGCTCTACTACGAGTCTCGAAGTCTGTATAAATACGCTTTGTCGCAGGACCCTAACAATGTTGATGCTATCCTAGGTTTGGTTGAGAACAATCGACTTATAAAGAAAGATGTTAAGTCACTATCGATTTTGGATAAGTCACTCAAAACCATGCCAGATCAACCTGAACTCTTGTATGCCAAAGCTATGGTTCAGGTGCGATTGAATGATAAGACCATGGCCGCGGATAGTATGAACAAGGCAGCGGAGAAAGCCGTAGATAACAGTTACTACTGGTATCTAAACGGTATTTTGCAAGAGCCTATCGATGAAAATTTGGCATTGAAGTCTCTACAGCGTTCTTATCAGATTTCGGCAAGACCAGAGCACTTGTATGCGGTGTGTGACTTTAAGTTACGTCACTATCATCCAGACTCGAAGCAGTGCATCGCTAAACTAGAGCGGGTAGCGCCGCCCCATGTCACCAAAGAGCTTAAGACCCGCGCTTTATAAAAGAAAAATCCCCAAGTGATGGCTCAATCACTTGGGGATTTTTTAAATCTTGATTCGAGACTAGCCGTTCAAGCCTTTCTTCTTTGCGCTTTGTGCACAAGCAATAAAACTATCAAGGACCTCTGAATCTATCTCAATTTCTTCTGTGTGAGAAATGGTCGCTTGTTTGATCTCGAAGCTGTGGAATACCGACTCGTCTGGGTTTTCGTTCTCTTGCAGATGAACCAAGCTGTCGAAGAACTCACGGCTCTTCACACGGAAGAACTCGCCTTCAAAGTGGTCGAAGTCTTCGCTAGCTTCGTGGTTGTATTCGATGTGAATATCCTTGCCACGATTGAACAGGAATTTCTTAAGTGCTGTAGCCTCAGAGTTGAACGCGATTCCGTGCGTACCTGTATTGCCGTTATAGCCGATTGAGAACATCCAATAATCGTTTTGCAGGTCATCCTTAAGATTAAGGGTGCAGATATTGTTGGACTCACCGTAGTAAACGGCGGCTGCTCCATTTTCAGAGACCAAGGTAGGAGTCGATGGTGCTTGGATTTTTTGTTCAGTCGCATGCGCCACTGTGCCTAGGCTCAACAAAACTGCTCCGCAAACCGTAAATAGTGTCTTATTCATTCTTCTATCCCATATCTCGGTTGGTTATAGGGCAGTCCATCCTTGGACTAATGGAGTTATCGAATAACTACTAAAGCTGAACACCGACAGTTGCTAAAGGTAGGTCAGCAACGTCGACTAATAACTCATGCTAATTATTTACAGCTGTTTTAATAGTTGTTGTCGATGGGCGTAATCTGATATGTAACGAGATGTTATGCAATCGTTTGCTACAACTCTTTACCTAACTCTGACAATAGGAGTGCATGGATCACACTAATTGACTGGGATTTTGCTTTGGGTGGTAGTGATATAGATTTGGTGAATATGTGAATCAAAGGATTTGGTTGCGAACTAAGCCACGTTTTACGTTCTCACACAGCTTGCCAAAGCGTCTGATTTCATCAAAGTGAGGTGTATTACCTCGATTGATATAGCTTTCCCAATAGCTGAGCTCGCCTTCGACCAATTCCATCAATTTCTTTGGACAACCGACACAGTTTCCCTCTGGACTGCATACAAAGGTATCGTCCTCATATAAAGGGAATTCTTGTTTAGCTTGTTCAATGATGTTGCGCATTGCGGTAATGCGGTCGGGTTTTGGATTCATAGTTCGTTTCTTGCACAGTGGGGAGCGTAATTTACTCCCATGTTGCGTGTTTGTCACTTGGGGTAGCGCTGTTTTAAAGAGGTGAGATTCAGTAGTAGATTCCCGACAAACAAAATAACTATCGAGGCTACCAGTATTTGGCTAGGCTCCAAGGTTATTTTGGCGGTAAGGGCAGGGGTAACGCCTGCAACGAATGCCGAGATACACCCAACCAATGAGCTCGCTGTGCCGGCCTTTTTCGATACGATTGAAAAGGCGTACACAAAGGTGTGTATATAGGTGATTGATGCGGTGAAAAAGCAGATGGCGGGGAAGACGATAAACATCCAGCTTTGTGCGCCGAAAGCTAGATAGCAAATAGCCATAGCTAAGCTTGAACCAATGCCTGCGAAGTAGATGCGATTTAGCCACTGTTTATTCCAGTAACCTTTGTTAAGAAGCCATCGATAGAATAGTTGACCGCTTAGCCAGAATAGACCCATCAACAGGCTTACCTGTCCGTAAAAGTCCGCCGATTTGCCAAAGCGCTCCTGAAAGATATAGGTGGCAAACACATTGAATGACGAGATGATAGCGTAGGTCATTCCGGCAGCTATGGTGAGCTTGATAAACTGGTCTTTAGTCAGCACATAAGAGTAGCTTTCCACTAGGGTGCGGAGGTTAAAGCGGATGCGAGTCTTAATGGTTTCACCCAACATTAAGGTAATAAATAGGGCAACCAAACCGCTCATGCCAGACAAGAAATAGAACACCGATTGCCATCCAAACCAAGTTTGAAAATGGCCACCAATAAACGGCGCTATGATAGGTCCCATTGACCATACCAAACCCATAGTTGCAAAGTGTTTATTGAGCTCATCACCTTCGAAAACATCGGCCAGTATGGCCCTAGCAATTACCCCAAAGAAACCAGCGCAGATGCCTTGCACGATGCGAAGACCGATAAGCTCTTCAAGGCTTGATACATGCGCGCACAGAAACAGACTTAAGCTGAATAAGATTGCGCTGGCAGAGCTCAACCATTTACGACCTACCACATCAGAGATATAACCGGAAAGCACCTGTGTAATGGCATAGGCCATCAAATATGAAGAGACAATCAAGCTACCTGAGTGGTCATTCTCGCCAAAATGTTGGGTGATTGCCGGTAGGGAAGGCACCATGATGTCCACGGCAAAACCGAGCACTAGGGTTAGGGAGAAGACGGCGAAGAAACAAGTTCTTTGGCTGGTGTTCATTAAAAGCTCTCAATCTGTTTGGAGCTTGAGTATAGATAAAAGCTTTTTTGTTGGGAGAGCGAAAGGTTTGTTTTCAATATAACAAAGCCCACTAAAACTAGCGGGCTTTGGAAGGATTAAGCTTGTGCAACACACTCAGTGCGTGGTTCACGGTTATCTAGGTAACCACTCCAGCGAGTTAGACCAAGAGCGACTAGAACAACCACTGCGCCGACCCAAGGTGTGTGCATCAGACCCATTTCAGGGTTAGCAACGATGTGACCACCACCCCAAGAGCCTAGAGCGATACCAACGTTAAAGGCTGCGATGTTCATACCAGAAGCAACATCTACCGAGTTTGGAGAATATTTCTCTGCAAGGTTTACCACGTAAACCTGAAGACCTGGAACATTACCGAAAGCAAATGCACCCCATACCAAGATAGTCAGTACCGCTAGAATCGGGTTCGATGCTGTGAAGTTAAATACCAACAGTGTTGCTGCAAGACCGATAAAGATAACGGTTAGTGCGCTAACAGGACCTTTCTTGTCAGCAAGTTTACCACCCCAGATATTACCCGCGGCAACCGATACACCGTATACCAACATGATGATACCGATAGCGCTGTCTGCAAAACCTGTCACTTCCTGAAGGATAGGAGCAAGGTAAGTAAAGGCTGTAAATGTGCCGCCGTAGCCCAGTGCAGTGATAGCAAATACTAGTAGTAGGCGAGGCTCAGTCAGTACTTTCATTTGAGCCGATAGCTTGGTCGCTGGTGGCTGTTTTAGATTGCTTGGTACTAGGAAGAAGCTACCAATTAGAGCGATAAGGCCTAGAATTGCAACGATAAGGAAAGTTGTCTGCCAGCCAAACGCTTGACCCACGTAAGTACCTAGAGGCACACCTGTTACTAGAGCTACAGTAAGACCCGTAAACATGATTGCAATGGCACTCGCTTCTTTCTCTTTCGATACCAAGCCTGTCGCTATGGTAGAGCCGATACTAAAGAAGACACCGTGTGCAAGACCAGTCAGGATGCGAGCAAGAACCAAGGTATTGTAACCAGGCGCTTGCCAAGCCAGTACGTTACCCATGACAAACAATGCCATCACAGTAAGCAGTACCGTCTTACGTTTCCACTTACCGGTCAGGGCGGTAAGTACCGGAGCACCCACGGCAACGCCAAGGGCATATAGGCTTACAAGTAAGCCTGCTGAAGGCAATGACACACCAAGGTCCGCTGCCATAGTTGGGATCAAACCGACAATAACAAATTCGGTTGTTCCGATTGCAAATGCGCTGAGTGTTAGCGCGAACAGAGCTAAAGGCATAATAAAGTTTCTCGTATTGCTGTTCGTTTCGTTGGGCGCATTATTCATGAAAGTGATTTTTTGAAAAACAGCACGAATAACAAATTACTTTTGTAAAATTTGATAATATCTTTCACTCTAGCTGCTGATAGCTGATAGCTGATAGCTGATAGCTGATAGCTGATAGCTGATAGCTGATAGCTGATAGCTGATAGCTGATAGCTGATAGCTGATAGCTGATAGCTGATAGCTGATAGCTGATAGCTATCTATCCCACCTAGTCACCTTTTTGTAACCCCTTGAATTACTGCAACTTGATGCTAAAAATAACTATTGGTTTCTAATCAAAATGATTCAGGAGTGAAGATGTCTAAGTCAGTAAAACTAAAAGCGGGTCAGCCGTTTCCTAAACTTGAAGCTACTCTGCTAGATGGCAGTTCAGTAGAGCTTGGTAAACCTGCAGCTGGTAAAGATTGGCAAGCAGTGTTCGTCTATCGCGGTAAACACTGTCCGTTGTGCACTAAATATCTCAATGAGATTGAGGGATACCTAGATGCATTTGCTGAAGCAAATGTGGATGTGATTGCGGTATCGGGCGATTCTAAAGAGCAGCTAGAAGCACACCTTGAAAAAGTGGATGTGAGCTTCCCAATTGCCTACGGTCTTACCGAAGCGCAAATGAAAGAGCTAGGTTTGTATATCTCGCTACCTCGCTCAGAGCAGGAGACAGACCACAACTTTGCAGAACCGGGCCTATTTGTAGTAAA